>DATMFC010000079.1:0-5818 GCA_035556335.1 Planctomicrobium sp. | reverse complement strand
GTTCAGGTTCCACCGCGCGCCCACGGATTTCGGGTCAACACCGACTCGGCACAGATCGTGGATTTAGGGACCCTGTTCGGAGTGCATGTGGATCGGGAAGGAGTGACGGATATCCAGGTGATGGAGGGGGAAATCGAAGTTCAGGCCGGAGGAAGCACCCAGAGAGTTTCCGTTCTCTCTGGAGAAGCACGGCGGATTCACAAAGGGGAGAGCATCCAAACAGACACCTCAAATACCAACAACCTTTTTACTCAATCGCTTCCTTCATTATTGGGCATCTCCCAAATATCGGGAAAAGTTCAAGTCATGACGCCCCCGCCCAAATCGGTTCGTCCTCTTGAACTGGTGAGCGACGGAACCGCTTTCCTTTTTCAGGAAAGAGCACTTGTCGACATCCAGCAACCGCTCCAGTTACAGGCATCGGAACCCGGGACATACGACAAAGCGAATCTCCCGGGCCAGGTGATACTCCCTGTTGGAACTCCTGTTTCCACCTTTCTGCTTCATACTCAGACGTCAAAGAATTCTCCCGTTGATGGAGTGATTCGCTTCGATCGCCCCATTCTGGGATTCGCAATGCAGGAGACGATTCTCGAAGAAACAGATAGGGAGTTCGGTCATCCTGAGGTTCTCTACCCTGACGCACAGTCAATAAAAAATATCCCTGGCGGCAGAGGAGCCATCTTCGGCGAAGGAACGGACACAATCACCGTTTCTTCTGATCGTAGAGTCATTCGATTTAAACTGAGCTGCTCTTCTAAACAGAAGGCTATTGATCAAATCAGGATTTTTCTGAAACACCACTGATATACAATCATGTTTTTAATTGCAAAAGCATCTCACATTAAATGTGAAACGTTATCTATTGATAAGACCTGTTGGAAGTTGCCCCGGTCCGCTCGCGAATGAGAAATTTTCACCGATTGAGAAGATTTTATATTGCATTTAAAAAGTAGTTTGTATGCGCGACTTGCATTATATAAATTGAATATATTTATCGTAATTAATTGATGACAGTTCACACTAATTAACAGTTTGTTCTCAAATATAGAAAACCAAGTCATTATCATGTCCAGATCGCTCCGCTCGCGTCCGGTCGAATTTCATAGGAACGGCGCATTTTTGTGAGTTGTCTGAAAGCAAAAGGAATCACTCGTGACCAACTTTGTTTACGATTTCAAAACAGGAAGCAAGACTCCAGCGAAGGGATTCACATTAATCGAACTCTTGGTTGTCATTGCGATCATCGCCATTCTGGTGGCATTACTCCTGCCGGCAGTTCAGCAGGCCCGGGAATCAGCCAGACGCACTCAGTGCCGGAATAATCTCAAGCAGTTCGGTCTGGCAATGCATAATTACCTCGACACGCATAAGGTCTTTCCTTACGCCAGTACTTATGGAGTTGGTGGCTCGGCAAGTGCGGTGCCAAGGCATGTCTGGCTGGAATTTCTCCTGCCGTTTGTCGATCAGGCACCGATGTATCAGGCAATCAATTTTAATGTCAATAATTCCTATCGACTCGGAGCCGTCGACAACAGATCCCTGTTTGAGAATAAATTCTTTCCCGCATTTACGTGCCCTTCGAATCCGAATGCCCCCCTGGGGAAGACGGTCGGAGGCAATCCGTTTAATGACATGAGCAGTGTGGTCATGCAGGTGGGCCAATACGTTCTCTCTGCCGGTTCCGGTCGCCCTGCCAATTCAGCGACGGGAGGAACCACGACGGATCTGGCCCTCGACTGTGCCGCTTCGGGCGGATTAGGTTCGTTTTGCGATGCGGGCAACGCAATGTTGTGGTACGAGTCTCATAATTTTGCGACAAATCGTCATCCTGGGATTTTTGGGATGCGAGGCGTGACCCGGACTGGTATTCAGCATATTACGGACGGAACAAGCAACACGTTCCTGATGGGAGAACGAAGAGGGGAATTGATGATTTATGGAGGAGCATGGTGCTACAATTTCCCTGGGGCATTTACAGGCCAGAAGCCCAATAGCCCCACGATGAATTTCAATAGCAGCGGTTCCGAAAACGATCACAAAGCCAACGGTGGATTTTCCAGCCATCATGTCGGAGGAGTTCACATGTTGATGGCCGATGGGGCAGTTCGATTTATTGGAAACAACATTGATTTTCCGACATGGTGCTACCTGGGAGATAAAGCAGATGGGCAAGTCGCCGAGGTTCCTTGATTCACGTCCGTCAGTGTCGTATTACTCGACCATAACGAATCTCCTTGCGTCGATCTGTCTTTTTCTGCTTTGGGGAAGTTGCGGTTGTAATGCCCAATCCAGTAACCCTGGACTCGTTTACGTGAGTGGGATTGTTCGGTTTAATGGTCAACCACTTGAAGACGGTATTATCGGCTTCTCTTCCCTGGACGGGCGACAACTTTATGCATCACGTATTACTAAAGGCGAGTATGTTCTGAAAGAGTCTCAGTCTGTCAATGGAGTTCCACCTGGAGAGTATCGCGTCTCTGTTCAGTCCTGGAAGACGCTTCCTCAAATGGGCGAGGAAGGAGCCAATGATAGTAAGGGGGCAGAAGGGGTTCCCGTTAAATACTTTGCACCGGACACTTCAGGGCTTACTGCCACTGTTCCGTCTAAAAAAACGACTATTCACTTCGATCTGGTCCCATGACATTAAAAAGCACCATCATTTGCAGAATCTGGATCGTTGTTATTGCTGGTGTTACAGCACTGGCCGTAACGGACGGTTTTGCAGACGACGTCTTAAGTAACTGGATTCAAACCGGTACGCTGTCTGCTCCCGAGGCGAATCAGGCGGTGGCTGCGGATGATCGTTTTCTGTATGTCATCGATAACAAGGTGATCGCCAGGTATGACCGTTCGACGGGCGAACGTTTAGCCGTTAGCATCGGAGCGGCTCATCACCTCAACAGCGGATTTATTCTTGAGAGAAAGCTTTATGCTGCTCATTCCAACTTTCCGAAGAAGCCGGAGTGCAGCGAAGTCAAAGTTCTTGACCTGCAGACGATGGTCTTGAGCGACTTTAAATCCTTCGGGGAATCTCCTCATGGAAGCTTGACTGTCGTTCTCTTTCATGACAACGCATGGTGGTGTGTCTTCGCCCGGTATGGAGCAGAGAACGGGCAAACGGTTCTCGTGGAATATGACAGAAACTGGAATGAAAAGAGGGTCCTGAAGTTTCCGGAAAGTGTTATTTCCGATCTGGGAAAGTGGTCCAGTGTCTCCGGAGGCATTTGGCGTGATTCCGAGTTTCTGGCAACCGGACATGACAAACGGGTGATCTACCGGTTGCGACTGCCGGAATCAGGGGATGTTCTGGTCCATCAGGCAACAATGAAAACCCCTTTTCCCGGTCAGGGGATTGCCATTGATCCGGTGACGGGGGGCCTTGTCGGAATCAATCGAAAAGAGAAACAAGTGATCTTCGCCAGCCCGGAGCATCGGCCAGATTGAGTTCCATCTGACCGACGCGCCGTGTCAAAGTGTTATGTCGCCGAGACTCCTGTGAAGTAGTCAGGCTCGTTTCCTTCCTTCCACTTGATGTTACAGCCGATGCTCGGAAGCTGATTCTCAGTGATCGGCTTTCCGGCAAGCACGGCCTCAACGGCTGCCTTCAAGTCCGCTCCGGTGACCGGAATTTCGGTTTTTGGTCGGCTGTCGTCGAACTGGCCGCGATAAATCAGCTTGTGTTCTTTGTCGAACAGGAAGAAGTCGGGCGTACAGGCGGCGCGATAGGCTTTCGCAACAGACTGCGTACCATCGAACAGATACGGAAACGTGTATCCCGCTTCTTCCGCTTCCGCTTTCATCAGTTCCGGACCATCCTGCGGGTAGGCATCGACATCGTTTGAACTGATCCCGACGATGGCCAGTCCCCGCGACTGGTACTCTTCACCGAACTCGGCCAGAGCGGATCGCAGATGCTTCACGAATGGACAATGGTTACAGATGAACTGGACCAGTAACGGTCGACCGGCGAAATCACTCAGGGAAACCGTCTTGCCATCGACATTCGGCAGAGAGAAATCAGGGGCATCGCTTCCAAGTGGTAACATCGTTGATGCGGTACGAACCATGATTGACCTCATTTTCCACTGGTGGGAAGCCAGATTGCTTTACTGAACGGACAATGGCGTCCATCACTCTTCAAACGAACTGGACAAACGCCATCAATGCTACAGTAGAACACTTCTGGATGAATCGAACAATTCAGGAGAAAGCATGATTTTCAGTGGGAGTGGACAGGCGACTCGTTTTTTCGAAGAAATGGTCTATGATCCTGGAATTCAATGGCATTTCATATTTTGTGAGCGGCAATGGACGATCGACTATTAGAGAATCTGCGGAATCCTCCTTCTGAACGGCTCGCCATCAACGCCTGTGTGGATGTTCACGCCAAGCGGATTCTCTGCCGTACCGTCGGTCGAGGCCAGACCGCCGCGTTTCTTGCGGAATCGCTGCCAGATTCCAAGATTCGCTGTCATTTTCAGGATGTCTATCCAGCCGCGGACGCGGATGACTTGACGCGGAATCTTCCCAATCTCGAAATCATCTGCACTCCGGATTTGCCGGAGGACGAAATCGATCTGTTCGTCCTCCCGGTGGCCAGAGGAGGGGAAGCGGAACTGACCCGGGAGTTCCTGCAACAAGGATATGACCGTCTGGCGGTGGGGGGATTACTGATCGCCACCAGTGACAATAAAAAAGATGTCTGGCTGCATCACGAGATCGACAAGCTGGGAAAGAATATCGACCGGACCCCCAAACGGCACGGGGTGACCTACCGGATGAAGAAACTCAAGCCACTCAAGCGGATGCGAGACTTCACCTCAGAGTTCGTGTTCCGCGATGGTGAAAATCTGGTGCAGGCGGTGAGTCGGCCAGGTGTTTTCTCACATCGTCGGCTGGATGTCGGAGCCCGGGCTCTCCTGGAAGTCATGGAGATTCATCCGGGGGACCACGTCCTTGATGTCGGGTGCGGTTCCGGAACGGTTGGAATCGCTGCCGCATTACGGGCACCAGATGTTCACGTCCACGCAATTGATTCGAACGCCAGAGCCATCCAATGTGCACATGCAGGTGCCCATTTGAACGGAATCACCAACTTCACCACGGGACTGACCGCAGACGGTGATCTGTTTGATGGCGACCGGGACCTTACCGGGACCTTTGATGTGGCTCTGGCCAATCCTCCGTACTTCTCACACTTCCAGATCGCAGAGATTTTCCTGCAAGCCGCGCGACGGGGGCTCAAGCCGGGGGGGCGACTCTACTTCGTCACCAAACATCAAGACTGGGCCGTCGCGCGAGTGGAGCAGCTTTTTGACAATGTGATCGCTCAAGACGTCCGTGGCTACTTCGTGATTACCGCCACACGAAAATAAGTGCGGTCCGTTGATCAGTATGCCCAAGGCTTTTGCTTGTTTCAAGATGGGCAGTTTCCGGGAGGGCGAGGCTCCCGCAGAGCCGCAAACCATGGAAAGCGTGAACTTTAAAGCGAAAGCCTTGTCAGTATGCCATCATTATTCTTGAGCCGTTCCCGACGACAATAGAATACGTTTTCTGAAACACAGAGACACGGAGGAACACAGAGAAAGCAAAAAATAAAATCTCTGTAACACTTTAGCGGAATGAAGTCGCTGTTCCTCGTTCCCAAGCTCCGGCTTGGGAACGCACTCGCCCGGAAGCTCTGCTTCGTGATTCGTATTAAAGACAACCTGATTCACACTCTCTCCTCTTTTTGAGAGAAGAAAACCAAACGTTCAGTGGCCAAGCTGGAGCTTGGCGTCGAGTGTGTTCCCAAGCCAGAGCTTGGGAACAAGGG
>DATMFC010000078.1:0-3365 GCA_035556335.1 Planctomicrobium sp. | reverse complement strand
TCTGATGCTGGGTGTTTCCGTTTCCCCAGTCTGGTCGGACGACGCTCCGAAACCACCAGCACCGGCCACCGCCGAGGAAGCCGCAGACCCGTTTGCTGTCCCTGAGACCAATGATGACAAGGCCTTGCAGATGTTTCTGCAACGTCTGGTCCAGACCCAGCCTGCGGCCCCGTCCCCGGAAGCCATCGCCGCGCATCTCACAAAAATTGATGGCGTTGTCGGAAAGGTTCTTGCCAAGCCGATCAGCGATCCGTTTTATCGCAGCGTTGCTGAACTGCGATTACAATTGTATTCCGTTCTGGAAGATGTGGGAGATGCCAGCGCCAAAGCGAAACGGGACGCCTATCTGAAAGAACTTTCCGAAAGCAAACGACCAGGCGTGTCGGAGCTGGCCACCCGATTTGCATTGCAGCAGCAGATCGAGTCCATCCCAACTCTGGGAGAAGCTCAACAGAAAGCCCTTCTTGAACAGGTCGTGAATCTGGTCAAGTCTGCTCCCGCTGGTGATGACGAGGCCCTGCAGTTTGCCGTACAGACCGCAATGACTGCCGGTGAATTACTGCAACGTGCCGATTCCCCATTGGCAACCCCGGGACTGGAAGCCATCGTTGCTGCCATCAAAGCCCGAAATGATGAACGACTGGCCGATCTGGTTGCCAGTCTGGAAGGCACATTACGTCGCCTGCAACTCCCCGGCAAAGCGATGGAAGTTGCCGGAAAAACGGTAGACGGAAATCAGTTCAACATCACCAGTCTGAAGGGAAAAGTGGTTCTTGTCGACTTCTGGGCGACCTGGTGCGGTCCCTGTATTCAGGAGCTTCCTCACCTCACAAAGTTGTATGAAGGATATCACGACAAGGGATTTGAGATCGTCGGCATCAGTCTCGATTCCGATCGGGAAGAACTGGAAGGGTTTCTGAAAGCCCGTCAAATCAAATGGCCGATTCTGTTTGATGATGCCGAAGGACAAGGCTTCGAAAACAAGATCGCCATCCACTATGGAATCAGCGCGATTCCCACAATGATTCTCGTCAATCAGGAAGGAAAAGTGGTCAGCACCAACGTCCGTGGACCGGTCCTGGATGAAGAACTGGCCAAACTGCTGGGACCACTTCCCAAAACAGAAAAGGCCGAGAAGAAATAAGGTTGATCGGCTGATCTCTTATTGAAGAAAACACAATCGGGTTGCAGTCGGGATCGAACCGGACTGCAACCCGATTTTTTATGTCGCAGGGAAATGCAGAGGAACCACGGAAGCGAGTAACAGTTTTGCGGAATGAAGCCTGTTCAAATTGCAAAGAGATTTTTACCGCGAAGGACGCCAAGAAAGAGCGAACCACGAATCAGCCGAATCTGACGAATCTTTTGTCAGGAACCCACTCTGATTCATTCGTGTGATTCGTTCGATTCGTGGTTTCTTCCACACGTATTCAGGCCATTTTGGCCAGACAGACAGGTTGGGGGAGATGACCCACTCATGATTTCCAACCCCTTCGCGATCTTGGCGTCTTTGCGGTAAAAATCATCACTCGACAGCAAATTGGCCTCGGACAACTTCAAACCGCTAAACTGTTACTCGCTTCCGTCTTTTCCGTGGTTCCTCTCCGTTTTTCGAGTTACTCCGGCTTCATCAGATTCAGCACCGCACTGGTCATCGTGACGATGCCGGTCTGGAGTGCCTCTTCGAAGTCAGGATAGAACGTTGACGAATGCAGAGAGGGAACGGGAATCCCTGCGGCGGTCATCTGATCCAGACGATGCTGGCTGATCGCTCCCAGTCGGAACATCATAATCGGAACTCCCGCCCGACCGTATCGGCTGAAGTCTTCTCCCCCCATGCTGGGAGGAACTTCGACGACGTTCTCTTCCCCTATTGTCGCACGAGCCGACTGAACAAATCGTTCTGTGAGCTTCGCGTCATTAAACAGGACGGGGGTATTCACTTTAATGACAATCACCGGATCTGGAGCACGTGAACCGGCCGCAACCGCTTTGGCTTTTCTTTCGATTCCGTCGAGCAGAAGTTGGCGAACCTCATCGGAATAGCTGCGGACTGTCAGTTGGAGATGGCATTCATTTCCGATGATGTTGTGCTGCGTTCCCCCATGAATCGAGCCGACTGTGATCACACCGGTTTCCTGTGGATTCAGTTCCCGGCTGACAATCGTCTGTAATGAGACCACCAGTTCGGCCGCTTGAATAATGGGGTCGATGGTCGTTTGCGGGGCGGAACCGTGTCCGCCGCGTCCCTTCATGGTAATGTCGACGCTGTCGACGTTCGCCATGATCGCCCCGGGACGAAAGCCAATCTTACCGGTCGGAATGCTGGGCCAGACATGAATCGCCAAGGCATAATCCGGTTTGGGAAATCGCTCGAACAGACCATCTTTCAGCATGGCCTTAGCCCCTTCTCCCCCTTCTTCGGCCGGTTGACCGACCAGCATCAGGGTTCCTTTCCATTGGTCCCGATGCGACGCCAGATAACGGGCCACGCCCACCAGATTGGTCATATGAATATCGTGACCACAGGCATGCATCACTCCTGTTGAAACTCCTTTACTGGTGGTGGTCGTCACGGTGGATGCGTATTCCAGTCCGGTCGTCTCCGTGATCGGCAGTGCATCCAGATCGCACCGCAGCATCACACAGGGTCCCTCTCCATTTTTAAGCAATCCCACCAGACCATGCCCGCCGACGTCGGTCGTGACCTGATACCCGGCGTCCCGCAGTTCCTGAGCAATTCTCGCGGCCGTTTCTTTCTCATGCAGTGACAGTTCAGGATGACGATGAAGATGGAGGTAAAGCCGGGCGATGGAGTCCATTTCCGATTCGACCCAAGTTTTCACATCAGCAGAGCAGGGGGCCGCCAGAGCGAAAAGCAGGATCAATCCTCCCCCAATTGCCGCTTGACTTCTTGTGACTGGATGGGAGAGAAGATTCATGAGACGCATGATCGGTTCCTGGAAAGGGTCTACTGTGACAGAAAATGTTCAGGAAGGAGCATCAGTTCCCCAAGTGATCCATCGTAGCTTTTTGCCGGACGGGGAGGAATTGCCCACGGTCTCTGTAACGACAAGAAAACTGGGGTATTGCTGTTTGAGAATTTTCGATATTTTTCCCCGTTGTCGCAGAAGGAACACCAAACCGTGAAGATTCGCAACCGCCAACTGATTCGTCTCCTCGCCAAAGGCATCGCCGTCGGCTGCCGGATTTTATATCGCACCTGTCGGCGCGAAGTGATCGAGACGGTTCCTAATACGTCTCCTTACTCGAAAACGACTGAGGAAGTCTTTATTTACTGCAACTGGCACGACGCGATTCTCAGTTCTCTCTTCTGCGGTAAAACGATTCGCATGGCCGCCTTG
>DATMFC010000077.1:0-11632 GCA_035556335.1 Planctomicrobium sp. | reverse complement strand
TTGCGGCTCGGCAGGAGCCTCGCCCTCCCGAACTGTAACTCCACAATTCTGCGTGATGCCCCCTGTGATACACTGGAATCATCATGCAGAATTGCCATCGATCACAGATCGATCTGATTCGTTACACAAGTTCCAACCGGCCATCCGGGTATTGTCGTAATGCCGGACCGATGCTGTCTGGTGGTCCGGCGTGAAGCTGGATCCGAACCGAATGACCTTCGATCTCTCCCTGAATCGTCAGGAAGGAAAGATCGGCCATCGACTCGTAACAGACATGACTGTTTGGAAAGGCGTTCCAGAAAATTCCGTCGATTCGATCGAAATTCTGCTGGATTTCACTGATGTCGAACCGGAAATTGACCGGCTTCATCTGCCCGTCGTCAGGTCCGCCGACAACTTCATGTTCTCCCAGGAACAGGGCAATTTCCCAGCCTGTGTCGGAATTCTGACATTCATATCCGACACGCGCCACCCCACTGAAGGGCTCAAATCGCGCGGAGAGTCTGTCAACGAACTGAACCAGCCATTCCGGCAGGCTCTGTTTAATCGTGCGTCGTGTCTCGGACATTTCCAGTTTCTTGACCAGATGCCGAATGGCCAGATGCGAGTGGCTCAACTGCTTCTCCCCAATCTTCTCAATATCATTGTTGCGGTGCCGCCCCTCCCTGACTCCGGCCCACCGGTCCACGCACCCTTGCGCTCGGTTTCACGTTTCCTCATTGCAGCAGCACGTCATCTGCTCTGGAATCGTGAGTTCCGCTCCTGGCATCCTCATGAGAGGAAATATCGGGTGGTCGCGCCGCGGGTTCCAAACAAATCGGCAGGATATGCGCGGAACAGAGGGAAGAAGTCATCGTGCGCTGAACTTGCGGGCCGTAGCACTCGTACGGGAAGGATTACAACGAATGATTGAATCTCGCCGACAAAACCCAACAGTGCCTGCTCCTAGCGATTATGACAACTCCCCCTGAATGGCTTCCAGAAAAATGAACGGATCTGGTTTGACTCTGTTCATTTTGCAGGTGCAGTAGGACTTGACCGGACGATGAGTTTTCTTGAAGAATTCACTGAAGTGACGATACGTTGATCCTGGATCCGGTCGCTTCAGGTCGGTGTTGATGGAGGAAGTAAAAAGAGGGGGTAGGAATTAGGAGTTAGGAACTAGGAAAGACGATGAATTCGAATTCCCCTAATTCCTAGCTCCTCTTCCTCTATCAACACTGACCTGAAACGACTGACATCGAACATTCCTCCCCATCCCATCAGTCACAGTCCAATTCCCATGTACGACTACGAAAAACTGGGCGTCTTCTATCTCGGCCGCAACTACGACATGGAGACCGGTACCACCCGACCAGAACCGGTGCTCTATGACACCAAAGATCTCACGACGCACGCCGTCATCGTCGGGATGACTGGAAGCGGTAAGACGGGACTCGGGATCTCCCTGCTGGAAGAAGCGGCAATTGACAACATCCCCGCCCTGATCATCGATCCGAAGGGGGATCTCGGGAATCTGATGCTCACCTTCCCGAATCTCGAACCGGCCGACTTCGTCCCTTGGATTGAACCGGCGGAAGCGACCCGGCAAGGAATGACCGTCGAAGAATACGCCACCCGGCGGGCCGCTCAATGGAAGCAAGGTCTGGCCGACTGGGATCAACCGATCGACCGCATCTCCCGATTTCGCGACTCAACCGAAGTCGCGATCTATACTCCCGGGAGCGACGCCGGACGACAACTGACAGTATTAAAGTCTCTAGATGCTCCTCCTGCGGTCATTCGGGAAAGTGCCGACGCGCTGCGAGAACGGGTTTCCACAACGGTCGCCGGTCTGTTGACCTTATTGGGAATCAACGCCGATCCGCTGCGCAGCCGAGAACATATCCTGCTTTCCAACATTCTCGAACAAGCCTGGCTCGCCGGGCGTGATCTCGATCTGGCACAACTGATCCGGGAAATTCAGAATCCTCCCTTCAATCAGATTGGGGTGATGGATCTGGAATCCATCATCTCCACCAATGACCGTCGCGCTCTGGCGATGAACGTCAACAATGTTCTGGCCTCCCCTGCTTTCGCCAGTTGGACACAAGGGGAACGGCTCGATATTCAGAAACTGCTGTATACGAAAGAAGGGAAGGCCCGACTCGCGGTCATTTCAATCGCCCATCTCAATGAACAGGAACGGATGTTCTTCGTCACGATCCTGTTGAACGAGTTCCTCTCATGGATGCGGGCTCAGCCGGGAACCTCCAGTCTGCGGGCATTACTCTATATGGATGAAGTGTTCGGCTATCTCCCGCCGACCGCCAATCCTCCTTCCAAATTACCGTTGTTGACACTGCTCAAACAGGCTCGAGCGTATGGGGTCGGATTGATTCTGGCCACACAGAACCCGGTCGATCTCGATTACAAAGCGTTGTCGAATGCCGGAACATGGTTTCTGGGGAGACTGCAGACAGAACGGGACAAAGCCCGCATGCTGGACGGTCTCGAAGGAGCCTCCGCGACCGCAGGCGTGGCGTTTGACCGGAAACGGATCGAGACAATTCTCTCCGGCCTGAAGAACCGGGTCTTCCTGCTGAATAACGTGCATGAAGATGAACCGACCCTCTTTCAAACCCGTTGGGCGTTGTCTTATTTACGTGGCCCATTAACACGAGACCAGATTCGGCAATTGACGGCCGATTCTCCGAATGCTCCCGCCGCCGTCAGTTCTATCGTTCCGTCTGGCGCCACCATCAGTGGGGGAACCGATGGGGATGGTTTCCTGTCGGCCCCGCCGGTTCTTCCTCCCGACGTGAAACAACGGCATCTCCCGATTAGCCGATCAGTGACGAAAACCTCGGCAATTGTGTACCGCCCGGCTCTGCTGGCTCTGGGTCGTGCTCATTATCTTGATGCCCGATTAAAAATAGATCACTGGGAAGATGTCGGTCGAATGTATCTGTTTGAAGAAGACTCTGTTCCTAAAGATCCGTGGGACGAAAGCGAAGCGATCAACATCAAGGAACTGCGGGACAACTCTCCTTCCTCGGATTCCCGCTACACGAATGTCCCGGCAGAGTGTCAGCGTGTTACGTCTTATCGAAGCTGGAACTCCTCCGGAAAGAATTATCTTTATCGTGTGCTGCGTCTGAATCTGAGCGGTTGCCAGGATTTGAAAGTGTTTTCCATTCCCGGAGAGAGTGAACGGGAGTTTCGTTCTCGTTTGAGCCATGCTGCACGAGAACAGCGCGATCTGGAAATCGAAAAGATTCGCGCCCGATACGATACCGCCATCAACCGGCAAAAGGAAAAGATTCGCAAAGCGGAACAACGGGTTGATGTTGAGAAACAGCAGGCAAATTCCGCAACCTTCTCCGCAGCGATGACGTTCGGCACCTCGATCGTCGGGGCCTTGTTTGGTCGTAAGGCGATCTCTTCAACGAATGCCCAACGGGCCGGGACCAGTGCTCGTGCCGCCAGCAGAGCCATGGATCAGCGAGGGGACATTCGTCGGGCTCAGCAGAATCAGGAAGTCGCCGAAGAGGAACTGAGCGATCTGGAAAAGAAACTCGAAACCGACCTCGACGCTCTCAAAGACCGCTTCACAGAAGAGAACCTCAATATCGAGACAAAATCGATCCTTCCCCGAAAGTCCGATCTCACCGTAAACGAAGTTTCAATTGTGTGGCTCCCGTTCGCCGTCACCGCCGGCGGCGGACTCGCTCCGGCATTCGATCAGAGCTTCCTGGCAACGGAAACCTGAATCTCGCGGAATGGGGAAGTATCGAATGAAAAGGGCAACTCAGATCATGACCGGGATCCTTTCCCGAGACTGCTTCCTCTTCTCACAACTACTGCAGACATAAATGGTTACCGTGTTCACGCTCCCCTTTCAAATCAAGAGATTCAGTACGAAAGGACTGATCTCGACTGTTCAAATTTTGAACGATTTCATATCGCAAACTGCTCGAAATCCGCGAAAATCGAATTGCAAGGAATTTCGGAACCTTGTGTTGAGTTCGGTGTTCAATCCTTAACGCCGGTTTCAACGGCTTTCCGTGGGGAACAGACTGAATTCCATCTTCGAGGTAAGTGAAATGAAACGTCAAATGAAATGGTTGGCTGTTGTCGCAATGCTGATGACTGCCGCGCCTGTGATGGCACAACGTCCCGAACGTGGCGGACCGGGTGGCGGTGATCGCCAAGGTCTGGGTCCAGGGCGTGGGTTCATGGGAGGTCAACGGGGAGGAGCCGTCGGAGGGAAGTTTGGACTGTTGAACAACCCTGCTGTCGAAAATGAACTGGCCATCAGCAAAGATCAAAAGGAAAAACTCGGCGCTTTGGACAGCAGCTACCGGGAAGCCTTGAGGCCAGATGGAGCCCCATTCGAAGGACTTCGTGACCTTCCTCGTGAAGAACAGCAGGAAAAGATGGCCGAACTGGGCCGAGCTCTGAATGAGAAACGGATGAAGGTCGAAGCAGAGTTTGCTCCGAAGTACGCCGAAGTTCTCGATGAAGTTCAACTGACACGTCTGCAACAAATCTTCTGGCAAATGCAGGGAGTCGGCGCCTTGCGTGATGCCGAACTCGCAAAATCCCTGAAGCTTTCACAGGCTCAGCAGGACCAACTGACTAAGCTGTTCGCTGAAAACGCACAACAGCGGGGACAATTCGGACAGCGTCGCGATGGTCCTCCACCGAGTGCTGAAGAACGGGATGCCCGCCGTCAACAGGCCCAGGAAGAAGCTGAAAAGCGAAATGCCACCCTGATGAACGTTCTGACTGCGGAGCAGAAGACCGAATTCGAACAACTCAAAGGGGAAGCATTCGATGTTTCTCAACTGCGAGGTGGTCCAGGGGGTGGTCGCCCCGGTGCTGGTGGACCAGGGGGTGAACGTCGCGGCCGACCTGAAGGAGGACGTCCAGAAGGAGGTCGCCGTGGAGGTCCAGGTGGAGAACGGGGACCACGGAACCCATCTCTGTAAAGAAGTGGGGAGTAGGTGGTGGATAGTGGGTAGGAAAATGCTTGATTTCTAATCCCTATCTTAAGCCGTGACACGGCACCACTCTCAACTTCACCGGAAATCCTGATATGATCGCAGCCGGACGGCAACAGATGCCGTCCGGCTGTTTTCGTTGGTGTCCGGCTGAGAACCGGTTGGAGTGATTGCGTGAATTCCGTTCATCAAAAGCCGGTTCAAACACGGTGGCGCCGGTTCAGACGAACGCTGCGTTTTCGTCTTGCCGCCATGAATGCCATGGTGGTGGTGCTCATCTCCCTGACCGCACTGGCAATCGTACGGCAAGGAGTCGAATGGGCGCTCTATCGCGAACTCGATCAGTTGCTGACGGAAGATTTACAGGAAGTCTCTCTGTCTGTACGTGGGCATCATGCTCATGACTTCGAACTGATTCAGGATGAACTGAGCCGAAAATCTCTCGGGCGGAGTCAGCACGGATGGTTTGTCGAACTTCGTGATTCACAGGGAAGCACAATCTGGGCCAGTGAAGGAGCCCCCGTCATCACGGATCGAGGGGGAGCGGCCTTACCGTCAGCGCCGTTCACTCAAGATGATTTCAGAATTGTTCACCGTCAGGTGAGACCGGAGTCGCATCGCATTCACTCCGTTTATGTCGGGTCAAAACTGGAGCTGCTGCATCTCGACATGAAACGGATTGACCGACTCGTCCTGGCGGCCTCGATCGTCTTGATTGTGACCGCTCCTCTTTGTGGATACTGGCTGGCCGGACGAGCAACCAGATCCATCGCCGAGATCATTCAGACCGCTTCCCGTCTTCGCCCGACGCGGCTGGATGAACGTCTGCCACTCCGAGGGGTGGATGATGAACTCGATCTGCTGGCACAGACCATTAACGGACTGCTCGACCGGATCGCAAACTACTTGTTGCAACGGCGGGAGTTTCTGGCAAATGCAGCTCACGAACTGCGAACACCATTGGCCGCAATCCGCAGTTGTATCGAAGTGGCACTGGATGGTCGGAAGATGAGCGAAGAAGAACAGGCCCTGCTGGAGAACCTGATTCATCAGTCCAATTTTCTGGAAGTTCTGGTCAACCAGTTGCTCGTCATTTCAGAGAACGAAACCGGGCAATGGGCGTTCGACCCGGAGCAGGTGCCGTTACATGAAGTCGTGCAACGTGCGATCGACATGTTTCAAGGGGTGTCGGAAGCCAATGGAATCGCGTTGCAATTCAAAGAGAAGCAGGTTGCACACGTTTCCGGAAGCCGCCGTTATCTTCGACAGGTGGTCAATAATCTGATTGATAATGCCGTGAAATACACACGACCCGGGGGAAGAATCTCCGTCTCATTAACAGTTGACACCGCTCAATCGACCGTGCTGTTAACCGTGGCCGATACCGGAGTTGGAATTGCCGAGAAAGATGTCGCCCGTGTTTTTGAGCGTTTCTTTCGTGCCGATCGCGGACGGGGACGGGAAACGTCCATTCAAGGGACCGGACTGGGGCTGAGTATCTGCGAGGCCGTTGTCACCGCACATGGCGGAACGATCGAGTGCCAGAGCCAGCTTCATGAAGGGACAACCATCATCATCCATTTGCCACTCCTCTCGGAACAGACCGACGCAGCCACCTCAGGCGGCAACATTCGGATCGTCGACAGCAAGCCGCTTTAAGCATGCAGCAGTGTCTGACTGGTCGCGAGCGACAAGGCGGGAATTGTTCCGTCGGCTTCCAGGCGAACCCCTTCTTCACGGATGGCGTCGAAGCCGTCTCGCAATGTCGCCAGAACCTCGCGTGCGCTGATCCAGCCCGACAATGACGGTTGAGCAATCTGTCCGATACAGAACACGCACAGGTCACGAATTCGGGATGCCGGTTCAGCCGCCTCCGAATCAATGCCGTCGACCAGTGCCAGAAGTCGTTCGACCGTCCTGAGCTGTACCTGGGGATATCCGTTGAGATCCTGTCGATTCAACAGGTCGATCCCGGCGTCCAGGCTTTCGATCGTGGCGTTATAAAGTGCCAGCAGCATCTCAATTCGGGTCCATGCGGTTTGAGTCTGTTTTCGATAAGCGTTTAATGGATTCATTGCTGGTATTTATTAGGAATTAGGAATTAGTGCCTTCTCAGGCGTCAAACTTAGGGTTGTCTCATATGTTCCGCGGCTCGTGGGCCGCTCCCGATTCGATTCATTCACCTGAGTTTTGAATGCTGACGCAACATCAGGTTGCATCTGAGCCGTTTGAAGTTGCCACCCGGATCAGCTCAACTTCGGACCGCTAAACTGTGTACGGAATCAGGGATTAATTGCCACCCACTCTCTACTACCCGCTTTTTCCTTATTCAGATCAAACTTAAAACGACCGCCATTACTTACGTGATGACGACATGCTTCCCAGTCCGGCCAGTTGGGTTCCCAGCATACTGCTAAGGCTCTGCATTTGTTGTAATGCGGTTTCCATTGCCTGAAAACGGGCCAGCAGGCTCTCTTTCTGTTTGTCGAACAGCTCCTGATTTCGTGTCACCTGGGTCTGGATCGTGTTGATCTGCTCTTCAAACCTCTTTTCCAATGTGACCAGGATTCCCCGATCCGCATCAAGCAACTTGTCAATCAGAGAGTTCATCTTCGACGCGACACCTCGTGTCAGTGTGATCGAACCCTCGGTTCCGGAAGTCACTTGCCCGGGAGTGACGTTGACTCGAACCTGTAAGCCGTCGGTCATTTCGTTTCCGTCGGTTCCGGTGAGAATCCGGCCGTTTCCGGTCGCGGTTTCCGCTTTGCCATTGATAATGAATTCCCCTGCCACATTCTTGCCGACGTTGCTTTCTCCCCCGGAGAATCCCAGTGAAGAAAGTGCAGAACTGGAATACAGAGTCAGACGGGAAGAACTGCCGTAACTGTTGGAAGTCATCGATAACTGATTTGCACTGTCGACACCGACGGAGACGCCACGTCCGGCAAAGGAAGAATGATTGTTGATCACCGACTGCACATGACTGGCCAGTTCCTCGCGAGTGTAGGTTCCGGCTTTCAGTTGCAAAGTTGTTTCGACTCCGTCGAGATTGATCATCAGCGAATTCGTGGATTCGTCGATCACTGTCGATTCGGCGAGTTCAGACCCGGCCATCAACTTCGCCTGTAAGGGAGCCTGTGTGACATTGACCTCAATCGGCGAGGTCGTTGCCGCCGTTTTGGCACTGGCAAAGATGAAACTGACAGCACCGTTACTGCTTTGACCATCAATGGCGAAGAGTCGTTTCAGATCCGTCGTTGTCACTCCTTCAACATTGCCGTTGATGAAGGCATTCAGCCGCGTTTCATTCAGAATCAATCGACCATTATTCGCCGTTGAAATCCCCAGCGCGCTCAATCGATTCGCCTGAGAAGAGAGTCCGGGAATCACGGACTGAATCATACTCTGAATCTGGCTTCGAATATTGAGTGCGGAGTAATCTCCCTGCAGAACACCCCCGACGTCAGCTTCCTGATCGTACTTCGTCACGTTGTCGACGAAATCAAGGAAGGTGTTATAAGCCTCCACAAAATCTTTCACCGCATTGGACGCTTTTTCGGTATCGTTCGCGACGGTCACGGTAATGGATTTTGAGGGATCGGCGGACTGCAGATTGAGTGTGACCCCTTGTATCAGGTTGGTCACGGTGTTCGTCGAGCTGCTGACCGTAATCGCCCCGCTGCCACTTCCGAGTGTCACCTGTGCATCCGCCGCTGCTTCGACGGGATTATCGAAATCAATCATTGGACGAACAGCGTTCTCATCACCGTCGGCCAGAGTATTCGTGACCGAAATTGTATTCTCGGCCCCCGTTTTCTGAGCAGTGAGCATGAGCCGGTAGGACGAGGAACTGTCCTGCACAATGCTGGCCGTGACTCCGGCATTCGCAAAATTGATGGAATCCGCCAACCCCCTGAGCGTGTTATTAGAGGAATCGATCACGATATCGGACTGAGCCTGTGTCCCGACTCGAATACTGAATGTCCCCTCTGTAATCGCCGAATCCGGATTGGTGATTCCCTGCGATGTGACCGTATGAGCGGTCGCCAGAGAGTTGACTTTTATCTGATACGTTCCGGTGCTGGCTCGCGACGCCGCAGTCGCGACAATGGAATCCGGATGAGAGACCGTGGTCATCCGGGAATCAAACGGGTTGCTGGCATTTCCGGCCAGAGTCGTCGCGGTGGTACGCAGTGTGAGCAGCTGCGTCTGCATCGACTGATAGGCCGACTTTTTCGTCTCAACATCGGTCTTACGGAAATTGATCAGGTCCAGCTGATTCTGCTGGATCTTCATCAGACCTTCGATAATGACGTCTGTATCGATTCCCGAAACCAGACCACCGATGTTAATGCCAGACATGAACGTATCTCAAGTGAGTGTGGAACAGACGGAAAGCATCTGTCTTTAGAGCTTCGTCAGAAAGACGAAAAAGCCCGTTGAAGATTTCTCTGGGAATTCCTCAACGGGCAGAATTTGCCGCAGTTCAAACGTTAATTACCGAAGCAACGACAGAATCTGCTGCGGAATCTGGTTGGCATTGGCGAGGATTGAGGTTCCGGCCTGTACGAGAACCTGGTTCTTCGTGAACTCGGCGATCTCGGCAGCGAAGTCGGTGTCACGAATGACAGACTCGGCGTTCGTGGTGTTTTCCAGAGTCGTCCGCAGGTTGTTGGCGGTCGAGCTCAGGGTGTTCTGCTGGAACGCTCCGAGTTCTCCCCGAAGATTGGTGACGTCATTGATTGCCTGATCGATGACACCAATCGCGTCCTGAGCCTTGCTGGCGGAAGTGACGTCAATCGCGGCCAGGTTGGCAAACTGGTTCCCGGTGAGATTCATTCCCAGAGAAGCGGCATCAACCTTGTTGATGCTGATCTGAGCCGTCTGGTTCTGGTTCGGGCCGATCTGGAAAATCAGCGAATCGTTGACGATATCCACTGTTCCTTGAGCACCGGTTACGGTTTCAACCGGATCCGCGTCTGCAGCCAGACGAATCTCGATTCCTTTGGTGTCCCCAGTGGCAGATTTCAGAACGTTTCCAACTCCGGTGATGGTGACACCGTCAATCGTTCCGATGATATCGACCCCAGTGTCTGTCAAAGCGGCAACACCGACCCCCGAGGAGGTCGCTGCGGCGGCAACGTTTGACTGAACGCTGATCGTTGCGGCCGAACCGAATTCTTCGGTGTACAGACGCAGATCACCTCCGTCGACATCAGCAATCACTCCGGTCTGATCGGTGAATTCATTAATGCGGTCCACAACCTGGGATTGTGAGAAACCGGCATCCAACTGGATGGCGACACCGTTCACGGTCAACGTTTCGGCTGTCGCCAGGGGGCCGGTCTGGCCAGTACCTGCGGTCACATTGGCCCGTTCTCCGACGGTGGTCACGGCCACGGCATAAGATCCGGTGACTGTGTCGGTTGTCCCTTTCAGGAAGGTGACATCGGCATCGGAAGCGGTTCCACGGGTTCCGGCACTTCCATCGAGGAGTTTCTTCGTACCGAACTGAGTGTTGCTGGAAATCCGGTTAATGGTGTCCAGAGCGTTGTTGATTTCCGCCTGGTTGGCAGCCAGTGCGTCGTCGTCGTTCACAGCGGCATTCGCGGAATCGAGTGCCAGACTTCGAACTTTGACGAGCAGAGCGTTGATTTCGCCCAGGGCTCCTTCCGCGGTCTGAACCAGAGAAACCGCTTTGTTGGAGTTGTCGATGGCCTGTTTCAGACCGGCGATTTGTGCCCGTTGCTTTTCCGAAATCACCAGTGCGGCAGGACCGTCGGCTCCCCGATTGATCTTCAATCCGGAAGAAAGTCGTTCAACGGATGTCGCCAGTGCGGACGAGGCTTTTCCCAGGTTGGTCTGGGCGTTCAGTGAGGTAACGTTGTTCGCAATAGTCAGAGCCATGGAGCAAACCTTCTTTCAAAAAGTGGAATGTGTCCGATTGCTCGTGATGAGCTTCCTCCTGAAGCCTGTTGTTTCGATTCCCTGAAAATTCACCCGGTCAATTTTGTAATGGACGGTTCAAAATAGATCGTTAAAAGTAATCGTGACGTAAGTCTGACGCAGCCAGTTGTTCAGCCGATTCCCGAGTATCAAAGAGACCTTGCGCGACCTTCTCCCTGGCGGCGGCGACGACGTCCGAACGGACATTCTCCACGTTGCTCAACTGCCCGGTGAGCACTGACAACGGCGATCCGGCATCTGTCTTCGTGTTGGACTGATCAATGCGAGTCACGTTCGTCGACTGAGACTTCTCGCCAATCTGCTCGGGCGCGGAACGAATCGTTCCATGCGGCTTCGCATAGGCGTGTGGGTCATGTTCAAAACGATGCACTTGCATGGATCGAAAATCTCTTCATGGACTCGGGGTTCACCGGGTTATCGAAGGAGAATCATCAGACTTGCGTTTTTTTACTCAATTTCTCCGGTTTTCTACGTCGATGTTGAAGGGGAGTGCGCCGACTTTGACGGTCGTAGCGAATTGTCGGGCAGCCCTGAAGATGGGAGAAGCCTTCCTTTAATCTGTAACCCCTCCCCCTAAAAGTCTTTACAAAGAATCAGGCAACCTTCCGTCAATCCGACGCGAAGTTTGAATCCACAATGAACGCCGCCGGGAACCAATCCGCAGCTTCACCTTCGGCGGC
>DATMFC010000076.1:0-13190 GCA_035556335.1 Planctomicrobium sp. | reverse complement strand
GGCTTTACAGCACTTCACATTGTTTATTCATCGAACGCTGATCAGTGAAAACCAGAGAGGTTCTCCGGGACTCCGCGCAAACACACTGATCCCTAGATTCGAAATAACCGGAAAGGTCGGGTTTCACCGTCAATGTCAGTCACCCGCAGGGGAAATGAAAAATTTCAGTGAAAACACTTCTCGGCAGATAAATTGTGGTAACACCTTGGATCGATGTGATAGTATCTTCGATCAAATTGGGGAAAGCAGGCAATTTACCCTGCCCCTCCCTCGTTCCGCCCACGGTGACTTTCCCCGCAATCTAAACAACCGTTATGATTGTGATGAATCAGCGTGATGGCGGGCAGGCCGAAGATTTTTGACGCGGAGATTTTCGACACAGAGAATTTCAACGCAGACGATTTTTCACGAGGGGGACGCAATGTGGCGATGCCGCGCTGCCGACCCAGGGGCAATCTGAAAAAGCGGAGCATCAAGTCTGAATGGACCGATTGGAGAACGGGTGTCAGTACGGTAACAGCCCTGTTCGGGATTCGGTCAGGACAGGGTAACTGAACCACCTGCAGCAGACTTGAAGCACCGTCCAGAAGATATTGCGGGCGCTGACAGATGAGGACGGGCCAGTCACAATCAGGTCGACCCTGATTGGACCTTGCAGACCGACGGGGCGTATCAGCCGACCGGACTTGCAAACGAACCTCACTTGCTCAGCAGGCTGCAATGCAACCAAATCGATCAGTCACAGCATTGATCACAGTCTTTATTTGAAGGCAGCATCTCAATGGATTTCATGTCAAAGATCTGGGCAGTTTTGACCAAGTCCTATTCTTCTTCCAACCGGGCCGATCTCCTCCCCTCCCGCCGCCGCCACCCCGCGCGCCTCGGCGTGCGCCGCCTGGAAGAACGCATCGTGCTCGATGCCGGTTTTTCAGAAGCTGCTGGAACGTTGAACCTTGATGGTTTCAACCAAGACAATGGTACAAGCAGCGAACTCGATGTGTCGCAGACGACACATGATCTCCAGGGAAATGGGGTCGTCGATGTTTATTCTTTCGTACTGAATAACGGAAACTGGAATCAGGGAACGTTGGACACGTTAGATGCAAACGATTTTGAAATTGATGGCTCAACGCTCTACATCAGGGGGACGGCTCTCGGCCAAGTTGGTTCTGTGATCAACGCAATCAATATCGATGGAGTTGGGAATGAACTTCATACCGTCGAATTTGCGGCCGCAGATTTTGGGAGTGCCAGCATCACCGTCGCAGCGCAAGAAGTGGACCTGACCGACACCGTTTCCGGTACGGGTGATTTCACCGTTCTCACGACATCTGTTGACGACAAGATCAATATCGGCGGGGCAGTTGACAATATCAACGAGTTAGATTTTTCTAACTCAGACATCAGTAATCTGGGAAGTGGCTGGGGGAGCGTCAACTTTGGGGATGGCGGCAATTCGCAAATCATCATTTCTGAGACTGGAGCAACGTTCAACTCAGGAATTGGATTGTTGACGTTCAATTCCAGTAGTGTCGGTGATGGAATCCAACTGAATGGGAACCTTTCGACCGACACCGCCTCCATTGAATTCAACGGGAGCACTCTGCTCAATATGAATGACGTGACAATCACCACGTCAGGAATGTCCGCAACGAACGGACAGGTCACCTTCAACGGAACAGTGGACGGGGCACAGACCCTGACGATCAACGCTGGCTCTGGAAACATTACGTTTGTCGGTGCTGTCGGGAATAACAATCCGTTGGGGGATGTCGAGCTAAACAGTGCCGGGACGACTCGACTTAATTCTACTTTCGAGGCGAACAGCCTGGAGACAAATGCGGGTGGGACGACCGAACTCAACGGGAACGTCACGACTTCCGGAAATCAAGCTTATGGCAATGATGTTGTTCTGACTGCAAATGTTGAACTGAAAACGACCAACGATGGGGACGTGACGTTCAACGAAACTCTGAACGGAGATTTCGAACTCACGGTAGATTCCGGGGAGGGAGATGTCACATTTGCCGGAGCAGTTGGAGACGAGAATGCTCAGACAGGACCGAAGGGAATCGAGATCATCCATGCTGGTATCGTCACCTTTGATTCCACTGTCTGGGTCGGAGAAACAGGAATCGAGGCCACCAGTTCCGGCGCAATTAATATTAATGACGATGTCACAACAACCGGCGGCGTTACCCTGACCAACGGCGGTCTGCTGACGCTGGCGGATGGAATTGAGCTGAATCTCGGTGGCGCCTTCACTCAGAGCGGCGTCGGAGCAGTTCTATTAGGGGCGAACATCACGACAGCTGGTGCTGCGGTGACGTTTAATGGAGACGTGACACTGACGAAAACCGTTGTGAATAACCTCGTCGAGATTACAACCGACAACGGGAAGGTCACATTCAGCGGGACAGTGAATGGTCAGCTCGCTCAGGATCGACAGCTGAAAATCAACTCCGGAACGGGTGATGTCACATTCGAGGGGGAAGTGGGGGGCGATCATGCCCTGACCTCTCTGGAAATCCTCGGTTCTGGAACGATATTCCTCCACAAAGATATCTCCACCACTGGAATCCAGTCCTATGGAAGCCAAGTCCAGATCAACGAAGACATCACCCTGACAACGACCAACAGTGACGTTACGTTCAGCGGGACCGTGAACAGTGAGGACGGTCAGGAACATAACCTTGCCGTGAGTGCGGGAACGGGAACCATATCATTTGTTGGTGAAGTGGGGAGTACCCTGGCAGGACGTCTTGGAGACCTGGAGACGACCACAACCGGAACGGGCCTGACCGTTCTGCACAACAATGTCACTACGATTGGAACACAGGCTTATAACGGGAATGTCCAACTCAACGACGACGTGACACTGGCAACGACCAACAGTGACGTTATGTTCGGTGGAACCGTCAATAGTGACTCAGGAGAAACCCGTGACCTGACGGTGAATGCCGGTTCTGGAAAAATTACATTCGACAGCACGGTTGGAGTAACAGATGCACTGGGAGATGTAGAACTCAACAGCACCGGAGTCACCCGACTCAGTGCCGAGTTCAACTCCGGCAGTTTGACCACCGATGCGAATGGGACGACCGAACTCAACGGCAATGTCACGACAACCGGAAATCAGACCTATGGTGACGATGTCATTCTGACCTCCTCCGTAGTATTGACTACCGATCTTGTGAATCCGACAGACGAGGGGAACATCACGTTCAATGGCACCTTGAAGAGCGATAACGGTCAAAATCATGACCTGACCATCAACACATCAGGGACCGGGAACGTCGAGTTCAACAAAGATGTTGGTAACCCAGACCGACTCGGCAACATTACCGTCAATGCATCGGGAAACATCACTGGAAATGATATTATTTTTCACGTCGAAGATGTTGCCGATTTCACGGGATTAAACATTTCGATTGGTCAAGGAATTTCAGGCAACTTTCAGGCCGATTATTTGAGGTTCAACATTCTTTCTGGAGCGGGTCCTTCAGACGGAAGCGTTGAGATTACACAAATGGGACCGATCATTGTCATCGGATCGAACTCGGCCAGAACCTTGAAATTGGCTTCCCAGATGGGATCCATCACCGACGACGACGCCAACGCGACCACCATCACCGTAACTGAGGATGCCCAGTTCTCTGCGAACGGTGAGATTCTTCTGGCTAACAACACCGGCGATGCTCTGGACGTGGGAGAGAACGCCAGCTTCATGTCTACCAATGGCAACATCACCGTGGGAGGTGACGGATCCGTCTCGCTGGGTTCGGTCACCTTTAATTCCTCGGGAACCGTCACCATCACGGAAGACGGGGACATGGTGGTCACCGGAACGAACACAGCGAACGTTCTCACGCTGACAGCGGACGGGGGTTCCATCAATGGTGATAACAACGCAGTCACCAGCATCACCGTGACAGAGGAGGCCCAGTTCATTGCAGATGGCGAGATCGTTCTGGCCAATAACACCGGCGATGTTCTAAGCGTGGGGAAGAACGCCAGCTTCACGTCCACTAATGACGACATCACCGTGGGAGGTGACGGATCCGTCTCGCTGGGTTCGGTCACCTTTAATTCCTCGGGAACCGTTACCATTACGGAAGACGGGGACATGGTCGTCACCGGGACCAACACAGCGAATGTTCTCACGCTGACAGCGGACGGGGGTTCCATCAATGGTGATGACAACGCAGTCACCAGCATCACCGTGACAGAGGAGGCCCAGTTCATTGCAGATGACGAGATCCTTCTGGCCAATAACACCGGCGATGTTCTAAGCGTGGGGAAGAACGCCAGCTTTATGTCCACCAATGACGACATCACCGTGGGAGGTGACGGAGCGGTCGCGCTGGGTTCGGTCACCTTTAATTCCCCGGGAACCGTTACCATTACAGAAGACGGTGACATGGTCGTCACCGGAACGAACACAGCGAACGTTCTCACGCTGACAGCGGACGGGGGGTCCATCAACGGTGATAACAATGCAGTCACCAGCATCACCGTGACAGAGGAGGCCCAGTTCATTGCAGATGACGAGATCCTTCTGGCCAATAACATCGGCGATGCTCTGGACGTGGGGAAGAACGCCAGCTTCACGTCCACTAATCACGACATCACCGTGGGAGGTGACGGAGCGGTGACGCTGGGATCGGTCACCTTTGATTCCCCGGGTGCTGTTTCGATCACGGAAGATGACGCCATGGTCATTACCGGGACGAACAATGCGGGGACGCTAGCTCTGACATCGGGGGACACCATCACCGATGATGCCGGGACCACGATTGAAGTGACGGACACGGGATCATTTGAGGCAGCAGGGGATCTCACTCTGGCTGATGCTGGGGGGGATGATCTGAGCGTGGGGGGGAATACCAGTTTCACATCCACTACCGGGAATATCACGGTGGGAGATGGAGGAGCGTTTCAGGCAGGTTCTCTCACATTTGAAGCCGACGCAGTTGCCCCGAACGGTGCAGTCAAGATCATCCAGACCGGAGCCATGGTCCTCACCGGGACGAACTCGGCGCGAACATTGTCGCTGACATCCCAAACCGGTTCCATCACCGACGCCAGCGCGACCAGCATTACCGTCGATGAAGGAGCCCAGTTCTCTGCGAACGGCAACATCGTTCTGGCCAACACTGCAGGTGATGTACTGAGTGTAGGGGGTAACGCCAGCTTCACGTCCACCAATAATGACATCACGGTGGGAGGTGCGGGAGCGGTCACGCTGGGTTCTGTTACCTTTAATTCCCCGGGTGCTGTTTCGATCACGGAAAATGATGCGATGGTTATTACCGGGGCGAACACAGCGCAGACGCTGTCGCTGACCTCGGGTGGCACCATCACCGACAATGCCGGGACCACGATTGAAGTGACGGACACGGCATCATTTCAGGCGGCAGGGGATCTCACCCTGGCTGACGATGCGACGGATGAACTGATTGTCGGGAACAACGCCAGCTTTAAGTCAAATACAGGCCATATTTCCGTGGGGGGGGATGGTCTGGTGACGATGGAAAGTATCACATTCAACGCCCCGGGGATTGTGACGATTCAGGTCGATGACAACGTCGTAATCAGTGACTCCAACACGGCCGGATCGCTGGATTTCACCTCGACTAAAGGAATTGAGATCACCGGAACCATTCTGGCGATACCAACCGGCATGCAGCAGGGCGTGCCACAGAATATGACTGGAAATATTTCGATCCTTGCTGAAGACGGCAGTCTTGTTGTCTCCGATGAAGTGGGGCGCCCCGCCGTTGCAATTCAGACCTCCGGTGCCGGTGAAATTTCTCTTAAAGCCCAGAAGCAGAACTCGAATGGCACGGGTGATGTTGTCATCAGCCGACAGATCGTCAACGGGACAGGTGACATCACCATCACCGCTGCGGAAAATCTGACTGTTGATGGTCGTGGAAAAGTGGTCAGCACCAGCGGCGACATCACCGCGACCGCATTGAACGGATCGATCACCATCGACAGTGGTAATGTCGTTGCGATTCAAACCTCAGCGGACGGCGAAATCACACTCAATGCAGAACAGACAACTGGTGATGAAAGCCACATCGTCATCAATAGTGAAATCGTCAGCGAGAACGGCGTCATCACATTCACGGCCTTCGACAATGTGAAGTTTCGTGAGACCGGGAAAGTCACCAGCACCAGTGGAAACGTCACAGGCACCGCCACCAATGGGGCTTTCGTGATGCTGAGCGGTTCTGAGATCGATGCGGGAAGCGGTGAGATTGATCTGACTGCCAAAGGAAACGTATTCCTCTCGTCAATCACAACCAGCAATAACACTGGAGATGCGGTCAACGTCACGAGCACAGAAGGAGCGATCCTGGGAGTGGATCTCGGGAATGGCATCCCTAACATCATCGCCACGGGTGCAAATGCGATCACGACACTTCAGGCCGCCACTGGCATCGGCCCCAAACCCGCCGGGTTCACTCTTCCCGGCTGCTTCACGGACGATTCGGACATCAAGAGTCACCTTGACGTGAATGTGACAAACCTGAATGCCGAAGTTACATCGACGGGCCATATCGATATCCATATTCAGGATGGCGTCAGTTCGACCAACCTCCTTGATGTTCGAACGAACAATGGGTGGATCAACATCGAGGCGGTGAACCGTCTGGTGGCCACGTCGGTCGTATCCGAGACCGATCATGATGCCAATGATATTACCCTGACCAGCCAGAATGGAGACATTCGCGTTGATTTGATCCAGATCGGAGTCGATGGCTCGGGTGCGACAGCTGGTGACGTCGCTCTCATCGCAGAAGAGGGCTCTG
The DNA here is from genome assembly GCA_035556335.1 of Planctomicrobium sp. Classification (GTDB taxonomy): domain Bacteria; phylum Planctomycetota; class Planctomycetia; order Planctomycetales; family Planctomycetaceae; genus Planctomicrobium. Next base: position 6,369 of record DATMFC010000076.1, on the reverse strand, counting down.
TACGTCGCGTCTGGGGTTCGCAAGAGAACGTGATTGCCGACGTTCTGACCGTTCGTGCGAACGAAGGAGTCCGCCTGCGGACCACGGTCAATGAAGTCAATGTGGAGAATGGAGAAAGCGGGGACATCCGCATTCGTGAAACCGATGACGTCCTGATCTCGCGTCTGAATCAGATCGAAAGTACCGGAGATGTTCTGTTCAGAACCGATGACGGAAGCATTACCATCGATAACGGAAGCAACACTGCCATCAACGCCAACGGAGAGGGTGAGATTTGGATCAGTGCGAACGGGAATGAAGGAGACATCATCATTCGTAGTGCCATTCAGGGTGAGAACGGAGATGTTTACCTGGGGGCCGAACAGGATGTGAAGTTCGAAGCAAATGGGAAGACGACCACTGACGAAGGAGATATCTCCATCGAGGCAGGGCGTTATCTCACAATGAAGGCCGGAACGAGTATTGAATCCGACGCTGGCAGCATCGGTCTTGTTGCGAATGACGACATCATTCTCGGTCGGGTTCAAATCGGAGATGACAACGCAGGGATCGTCGGTGCGATCAGTCTGAACGGATCCATTCTGGGGGTCGATGGAACCAACATTATTGCGAACAACAGTGATGCCGTAACCATCTTGATTGCCGCCAACGGGATTGGTGCCAAACCAGATGGCTACGTTCCCCCTGATGGTTTCACCGATGGTGAAATCAAAGATCATCTGGAGACACGGATTAGTAATCTGTTGGCCATCGTCATAGACGAAGGGGATATCTCCATTCAGGAAGAAGACAGCATCCGACTGCTTTCTGTGGGAACGGTTGACGGTTCAATCAATGTGCATGCCCAGGGGACCATTCGTGCCGATCTGGTCGTATCCGAGACCGACCATGATGACAATGATATTACCCTGACCAGCCAGAATGGAGACATTCGCGTTGATTTGATCCAGATCGGAGTCGATGGCTCGGGCGCGACAGCTGGTGACGTCACTCTCATCGCAGAAGAGGGTTCTGTACGTCGTGTCTGGGGTTCGCAAGAGAACGTGATTGCCGATGTTCTGACCGTTCGTGCGAACGAAGGAGTCCGCCTGCGAACCACGGTCAATGAAGTCAATGTGGAGAATGGAGAAAGCGGGGAGATTCGCATTCGTGAAACGGATGACGTCCTGATCACTCGTCTGTATCAGAGCGAAAGTACCGGAGATGTTCTGTTCAGAACCGATGACGGAAGCATCACCATTGATAACGGGAACGATACCGTCGTCAACGCCAATGGAGAGGGTGAGATCTGGATCAGTGCGAACGGGAATGAAGGGGACATCATCGTTCGTAGTACCATTCAGAGTGAAGACGGTGACGTGGTTCTGAATGCTGGCCGGGATGTCAAGTTCGAAGTGGATGGGAGTACGACCACCGACGAAGGAGACATCCTCGTTACCGCAGGTCGTTACCTCACGATGAAAACCGGAACCAGTATCGAATCCGATAATGGAAGCATTTTCCTTGGTGCCAATGACGACGTCATTCTCGGCCGGGTAGAAATCAGCGACGACAGCGAGAAAGGTATTCTTGTTTACAGTCTGAACGGAGCCATTCTGGGAGTCGATGGAACCAATATTATTGCCAACAACCCGAATGCGGGTGCAATGCTGGTCGCCGCCAACGGGATTGGTGCCAAACCACCAGATGGCTACGTTCCCCCTGATGGTTTCATCGACGGTGAACTCAAGGATCATCTGGAGACGCGGATCAGCAATCTTGTGGCCGTCGTCACAGACGAAGGGGACATCTCCATTCAGGAAGAAGACAGCATCCGGCTGCTTTCTGTGGGAACGGTTGACGGTTCAATCAATGTGCATGCCCAGGGGACCATTCGTGCCGACGATGTCGTCTCCTATACGGACCATGACGACAACGACATCACCCTGACCAGTGAAAATGGGAACATCTTCGTTGGTACGATTCAGGTCGGGACGAACAGTTCAGGTGCTGCGAATGGAGACGTCAATCTCTCTGCCAAGAATGGCTACGTTCGTGGCATTGGTTTCGGGTGGAATGTTGTGGGGGATGTTCTGACGGTTCGCGCTGACGAAGGAGTCCGCCTGCGAACCAGCGTCAATGAAGTGAACATCGAGAACGGCGCCAGCGGTGACATCGAGATTCGTGAACGGAACAATGTTCTCATTTCACGTCTGTACCAGAAGGAGAGCACCGGAGACATTCTGTTCAGCACCCGTAATGGAAGCATCACCGTTGATAACGGGGACGATACCGTCGTCAACGCCAATGGAGAGGGTGAGATCGAGATCCGTGCGAACGGAAATCGGAGAGACATCATCGTCCGCAGTGCCATTCAGGGTGAAGACGGCGACGTGTTCCTGAATGCCAGCCGGGATGTGAAGTTCGAAGCAAATGGGAGTACGACCACCGACGAAGGAGATATCCTCGTTACCGCAGGTCGTCATCTCACGATGAAAGTCGGAACCGGAATGGAATCCGACACCGGTCGCATCACTCTTCTCGCGAACCGTGACATCATTCTCAGTCAGATCGCGACCGGTAACGATACCACGCGGGCGGTTCGTATTGTCAGTCGGAATGGAGCCATTCTGGGAGTCGACGGAACCAACATTATTGCCAACAGCACGAATGCCCGAACGACTCTGATCGCGGCCAATGGAATTGGCGTCAAACCAGACAGCTACGTTCCTCCTGCCGGTTTCACTGTGAGTGACATCGAGAACCCTCTGGAAACCCAGATCAGCAATCTGGTGGCGACCGTCAGGAATACGGGAGACATTGCCATTCAGGAATGGGACGACATCCGCTTGTCTCATGTTCGCACAGCAGACGGTTCTATCAGTGTGGAGGCAATGGGGACAATTCACGCGAATCGGGTCATCTCTTCGACGGATCACAACGACAACGATATCACCCTGACGAGTCATACGGGCAATATCCATGTCAACACGATTCGTGTCGGTTCAAATAACTCTGGCGCTGTAAATGGCGATGTCAGCTTAAGGGCTCAGTGGGGATCAGTGCTGCGAGTTGCGAACTCCGGCAATAATATCGTCGCCGATGATCTGAATGTTCTGGCCGCAAACGGAATCTCTCTGTACACCACCGTGAATGACCTGGTGGCACAGGTGACCAGCACGGGAGACATTCTGATCGAAGAGAAAGATGCCATTAATCTGGCGTCTTCTGACGCGAAGACCGACAACGAAGTTATTCAGACATTCAACGGCAAGATTCAGATTCGAGCTGCCGGGGACATCACCATTGTGGACACCGATGGAAGCAATGATGGAGGAAATCGACGTGGGGATGAGGAGATTATCGCTGGTGGACCGAATGGTCGGATCTTGTTGCAGGCGGGGAATATGGAAGATCTATTCGACCCGAATGACCCTGACAAGCCAATCACCCCGGCCAATCCAGCCAACCTGATCTTCCAGAAATATACCCAGATCTCGGCAATTGGAGGGGCCACGACCAACGGGGCGATCCTGCTGGTAGCCACCGGAAATCTGGTCTTTGATCCGATGACTTCACAGATCACAACGCGGTCTGGGAACAACGGAGGAACGGTGCAGAATCCGATTCCTCAGTTCTACAACCCGACCGAAAACACGCTGATCAACTTACAGGAAACAAATAACAGCTTCTATAAGAGTGGAACGTTTGAGATTCTGATCGGATATGACAGTAGTGGAAACCCTGTTTACGGCTACGATGAAGGACTGGATGTTCACGTCGACTGGGGAAGTTCGAATACAACCCGATATGAGGGGCCTGGTTTCAGTAATACAGGAACATCGCAACAGTCAGGACGAGACTGGCAAAGCACAGTCGAATTAACTCATAACTATTCCATCTCGGATATTCAGAGTTCCAGAGAGAATGGTCGCGAGTTTTCAACGGATCCTCTGGAAGTCCGTTATTCGGTGACCCATGACCCGTCCATTATGATCTTCGCAAATGGTTATGATAATTATGACAAGGTGGTTAACCCGGCGAAGCCGGACGGCGGTGGAATCCAACTGCTGACAACGTCAAACTTCCTCTCCGGGACTGCTGATACGACCAAGGTGAATGCGGGTCAGCTTCTGCGTAATGCACTGGGAACAATTCAGTCAGAAAACCCGGTCTCGGCCCCCAATCTGACCACGGCCATTTCGGAGATGGCCGTGCCGTTGCCGCAACCGACGCTGGATACAGGAACTCAACAGTTCCGTATTCCGCCGATTATCCTTCCGATGGGGATGTTTCCGGTTGAACTGGCGCTGCCGACGTTGGGAACCCCACCCGTCGCGGAGACACCGGTCGCCTACGTTCTGATCGCCCAGCAGGTTGTGAACAGCGACTCGGTTCCCGCGTCATCAGTGGTTTCCCGTGAGGAATATTTCCAGATCAAGGCTCTTTCCCCTGATCCCAACGCCACCGACCCGTTGGCTCCGCCGGAACGTCTCCCGGATGATATCCTTGCCGGTGACAAGCTGAGTCAGCTGTTTGCCAATCTTCCGGATGGGCAGTACGAGATTGAATACGCTCTGGGAGAGGGGAACGAACGTTCGATCCTGAAGTTCGACATTCGTCAGGGACAGCCGGTTGTTCCGGAAGGGGGAGAACTGGACGGAGGCCAGCTCAAGCTTGAAGACATCACGGAGTTGATGAAGAAGGCCATGGAATCGCAGGATGCGGCCATGAACGAAGGGGCCATTCCGGACGGTCCGATTTCAGCGGAAGTGATTTCAGTGGAACAAGGGGAGACATCGAGTGTCTCTGTCTCATTCTCCCGGATCGCGGATCAGGTCGGAGAGAGTGCAGGGTTAACAGGAGTCGATCTGAATTCATCAGTCCCAGTGAACGGAGTCTCTTCCACAGAACAGGACGGTCAGGATGGTTTCGTCAGTTTGAATGAATCGACAGAAGCAATCCCAGTCAATGGAGCGATTGGACCAGCGGCAATCGGGGCTTCGGCTCTGTATCAGGAAGTACGCCGGCGTCGACAGGAGTCGACGGGGATTTCTGCCACGGGGCGTTTGATGCGCCGGTTGAAATCGTTACTGAATGGTCAGGCATAGAGCAGTTTGCTCGACCGTGTGCAGTCATATTGGGGCACCTGGGGACACAAAAGTCTCACTTTACGACTGAGGAACACTGAAGACGAAAAATAAAGATGCCCTCGTTGCGAAATTGCCAATCGCGACTGGACCGATGCCTTCCACCGAAACTCCAGATTCTCTGATACCGAATCCACCATCGACTCAAAAAATTATCGCTGAACGGGTTACTACAATGACACTTGAAAACAAAGACAAGAAGCCGGAGAACGAGAAGAAGGATGTCGGTGGGACACTGAATCTTCCGGGTGACTACTCTGATGAGGCCGAACAGCCTCCCTCCGCTCTTCCATTGCAGAATGTTTCGACGCCCGTTCCTGCCGGATCGGATCTGACGAACAGTTGCACCGTGGAAATGGAAGGAGAGATTTCTGCGCTGCCGAAAATCGTGCGGACGATCGATTCACGCACGATCAATATGGATGAACTGGCAGAAGAAGAACGAAGCGTCTGGGAGAATTTTGCGGGGGACGAGAATGCCCAGACCCTGGAATCTCATTATCCCATTGATGACAGCGGAACCAGCAATGATGGATCGACACCCCAGGTGGGAGTGGAGAGCAATCTGCTGCTGGTGAGCCGTAAGCTGCTGCTGAATCAGGGAGCTGAAGAACGTCAACCCGATGTCACGCCGGATTATAAAATTGAACGAACGCTCGGACGCGGGGGGATGGGGGTCGTCTATGCCGCGAGACAGGCCTCTCTGGACAGAGTCGTCGCGATCAAGGTCATTCAATCGGTTACTGATGCCGAGAAGAGTCATTTTCAGTCCAGCGGACGATTTCACGCCGCTCAGAAGCAACGTCGCGAACAGTTTCTCTCGGAAGCGGTGGTGACTGGGGACTTGGATCACCCGAACATTGTCCCGATTCACGACGTCGCCAAGACGCATGAAGGGGATCTGTTTTACTCGATGAAGAAAGTCGACGGAACCCCCTGGGATGCCGTCATCAACACCAAGTCGATCGATGACAACCTTGAGATTCTTCTGAAAGTTGCCGATGCGGTGGGATTCGCTCACTCGCGCGGCGTGGTCCATCGCGATCTGAAACCCGAAAACGTCATGCTCGGCGGCTTCGGTGTCGTGATGGTCATGGACTGGGGACTGGCGGTTCCGACTCCGACGTTCCAGAAAATCGGAACCATCCGGCAAACGACCAGCCTGGGGGGATCTCCGGCATACATGGCTCCGGAGCTGGCATTAGGGCCCATCGATCAGATTACTCCCTCGAGCGATATC
>DATMFC010000075.1:0-12377 GCA_035556335.1 Planctomicrobium sp. | reverse complement strand
AAAACTCACCTCCGCACAGACCCAGGCCACCGATCCCCCAGGGACCAGCAACCCGGAAATCAGCGTTCCCCCCGAGGTCGCTGCTCCTCCCAGAACAATCCCCTCTAACAAGACGGACACCCGGCATCCGATGTGATGCAGCCTGATTCCAGAACAATGACACCAGACCGGTCCCTTTACTATCGTGTGAAGGGCCGGTCTTTTGCTTTTTGGAGGCTCCGCCAGTCGGCCGCAGGTTGACTGATCAGAAAAAACTGAGAATCCCTTTTCGGACGCTGCTCAATCTTTCGTATTTACTGCTTAATAATTGCGCATTCCTTAACGTCAATCGCCCCTCTCTTTTGTTAGTATTTTTAAATAAAACGGCAGAGGGAAAGTTATCTCAAGTTAATTTAAAATAATGACTTGCGTATTTTTTGTTGATTCGTGATGTCGTCGATCGTCGACAAAATCGAATGTGACCTGTGTGAACATGAACATGTAACGCTTTTTGGATGCTGAGAATTCTTACACAACTTGTAAATTGTTAGTGCAATTTTTTTGTTCTCATACGATAATCTGGTAGAAACAAAGTCGCTCGGCTTTAACCTTCCATGCTCCAGCCCTCCCGGAGTCTGCCATGCGATCAAAACGTGCATCTATGTTTAATTTTTGTGCAATATTTTTTAGTGTTGCTGTCCTGTCCTATTGCTCTGTGACAGGCGTTTTTCCTGCCTCGGCAACCGTTGGCACCAAGTCCCTTCGTCTTCAGGTGGGAGGCGAACACTGGATGGAACGTCAGGTTCTGGCAGATGGAGTCACTCCTCACGGAGTCACCCGACTTTACGCCACAGAGAAAGGAGAGACCTACAAGCTCTCTGAGATTTTCTACTGGCGCGGCGATCAGGTGGAATGGATCGAGTTCTGGCCGAACGGAAAAGTTCGTGCTCACTCCTACGAAGAGTATTTAGCCGGCCCGTTGCGTTACAAAATCTTCGATGAAGATGGAACGCTGGTTCAGTACTACTGATTCACGAGATGGTGACACAGAAAAGAAAAAGGGCGTCGCACAAACAACGCCCCCGATGAATCGCTGAAATCACTCACTGAAGTGGAATTCGTGCATCTTTCAAAATCGTCTTCAGCGTTCCGCAGTCGTAACGTGAGGCTTTCGGGTGCCGAAACGCCCCCAAACGACTGCACACGGTAGAGCAAACTGCTCTAGTCGCGATAACGTTTCACGATGTCTCCATAGGCATCAATCCGACGATCACGAAGGAATGGCCAGTGAGTTCGCTGGAACTCGACCTTTCCCAGATCGCACTCGGCAATCAGAATTTCCGATTGGTCGCTGCTCGCCCGTTGCATGACAACGCCACTGGGATCACAGATGAAGCTCTGGCCCCAGAATTCAATACCGCCACCTTCCTCTCCTTCGTGACCAATCCGGTTCGGGGCCGCAACGTACAGCCCGTTGGCGATGGCATGGCTGCGTTGAATTGTTTCCCATGAAGTATGCTGGGCTGTGCCGTATTCTTCTTTCTCCGACGGATGCCAGCCGATTGCGGTGGGATAGAACAGGATCTCCGCCCCGGTCAGAGCGGTGAGTCGTGCTGCTTCGGGATACCACTGATCCCAGCAGATCAGCACCCCGACTTTGGCAAACTTTGTCTCAAAGCTCTTGAACCCGAGATCTCCCGGGGTGAAGTAAAACTTCTCATAGAACAACGGATCGTCAGGGATGTGCATCTTGCGATAAATCCCGAGCAACGAACCGTCGGCGTCAATGACGGCCGCCGTGTTGTGATAGAGCCCTTGAGCCCGGCGTTCGAACAACGAGGCGATAATGACAACGCCATGTTCTTTGGCGACGGCACTGAAGGCGTCTGTACTGGGGCCGGGGATCGATTCGGCGAGATCAAAGAACTTGTGCTCTTCCGTCTGGCAGAAATACTGCGAGCGATACAGTTCCTGCGTACAGATGATCTGCGCCCCCTGTTTCGCCGCGGATTCCAAATCGGCGATGGTCTCTCGCAGATTGATTTCCGGGTCGAGTGAAACAGAACGTTGAATCAGACCGACTTTGACTTTTCTGGACATGGCTGTTCTTTATCGAATCTCTGGGAGAAAACTTCTGTGACATCTGACCTCGCCGTGTGCCACTGCTCTGTGAGCAGTGCATTGCCGTAAGGTGCGTCGAGACGTACTTTACAGCCTCCAGACGTTTGCACTGCTCGCAGGGCAATGGCACGCTGGGATGAAAAAGCTATGGCACTGAAACTTCCTGTATTGTGACCTGATCGGCCAGTTCACGCGAGCGCTCGGGATCGAGTCGGACGGGAAGCAGTTGTTCCGCGTTATTGGCGGCGGCTCCCATTCCAAAGGCGACCGCTTTGATCACGTCCTCTTCTTCCAGCAATTTCACGGCAATTCCGGCGGCGAGGGAATCGCCGCACCCGATCGGATTGACTGTCGGAACCCTGGCGGGGAGCAGTCGATAGGCATCTTCTTCACTGGTGACGAACAGGCCGTTTTCCCCATCGCTTACAACCACCCAGGCGGCCCCGCCATCGTTCATACGGCGCATGGCCGCAAGGAGTTCCTGTTCTGTCTGGATTTTGATTCCGAGCGTGGTCTCTAATTCTTCGCGATTCGGCTTGATCAGAAAAGGGACAAATGGCAAACAGAATTGAAGCGAAGGGCCTCTCAGATCGAGGACAAACTTTTTATGAACCTGTCGCATGATCTGTGCGAAGGTTTCCGGGGGGACATTTTTCGGCTGGGACCCCGTAAAAACCACGACATCGGCCACATTTGCATAAGTCAGAGTCTGGTCAAAGAACTGAGCCAGTTCTTTCTCCGTGATTTCAGGGGTCTCTTCCACCAGTTCCGTTGTGGGTCCCTGAGCAGGGAGAAGAGTGGTGCAGACGCGGGTTGTGGATTCGGTTCGAACCCAGGCGGCGTGAATTCCAAGTTGCGACAATTCCTGTTCGATGACGTCGCCACTTAAACCGCCGATGGTGGAACTGAGACTGACCGGCGCCCCGAGAGTTTGTGCGGCCACAGCAACATTGATCACCTTTCCCGACGCGCACCAAATCGCTTCTCGCACCCGATTGACCTGACCGGTCTGCAAGGTGTCGAACGTGAGAATCTGCTGCCAGGCGGGAGAAAGTCCTGCGGAAAAAATCACCAGTTCGCCTCCAGAATCTGTAACAGTTCAGAATCACTGAGATCACGTGGATTCCCTGACATGCTGTTTCCGCGCGATCCTTTGGCGATCTCCGGAAGCTGTTCCTGTTTGATGTTCAGCTCTCGCAGCTTTGTGGGAATTTTCAGTTCACGGCACAGTTTCTCGATCAGCTCGATCCCGACTTCCGCCTCTTCCCCAGGTTCATATCGCTTGGAGAGAATGGTCGGGAGTTCGAGGTCTTCGAGTTTTGAACGAATCTCTTCGAGATTGGTTCGCAAGGCAATCGGCAGCATCACCGCACAGGCCAGCCCATGCGGAACATTGCACAACGAACCCAGTGCCGCGGCGACCCCATGCGCCATCCCCAATCCGGAATTGGCCAGTGCAATACCGGAGTAAAATGAGGCGAGTGCCATCTTCTCTCGGGCTTCACGATCATTCGGCTTGCGACAAGCGGTTCGTAAACTGGAGAGTGCGAGATCGATTCCAAACAGACAGAGTGCGTCTGTGGCGTCCTGTGATTTCTTCGACGTGTAGCTTTCCAGAAGCTGTGTTACGGCATCCAGACCGGAATAGGCCGTTTGTTCCGGAGAGAGCGGAACCGTTAATTCCGGGTCGATCAGTACGGCCTCGGGAACCATCCGGTCGGAACGCAGGCTTTTCTTGCAGGGAGGATTGGAGCAGGAAATGACCGAGTTCTTCGTCGCTTCACTTCCAGTGCCGGATGTGGTCGGAACGGCGAGAACCGGTAACGGATTCTGTTCCAGAGTTCGACCAGTGCCAATCCCTTCCAGAAAGTCACGGACACTCTCTCCTTCCTTGGTATTAGTGACCATCGCCGCGACCGCTTTTGCCAGATCGAGTGCCGCACCGCCGCCGATTCCGAGAACGAAATCATCAGGGCCGGGATTCAGCTTACGGACACGGGCTGCGGCATTGTCGACATCTTCGATCGACGGTTCCTGATGAGTCGTCCCGATTTCTTCGACGGTAATCCCGGATTGTGACAGAGAATCCAGAATCTGCTTCCAGTAAGGAGAAGCCCGTAAGGTCTTTGAGCCATCTACCAGAAACGCCCGACGCCCGATCCCGGCCGCCAGTTTTCCCAGTTCCAACCGTTTTCCCCAGCCGAATACGATCCGGCGCGGGATGAGTAAATCAAACTCCAGTGATGGCATCATTCCAGCATTCCCCGAGATTTTTGTTTGTCCCGTTGATGATAGTGAGGAATTTGAAAAGGGAAACATCGCCATCCAGAAACTGCTGTCGTCCGCTTCAGGAGAAGAGGGGACTGTTCTACAATGAGAACGCCACTGTTTCTTTAACGACGGAAAACCCCAGCGTGTCCTCACATACTATTTACGAAACGCCACTGAACACCCGTTATGCGTCCCGTGAGATGAGCGGTCTCTGGTCGGCTCAGACGAAACATTCGCTGTGGCGCAAGCTCTGGGTCGCCCTGGCGGAGTGCGAGCAGTCACTGGGACTGGAAATTACCGACCAGCAGATTGCCGAACTTCGAGCGAACGTTGAGAACATTGATTTCGACGTTGCCGCAAAATATGAGAAGCAGGTTCGTCACGACGTGATGGCTCACGTTCATGCTTATGGAGATCAATGCCCGAGCGCCGCGGGAATCATTCATCTCGGAGCCACTTCCTGTTACGTCACCGATAACTCGGAACTGATTCAGATTCGGGCCAGTCTGCAACTGATCCGTAAACGTCTTGTGCAGGTCATCGACCGGCTGGCTGCGTTCGCGACGCAGTATCGGGATCTGCCTTGTCTGGGGTTCACTCACCTGCAACCGGCTCAACCGATCACCGTCGGAAAACGGGCGACCTTGTGGTGCCATGACCTTGTTCTTGATCTCGAAGAAGTGGAACACCGCCTGAAGACCCTGAAGTTCCGGGGAGTCAAAGGAACAACCGGAACACAGGCCACATTCCTCACGCTGTTTAATGGGGACCACACCCGCGTACGTCTTCTGGATCGCATGGTCGCCGACAAGATGGGGTTTTCCGAAACCTACCCCGTCACCGGACAGACTTACACCCGCAAAGTGGATGCTCAGGTGTTGTCCGTTCTCAATGGAATCGGACAAACGGCCCACAAGTTCGGCAGTGATCTGCGATTACTGCAAGCCTGGAAGGAACTGGAAGAACCGAAAGAAGACAAGCAGATCGGTTCTTCCGCCATGGCCTACAAGCGGAATCCGATGCGGGCGGAACGGATGTGTGCATTGGCCCGATTTGCCATCAGTCTGGGAGGAAACGGAGATCAGACGGCTGCCGTTCAGTGGATGGAACGAACCCTCGACGACAGTGCCAACCGTCGGTTGTCGCTTCCGCAGGCGTTTCTGGCGATTGATGCCGTGTTGATTCTGTACCGAAATATTGCGGAAGGGTTTGTCGTTTACCCGAAAGTGATCGCTCGCCGACTCGCCGAAGAATTGCCGTTCATGGCGACGGAAGAAATCCTCATGGCCGGAGTTCAGGCCGGGGGAGACCGTCAGGAATTGCACGAACGGGTGCGAATTCACAGTGTCGAGGCCGCACGGCAGGTCAAAGAGCACGGTCTCACCAACGATTTGCTGCAACGTCTGCAATCAGACCCGTTGTTCGCCAAAGTCGATCTGGGAGGAGCACTAGACGCCTCAAGGTTCGTCGGCAGAAGTCCTGAACAAGTCGACGAGTTCGTGGCAGAAATCGTCGATCCGATTCGTCAGCGTTATGCCGACGAACTGACCGGAGAAGCCGAAGAACTACGTGTTTAGGATCGTCCTGAAAATAACAAACCGGGTCGCCCGGCCAATTCTGGCCGCGCCCCCGGTTGCAAAAGAGTCTGGCAATTGGCTGAAACAATAGTGTTGCGTCAGCATTCAAAATTAGGGTGGAAGAATCGAATCGGGAGCGGCCAACGAGCCGCGGAACATGTGAGACAACTCTCCGTTTGAAGCCTGACAAGGCAATAACTTGTTATTATTATTTTGCTCCCGGCCCTCTTCTTTTCCGACTCTTCCGTTCTTTCCGTAGTTCCTCTGGGATTTTCTGGGAACCAATTCTTCACAGCGGTCCTGAATTGCTCTCTTCGGAAAATCGGGACAACTGGAGTGATTTCCATCTGTTTGCAGTATTTGTGCATTTTATTGCAAATGAGAAGAGAAATTTTCTTCGCTTCGCCGAAATATTGATATTCCGTGATATGAAGATCCGGGATCTTTCATCTTTCGGTTATTTTTCAATTGACGTACGCCATCTGAGAATTTAGTCTCACAAAATGGATTAGCGGTAATTGATTCTTGGCAGTTCAGCCGAAGAATCTAAGAGAGCCTGATTCAGTGCGACATGATTCAGGTGTTCCCGCCTTATCCTGCCCCAGCCTTTTGCCAGAGCAACTCTGGCCCTGCCTTGTATCCCCGACAGGCAAGTTACGAGTTTCGTGAGACAACGGAGTCGCACGAATACTTGCCATGGAGTCATCCTGCCCAACTGGAGATCAGACGATGGCCTTCCCCGCTTCGTGTAATCCCACCCACTTTGAGCGTCTTTCTCGTCGTGGTTTTCTTCAGGTCGGCGTGCTTGCCGGAACTGGAATTACCCTGCCCATGCTGATGGCCCAAAAGGCTCGGGCCGATCTCAAGGATTATCAGAATTTCCAGGGAACTGCGAAATCCATCATCCATATCTTCCTTCCGGGGGGAATCGCACAACAGGAATCATTTGATCCCAAACCATATGCTCCGATCGAATATCGGGGAGAAATGAAATCGATCGCCACCAAGCTGGACGGTGTCCGTTTTGGTGAGAAATTCGCTCAGACCGCTCAGATCGCAGACAAGCTTTGTGTCATCCGCTCGATGACCCACGGAGAAGCGGCTCACGAACGTGGCACTCATAACATGTTCACGGGGTATCGCCCCAGTCCGGCATTGCAGTATCCATCCGTTGGATCGGTCATCAGTCAGCAATTGGGAAGTCGGAACAATCTGCCTCCTTATGTCTGCGTCCCAAACGTTCCGAACGAGTTTGCAGGCAGCGGTTATCTGAGTTCCGCTTTTGCTCCATTCGCTTTGGGAAGTGACCCGGCCAGTGACGGCTTCAAGGTTCGTGATCTTCAACTTCCTCAGGGAGTTGATGACAGCCGGTTTGCCAGCCGCCGCTCCGCACTGGAAGCAGTGAATCATTATTTCCGTCAGAAAGAAGTCTCCGACCAGATCACAGCGATGGACTCCTTCTATGAGTCTGCGTACAGCCTGATCGCTTCTCCAGAAGCACGAGAAGCGTTTGACATCGAAAAAGAACCCGCTGCCTTGCGAGATAAATACGGTCGAAACACGGCCGGTGCCCGTATGATTCTGGCTCGCCGCCTCATTGAAGCCGGTGTCCGTCTGGTCAACCTGACTTATGGCGGCTGGGACATGCACGACAATATTGTCGCCGGCATGAACCGGACTGCTCCTGCATTGGATCAGGCGTTCACCGCTCTGATTAATGATCTCGATGAACGGGGCCGCCTTGACGACACCGTGGTCATGTTGACTTCGGAATTCGGTCGAACTCCGAAAATGAACAACACTGCCGGCCGAGACCACTGGCCGAAGGTCTTCAGTGTTGTCATGGCCGGGGGAGGATTCAAGCGAGGAATGGTCTACGGTTCCTCCAATGCCACCGCCAGTGAGCCTGAAGAAAATCCGCTCAGCGTTGAGCAACTCTTCACCACCCTTTACCACACAATCGGAATCACGGCCGACAAGGAACTGATGGCTCCCGGAAATCGTCCGATTGAAATCGTTGACGGTGGGGAAGTCGTTAAAGATCTGTTGGTCTGATCAGAATTTCATCCAGCGCTGTGTCCGTAATGGCATGGCGCTGGATGTTTGCATTTGTTGGTTTGCATAGAGGGCCTTGTCGCTGCGCACCGGAAAAACACCCGGCATCAGCGTCCTGTTTCAGTCTGACAGAACGTCAGGCAGTCTGCTGGTGACTTCATTTGTCAGCATCCGGTAGAGCAGACGGGTCGACCGAAAAAGACAATACAATCAACTACGGGAACGGGAGTTCCGCAATGCGTGTCTTCTCAATTGCCTGGACTCTGGCGTCAATTTTTGTCTGCACTCAAATGTGTCAGGCTGCCAATCCGAACTTTCGCGGCCTCTCTCCCATGGGAGGAACGCGAGGCACGGAGGTTGAGTTCACAATCGCCGGTGATAATCTGGACGATACGGAAGAACTGCTGCTTTACGACACCGGAATGCAGGTGATTTCTCTCGAACCGCTGGACCGTGATGATGAAAAGAAACGGGGAAAGCAGGTCCGCGGAAAATTCAAAATCGCAGAGAACAGCCCGTTAGGATCGCAACGAATTCGTTTGCGAACCCGAACAGGGACAACTCACGTCTTCAATTTCCATGTCGGTGCGCTCCCGATTGTTGCTGAAGTTGAGCCGAATACCGAGTTTGATCAGCCTCAGGCCATTGCCATGAACACTTCGGTTCAGGGGCGAATCGACCGGGAAGATGTCGACTACTACATCATTGAAGCGAAAAAAGGGGAACGGATCAGTGCTGAGATTTTCGGTCAGCGCTTCGGACGATCATCAGGCACCCAGTATTTCGATCCGTATCTGGCCATTCTCAACATGGACCGATTTGAACTGGCAGTAAATGATGACACGGCACTGCTCTGGAACGATGCGATGGTTTCCATCATCGCTCCTGAAGATGGAAAGTATGTCGTCCAGGTTCGTGATGCCTCGTACAACGGTGATGGCCAGGCACATTACCTGTTACATGTCGGAAATTTCCCCCGTCCACAATCAGTCTATCCTGCCGGAGGAAAGCCCGGCGAAACACTGACTCTGAAGTTCCTGGGAGATGTCTCCGGCACAATCGAACGACAAGTGACGCTTCCGACTACGATTCCGCTCGACCCATTCTCGGTCGAAGTTTCGGATGAGAAAGGAACCGCTCCGACCCCTCACCCCTTCCGGATCGTGGATCTGGAAAACGTCTTTGAACAGGAACCGAATAACGATCGCAACACCGCCACTGCCGGTCCTTTCCCCGTGGCCTTTAACGGAATCCTTTCTGAGAAAGATGATGTCGACTGCTTCCGGTTCACCGCCCAGAAAGACCAGACCGTTGCGATTGAAGTTTATGCTCGACGTCTTCGTTCCGGACTGGATCCGGTGGTGACCGTCCATCAGGCCTCTGATGGAAAGCAACTCGCCTCCGACGATGACAGTCGTGGAGTCGATTGCGCGACGAAGGTAAAAATTCCGGCGGATGGTGATTACGTCATCATCGTCCGGGACCATCTGCGACGCGGACACCCGACCTTTACCTATCGGATTGAAGTGGAACTGGTGCAGCCAGTTCTTCAGGCCTCACCCATTGAGTTCGCTCGCTATATCCAGCACCAGATTCGCATTCCTCAAGGAGGAGGCGCAGGCATCGTGGCGAACATTCAGCGACGTGACATGGGAGGACCAGTCAATTTCCGGAGCGATCAGCTTCCTCCGGGAGTTCGCATGGAATGCCCTCCATCATGGCGTGAAGATGGGACTGCCACGGTGGTTTTCTATGCCGATGAAGACGCCCCGCTGGGAGGAGCCTTTGTTCCTGTCACCGCGTTTCTTGATGACCCCAAGCGTCCCGATGTCAAAATCGAAGGACCACTCTTTCAAGACGTGTTGATGATTCGGGCGAATAACAACGACCGTGTCTGGGAAGAACGGATGAATCGTCTTCCGATCGTGGTGGTGGAAAAGCCTCAATTCAAATGCTGGATCGAGGTTCCCAAGGTCCCGGTCGTCCGAAACGGTGCATTGAATCTTGTCGTCAAATGTGAGCGTGCCGAAGGATTCAATGAAGAGATTCGTCTGGTCATGTTGCAGAATCCTCCGGGGGTCAGCTCTAACGGATCGGCCAAGATCGCGCCGGATCAAACGGAAACCCTCCTGTCAGTCAACGCTTCAGACAAGGCCGGTATCCGCGAAAGCATGATTGCTGTTCGCTGTACTTCAAAGCATCAAGGAGCAGATTATGAAGTGCTGACCCCACTCGTTCCCTTAAATGTTGCCGAGCAATATGTCACCTTCGAATTTGCTCAGGGGGCTGTCGAGCAGGGAAAAGAAACTCCGTTTCTGGTCAAAGCCACCAAGCATAAAGATTTTGAAGGAGAAGCCACTGTTGAATTGCTGGGTCTTCCCGCCAATACGACAGCGGAATCCCTCAAAATGACGAAAGACACGGCAGAATTGCTGTTCACCATCAAGGCCGCAGAGAATGCACCAGTGGGCTTGAGCCAGAACATCTTCTGTCGAGTCGAGATTCCGGAAAACGGAACGACGATCAACCATTCATTGGGAACCGGTCGTCTTCGGGTTGATAAACCGGCTCCTCCTCCAAAGGAGACGCCGAATCAACCTGCCCCCGCCGCTGCTCCCGCTCCGGCCGTGGCCAAAACAGAAGCTCCGCCAAAGCCACTCTCGCGATTGGAACAACTCCGCCTGCAACAGAAGCAGAAAGCGGACTCAGGTGGTGAATAACCGATTGTCGCTGGTCGCTCAGTCAGATTGAATGTTCCTGTTTTTACGTTTACTTCGGTCGGTCACATGATTCATCGTATTGCCTGGACCCTGCTGCTGGGACTCGCCGCTCAATCAGCCGTTGCTGCGGAACTGGTGGAATTGCGGGTCTTCCCAAAAGAAGTCCAACTGACAACCCGTCGGGCTTACCAGTCCATTGTCGTTCAAGGAGTCTATGACGACGGCTTGACCCGTGATTTGACGTCGCAGGCCCAGTGGAAAATCGGGGATGAAAAACTGGTCCGTCGCGACGGCAACAAGCTGCTTCCTCAGGCGGATGGAACAACTCAGTTGAGCCTGACCATCGGAGGGAAAACAGAGCAGATTCCAGTGAAAGTGCAAAAGGCTGCAGAAGACCGACCGGTCAGCTTCAAGCTGGATGTCATGCCGGTCTTCATGAAAGCAGGTTGTAACACCGGAAGCTGTCACGGAGCGGCTCGCGGAAAAGATGGCTTCATGCTGTCTCTGTTTGGTTATGACCCTGATGGAGATCATTTTCGGATCACCCGGGAACAACTGGGACGCCGTATCAATCTGGCGGTTCCAGAGGCGAGCATGATGGTGGAAAAATCAGTTGGATCGGTTCCCCACACGGGAGGGAAGCGGTTCGACATGGAATCCCCAATGAACAAAACCCTCATCGAATGGATTCAGAACGGCGTTCCGACCGACCCGAAAGAACAGGCGACCTGTGTTGACCTGGTCCTCTATCCACACCAGGCGGTGCTGGATGGAGAAGGAGAAACCCAGCAGTTGCTGGCACTGGCGACCTACTCGGACGGAACAGTTCGCGATGTCACTTCGCTGGCCTCATTCTTCTCCAGCAATGATTCTTCCGCCGCGATCGATGAAGCCGGACTGGTGACCGCCGGGAATCGTGGAGAAGCGTTCGTGATGGCCCGGTTTGACGTCTTCACCGTCGGGTCACAGTTTCTGGCGCTTCCTAAAGGTCTGCAGTACGAAGCCGTTCCGGAACAGCCTGCCAATTACATTGATGAACTCGTGCAGTCCAAGCTCAAGAAGATCCGTTTGAATCCTTCTGAGTTGTGTAGCGACGAAGAGTTTTTAAGGCGGGTTTCGATCGATCTGGTGGGATTGCTCCCCTCGGCCGAAGAATACAACGTGTTTATGGCGGATTCCGATCCGAACAAGCGCACGAAGAAAGTGGACGAACTTCTGAACCGGAAGGAATTCACAGAGATGTGGGTTTCGAAATGGTCGGAATGGCTGATGATGCGGTCCGGGGGACAGGGGCAGATTTCCGACAAGTCGATTGTTCAGTATTACCAGTGGCTTGTGGAACAGGTCGCCAACAATGTTCCTACCGACGAAATGGTCCGCAAGATTCTCTCCTCGACCGGAGGAACCTTCTCTTCTCCTGCTACGAACTTCTATGAACTCGAACGGGACAAGTTGAAAGTCGCTGAGAACGTGGCACAGGTCTTCATGGGAATGCGTATTCAGTGTGCCCAGTGCCACAATCACCCATTCGATCGCTGGACCCAGAACGAATACTATGAATTTGCCGCGTTCTTCTCTCAAGTTGGACGTAAACAAGGGGAAGATGTTCGCGAACGGATTATCTTTAACAGTGGTGGTGGTGAAGTAAAACATC
>DATMFC010000074.1:0-7412 GCA_035556335.1 Planctomicrobium sp. | reverse complement strand
TCGATCGGGGTGTCTCGGTACGAGAATCAGCCGGAGTTGCGGAAACTCCTGCTGAAGCTCTTTGAAAATGGTGAGCGCGTACCGCTCTTCCGGGTCCTGCGTGCTCCCGGCCATAAAGACCAGTTCCTCAGGGCGAATCTGTAACCATTCACGGAGTTCCTGAGTGCGTGAATTCCCCCGATCCATGTTGACGCCGTCAAATTTGATGGAGCCGGTGACAATTGTTCGCTCGGGACGGGCGCCGAGATCGATGAAACGTTCCCGGTATTCCTCCGATTGAACGGCAATCAGTTTCAACTGGTCTAATAACCCTTGAATCAGAAAACGGATCCGGGAGTATCCTTTATAACTGCGTTCGCTCAGTCGACCATTAATAATCATTAACGGAATCGACCGGTTTGTTGCGGCAGTGATAAAGTTGGGCCACAATTCGAGTTCAACAAGAATGATCAAGTCCGGGCAGGCACGATACAGAGCCCGATTGACAGTATAACTGAAATCCAGCGGAAAATAGGCAACGTCACATCCCTCTAATGTCTCACAGGCGACCGCGTGACCGGTGGATGTTGTCGTTGTCACCAGAATCTGAAGGTCGGGACGACTCTCGCGCATCCTGGAAATCAGTTGTCGCAACTGCAGAACTTCACCGACGCTGACGGCATGGATCCAGATCCGGGGACTGGAATGATTCCATCGTCGTGGAAGGCGCCCTCGAAGTTTCTGGCCGAAGTTTGTCTGTGATTTTCCTCGCTTCCAGCGTTTCCATAAGAGATGTGGAGACACAAGAATCAGAAGAATCACATAACAGAAATCGAGCAGATACGGCAGCACAATCATCCTTGAGGGTGTAACCACTCTGGCCTGACAGGATTGAGGAACTCCATCCGTTGAAGTTGTTTTCAGGGAATTCAGGCAGAGTCGCGAAGATTAGCCGGGATCCCGGGAACAGGAACAGATCAATTCTGATGATTCGGAAATCGCGCCGTAATGAATCTGAAAAAACTGCCGTTCAGGGGAGGGAGGCGATATATTGACGAAATTGAATGAGACCGTTTACAAAGTGTGTCGCTGTGTTCGGCTCTGTCGTGATCTCCTGGGGTGTCTGAAGTTTGCGACCTGGCGCCGGAATCTTGTCTTAATAATAGAATGGTCAGCACGATGATCCGTTCGACTCGCTGGTGGTTCGCGTTCTCTGTTTTGGTCGTGATCACGAGATCGCTCCCTGCAGCTGAAGAGATCGTTCCAACCGATCCGGTTCTTCCGCACTCTTCCCCTCTGGTCCTCGATGAACCGCTCTATTCAGTGATGACTCGTGGAATCGGGCTCTTCGCGGAACGTGAACTCGCCCGACAGAAGGAACAACGGACAGCTCCCTGGCTCAACGCTTCAACAGAAGAAGACCGGGCACCCCTTCGACAGGCGGCCCGAGATGAATTCAAATCGATCATCGGATTTCCCCCGGAAGAAGTCCCGGTGTCAGGGACGATCAAGTCGGTTCTGTCATTGTCTTCCAGACCGATCAAAGAACAGGATCCCCCCCAATCACTGGTGGTTCCCTGCCAGTGGGATGCCTTTGAAGGAGTGACCGGACGCGGTCTCATTTCCATTCCAATTCCAATTCGATCTCACGTTTCATTCGTGGTGGTCATCCCAGATGCCGGGCAGTCTCCCGAACAGCTTTTCGGAACGGAAGAGGGCATCGAGAGACCGCAACAGATTGCCAGACTTCTGGCAGAACAGGGCTGCGTGGTGCTCTGTCCGGTCTTGATTGATCGCGATTTCACCTGGTCCGGGCACCCCGATCTTCGTTGGACCAACATTCCCCATCGGGAGTTGATCTATCGGGTTTCGTTCGAACTGGGACGACACCCGATCGGGTACGAAGTGGCCAAGGTACTTTCAGGCATTCGTACAGTTCAGGAGGCGTTTCGTGGCTGGCCCTTACGAACCGCTGTCGTCGGAACGGGCGACGGAGGATTAATCGCACTTGCAGCCGGAGCGATTGATGAAGAGACCATTCAAGCTGTTGTTGTTCGAAATTACTTTAATGAACGGGAACGGGTCTGGGAGGAACCGATCGATCGGAATCTCTTCGGACAGTTAAAGAAGTTTGGAGATGCGGAACTGGCCAGTCTCATTGCACCTCGTCCACTGATTATTGATCACATTTCGGCTCCGAATGCACAGGATGTGGATGTTGTACTCACTCCGGAAAAACGTGCTCATGTCGCGGCTCCTGGCTTGATCCGAACTCTGCAACTGGAGAGTGTGAAACGGGAGTTCGCCAGAGCACAGCAATATTATCAGAAGGCCGGTGCCGGGGAATCGATCACGCTGCTGACAACAGAGGATGCAGAGAAAGGAATCGAAGAGATCGTTTCCAGGAGTGTTTCTTTAGCACGGGAGCCGGCAGCAGATCAACAGACGCAGCAGCATCTCATGTTGTATAACAGCACGGCATTCCCGGATTCGAAGGACGCATTGGCGTTGCGTATGAAATCGCAAGTGGAGGAACTTGTTCGCTATTCTCAGACGGTGCTGCACCGGAGTGATAAGGTTCGCGCCGCAAAGTGGAAAGAGGTGAATCTGTCCAGTCTGGAAGCCTTTGCGAAATCGAACGAAAGATACCGGAACTGGGTTCACGAGTCATTCATTGGAAAGCTGACGCCACCGACAGTTCCGCTCAATCCTCGTACAAGAAAAGTGTTGGACGAACCGGAGTATGTCGGCTATGAAGTCGTACTGGATGTCTATCCGGCTCCCGCTTCATCCAGTGAGAAAGAGAATGACTGGGGGGTGATTGCAGGGGGATGGTTGCTGATTCCCAAAGATCTCAAAGAAGGAGAGAAACGGCCCGTTGTGGTGTTTCAGCACGGACTGGAAGGCTCACCCGAGGACACGTTGATTGCAGATCGTTCTTCCCGAAAGTGGCGAGCTTATCAGGAGGTGAGTGCCGAACTCGTGAAGCGAGGGTTTATCGTCTACGCCCCACAAAACCCTTACAAAGGATTTGACGACTTTCGCGTTCTGCAACGCAAAAGTAATCCATCTGGATATTCCCTGTTCAGTTATATTATTGAACAGCATCGCCAGTCGTTACGCTGGCTGGCGGGATTGCCGTATGTGGACCCGAGCCGGATTGCATTTTACGGAATTTCCTATGGAGGGAAGACGGCCGTTCGTGTTCCAACATTGCTTGTGCCGACGGACGATCAGCCGGGGTATTGCCTTTCCATCTGTTCCGCCGATTACAACGACTGGATCCGAAAGATTGCCTCCAGTGAAGATCGTTACTCTTATGTTTACACTGGGGAATATGAAATCTTCGAGTGGAACATGGGACACATCGCCAATTATGCGGAGCTGACATGGCTGATGATTCCTCGGCCTTTCATGATCGAACGAGGGCATGATGACGGCGTTGCTCCAGACGAATGGGTCGCCTGGGAATATGCCAAGGCCCGGCGTGCCTATGTCAAATTGGGGATCAGCGATTTAACAGAAATTGAATACTTCGATGGCCCCCATGCGATTCATGGGGTGGGGACCTATCAGTTTCTTCATCGGCATTTAAACTGGCCAGAGAAGTGAACATGCATTCACGTGTGGCGGTTTACCATGTTGATAGTGAGAAGAAGAGGAGACTCACGCAAAGGCGCTAAGGCGCAAAGAATTTTGTATGAGGTCGTGCCTAGGTATTTTTACATCGGGGTCGAAAGTGAAAGAGAGAGATTGTTCAGAAACCACGAATGAAGCGAATCGCACGAATTTTTTGATCAGCGTCCACAAGAATTCATTCGTCAGATTCGATCGATTCGTGGTTCTTGAATTCTTGAAAACATTTCAGGACGACTTGCCCAGAAAAGCTGTTCCCCAAATTTAGCGCCTATGCGTGAGTCTTCTTCCCGAATTCGTTCGAAGCAAAAAAATAAGGCCCCAAAAAATAAGGCCGCTGTAGCATGCGAGGACCAGTGTTTGCACTGGTGAGACGCATGCTGCGCGGCCATTATTGTAGAACAAATTGCTCTAGCTGATCTGCAGGGCTTGCAGTTGTTTAATCGCTTGAACTGCGGCGTCAGCGCTGCCTGCTTTGGTCAGCAGGGCACGAGCGGCTTGCAGCAGATCGAGGTTCAGTGGTCCGCCAGCAGCAGCGACTGAGGCTTTTGGAGTTGCGGCTGGAGCAGCAGCTGCACCTGGACGACGACGGCGAACAGACTTACGAGCTCCCCCTTTAATTCCCAGCTTGCGGCGTGCGTGGGAGAATGCAACATTGCAGGAATTGCGGTTGATTTCCTGATCTGGAAACTGTGCTTTCAGTGCTTCGAAAACTTCCCGGCTGGACAGAGCGGGCTTGTCCTGCAGCAGGTTTCGAATCTCGGCTGACATGTTGAATTCACCACGGGCAGCTTTTTTCTTCGCCATAATTTCAAACATCCTTTTAACATTACTTAGAGCCACCAGCAAAACCATCCAGACGATGGAATCTCCTATTCACGAGAAGTTGGAGTTTGTTTTGTCGGGGGCGTTTCACAGTCGTTGACATGCAGTTTCCAATGGCTTTACTGATTTGTCAGGCAAGACACGAGCGAGAAATACGTACTGGATCTCTTGATTTGCCTGTGTCAGATGAGAAATCTGGACTTGAAAATCATTAACCAAAGCCATTGGAAATCAGGACTCACTACGTCACAATATAGCAGTCGTTATTGTAAAGGCAATAAATACAGGCACATGTTCAAGCATTATCATGCAGATCTTTACCGTTTTTCTGTTTTCGATGAATCGTTTCTTTACGGGTGGAGTACAGGCATGCCTCGTTCTGTAGTGTGAGATACAGGTTACTTTTCTCGCGATGATATATAGGAGAGGCTCCGTTCCCACGATCGGGACGGTACGAATTCAAGCCTTGTTCTGGAATCAACTTTTAGAGCCGTCTGTACTTTCTTAACGCAGATGGTTGGGGCGTGTTTTGGCAGAAATGCCTGTTTTTTCAGTAAAATACTGAAATTTGGAATAAAAATGTTCTCGGCACCCGTGGCAGGCTTATCAACAATCACATGGCGGATATGACCCCTAATTCTTCAGAGTTGGTCTCTGAATTGTGCTCGGCGACACGGCAACTGGAAGTTCTCTCTGCGCCGCTACATCTTCCCCCGCTGGCGGGGCGGGAATGGTATGAACTGATGACACGCAAGCTGATCCCACAACTGGGAGCTCATGCTTATCTTGTCGTGTCGGTGGTTGGAGGGACGAATCTCGGGAAGAGTGTTGTTTTCAATCATATCGCCGGAGCAAAGATCAGCGCGACGACGCCGACAGCATCCGGGACCAAGCATCCCACCGCGATTATTCATCACCGGCAACTGGATTTGATTTCCGTCGAAACGTTATTCCCGGGGTTTGAAGTGATTCCCTGGGAGGAAGCGGAGCAGCCACTTCAGGAGTCTCCCCGGCATTTTCTGTTTTATCGGGATCGCGAGAATCTTCCGGAAAATCTGATTATCGTTGATACACCGGATGTCGACAGCATTGCGGTAGTAAACTGGGAGCGGGCCGACCATCTCCGGCAGATTTCGGACGTGCTGATTGTTGTCTTAACACAACAGAAGTACAACGATCAGGCGATTAAGAAATTCTTTCAGGCCGCTGCAGATGAAGGTCAGCTGGTGATTGTGATTTTTAATCAATGTCTGCTTCCGGAGGATGAAGCCTACTGGCCGTTGTGGCTACAGACCTTCTGTGAATCGACGGGGGTTGACCCCGCTTTTGTTTACCTGGCTCCCAATGACCGTCGGGGAGCAGAGGCGAATTCGCTTCCCTTTTACGAGCGAACGTGGCCGGTTCCGGCAGGGCAAAGTGTCGACAATCGTCCTCGTAACTTAATGGAGGAATTATCGACTCTGAAGTTTGATGAGATCAAAGGGAAGGCACTGGCGGGAGCATTACATCGTGTGGTTGATCCTGAATCGGGAGTTCCGGCCTGGCTTCAGGAGATTGATCGTCGTGCTGCGGAATTTGCGGACGCCGTGACATTGCTTTCGTCGGAACGTCTGGCAGAAGTGGATCGATGGCCGACATTGCCTAATTCGATATTAATTCAGCAGGTTCGGCACTGGTGGGGGAGTCAGCGCGAAGGCTGGACGGCGGCGATTCATGGTCTTTATAACAATCTGGGACGCATTATCGTGGCCCCTATCAAGCTGATCCGACAGCAGGCCGGGGCGTCCACAGAAGACCCGTTGAAGATCTATCGCCAGCAGGAGTGGAATGCCGTTTTAGATGTGCTGGAACGATGTTTCATCCGGCTGGAAACGATTCGGGATATCGGCAATCCGTTATTAAAAGAGCAGGTGGAGCAACTGCTCGCCGGAGTTTCGAGAGCTGACTTTATCGAATCATTACGGCGAGAGCATGAAGAACTGGATTTCGAGCAGGAGATTCAGCAGACAGTCGAAACGGAATTGAAGAACTTTCGGGAAGAGAGCCCGCAGTTTCACCGTTTGTTTCGCAGAATCGATTCCATGGCGGCAGTGGCGCGGCCGGTGATCAGCCTTGGTTTATTCGTCACAGGAGCCGGACCGGTCGGGGAGGCGATTGCTCCCGTCGCGGCTGATGCGGCGGTTCGGGGAATGCTCCATCTGGCGGGGGATGCGGTCGGGGGAACAGTGGCGACTGTCGTGGGGGATAAGGTATTGTCGGAAACGGCCGGGCAAAGTGCCGGTTATCTGGAGACCCGCTTTCGACGACTTCATCTTGCCTTTTCAAAGCGTCGGGGAGACTGGCTCTCGTCCCGGTTGAATCGGGATCTTCTCAAGGGGCTGCCGGAGGAGCTTTTTCAGGCGTCCCGCATTAAGTCGACTCCCGAGTTTCAGCGAGTCAGGGAATTGACGACGGCATTGTCGCGAGACAGGAACGTGGTCGAATATGCCGTCCAATCTCGGCAACACCATTCCCGGGGAAGGTGAGGGGCTTTGTGCTGGTTTGGTTGACTATTCGAGCGTCTCCACAAATCATCTGGCCGATCTGGCACACAATCCAGGCAAAGTTGTCTTGTGTGGCACTGCTCTGCGAGCAGTGCCGAATGTCAAAACGATGTTGACCGCGGAAAGACGTTGGACAAAAGAAAGCGGTTCTGACGTTTGCACTGCTCACAGAGCGAAATCATACGTTCCATTCCGAATACCCCGACCAGATCATTTCTGGATACGCTCTCGGGCATCGGGATTGCGGCCTCTGACGGCTGCGCCTCCCCGATTGCAAGCAATCGGGGCTCCCCAGATGGCGTGTGCCGGTCGATGTCTGACGGGAAACCCGTTAGGATTGTCGTCACGGGGGTCCCTTATTATGATCTTTCGTTTCCTTTCGTTTTGCCGTCGGGCGTATTTCTGTCAACGTATTCATGAGTGACCTCG
>DATMFC010000073.1:0-11840 GCA_035556335.1 Planctomicrobium sp. | reverse complement strand
ATCGGTCTTGTCGCTTTTGATCTCGTACTGGGGATTGTCTTCGCTGGCGTGATGCGTGTATCCCTTGTAGTCGAAGTCTGTCGTATGCACCTTGATGATCGTTCCCGACACGTGACCAGCCTCGGAATTCCAGCGGACGTGATCACCGACTTTGAACCGTTTCGCCATCTTGGAAAGCTCCTGTTCAAAAATACTCGCGGTCTATTTCTTTTCAGGGTTGAGAACGACGGCGGCCTCTGCGGTCAGGACACGGAACGTGAACGTCTCCAGAAAGTACAGTTCGACGACGGAGCCGGAATGGTTTGAGTAACCGATGGAGATGTCCTGGCCGAGATCCAGTTCGAAGTCCCCTCCGCGAGTCGTCAGCACGAACCCGCCTGCAATGGCAGGCGCCCAGATGATTCCGCCGTCCACAACCCGTTCCAGATGGTGCAGAACCGGATAGCCCTCGTCGCTGCCTCCGCTCGCGGCGGTGTAGGCGTCGGCGCCCAGCACCAGCGCATACGGTCCTTCGACACCTGCGAGCCGCAATTGACTCACGGCCTTCGCGACGGCGTTTGAATAGCCTGCGACATTGGCTGGCAGGGTCACGCCGGGATTGCTGCTGACCTGGCGAATTCCCTGAATGCCCGCTGCGGCAAACCCGTCAAAGACGGCGCGGTCTTCCGCAAAGGCGATCTTCCGCGCCGCTTCCTTGACCGGTGACCAATCGGAATCGGCCGCGCCCCGTTCGACGTCGTCAATCGCTGCCCGCGTGAGTTCGAATGGAACTCGCAGTTCGATGAGTGCCTGCACATCGCGTTGAGCGGCGAGAATCCCATCGCCGGGAGCCTGAATCGAGCGCAGGTGTCCGGTACCGACTGCGGCAAGTTCAAGCCCTTGGGCTTCAGGAACATCAACGACTCGTCGTGCCGCGAGATGGCGTTTGAGGGTCCGGGATGCCTCTGCTTCAATCTGTGCCCACGCTCTGTCAGAGATGGGAGCGAGCTCTCGATGCAGATTATTCATGTCCTGTCCCTTTCTTTCAGTGAACCGATTCCAAGTGACCCGTTATTTATAGACGGATGTGGGGAAGGCTTGGTGGATGGTTCGGCTTCTTCCACTGTTTCAACAGCACTGGATGGAGACGCCACTTCGACCGCGACATTGTCGAGGAATGTTGCCGACGGCACGAAAAACAACGTGCCGGTGATCGCCCGGCTGAAATCGAGCAGGCAGTCATAGTTTCCCGGCGGCCGACCAATGAACATGTTCTCCAGCATCTGCTCGATCCGGTGCGGGGACCGGGCGTAGCCGATGAAGTAGGTTCCAAACTCTCCTTTTCCCACATCGCCAAACGGCATGTTGTCGCGGACGATTTCCAGCTGCTCTCCGTTCTCGATGATCGTCGTCAGGGCGTTGTGTGCGCGTGTGGGTTTTACGGCATCGTCCAGTTCAATGTTGGAAAGCTTCTTTCTGCCGATAATGCGCTCTTGTTCTTCAATCGCCAATGCATTCCACCCGTTGACGTCATGCAGGTACTTCTGCACGATCACATAACTCCCCCCGGCGAAGTTGGCATCTTCTTCGCCGATGATGGCGGCGTTGGCGGCCGCCTGTCCCGTGGGGTTCTCTGTTCCATCCACGAAGCCGATGAGGTCGCGATCGTCAAAATAGCTGAAGCCTTGCACCTCGTCTGCCGTAACAACGGTACCGGCGAGCCGTGACATGATCTGCGTGGCCAGTTCAAAGCACAGATCCATTCTGTCAGCACGGAGATGAAAGAGGATGTCGCCCGGTGTCGAAACCGCATGATGGGCCCCGCGGATTTCGCGGAACGGATGCAGGTCTTTCGGCTTCGGTGTGCCAAAGAGCCGGTCCCAGGCATCGGAGCCAAACGCCATGATACAGGACAGCCGCCCATCAAGGTCGCGAAAGCCGACCGCACGCAACAGCGACGCCAGGTCGCCGCATAAGGCGCGCACTGCGGTTTCACTCCCCTTTTCATCGTTCATTGTGACCACGAGAAAAATAGCAGCCCGCGTGAGCTGGGCGAGAACTGGTTGTGACACGACGGATGGCACGCTGGACCTTGGTTGATCTGTCTTGCTTCCCTCATCCCATGCAGGACGACAGCAACTGTCGAATTCTGCCGGTGATCCAAATCACAGGAGGGAGTTCAAGTCGTGATGATAGCATGCTGTTTTCGTTCAGATCTACCAGAAGAGCTTTACACCATTCCCCAGGTGATCGACCCGGCTTGCTCCCTGAATCCTGATAGGCGAAAAACAACGACGGGATCGGTCGGCGCGTCTCTCTTTCAAAGCCCCTGAGGATGAGAAGGAATTCCTCGTACCGCCGTCCTGCGACACTGCGGCCTTCCTCCCGGGCGATTCTAAAGAGACTGCGCAATGATCTGTCAAAGCTGTTGAATGCCCTCTGGTCAAGACGAACTTCTTGCACAGAGTCGCTCGAAGAGGGCCGTCGAGTCGGTTCTTGGCTGGCTTACGGGGCCGCCTCATCGCCTCATTTTTTAGCATCTGGTGCCGAAACGGTCGGAATCGACTTCGAGTAGAATGAGAGCCATCAGTGGCGTCCATGGCAGGTTAAAGGTCTTGCGGACGTCAGGCGAGAGAAAATTTCAAGAGTTATGAAATGGGCCCATGAAACTGTGCATCGACCCAGTTCGACTTTCGCACATTTACGTCGCGAGTTGGACGAGTTTTGTCAGGTGCTGGATGAGTTTTTGAATATCTGGCGGGAGGGGCGGTGTTGAAAAACTCTTGGGACTGATGTTTTGCAGGCTTTCCGCACGCAACGCACAGAGCATGTCCGCGAATGACGGGTGAGTTTTCCCACGCCAGTTCAACACGGCGGGGGCGGGTTCCTCTCGCACCTGTTCGTACCACCAGACGATCAGGCTGTACAGCAGGAAGGCCGTGGGAGCAGTATGGCGGGCGGCCGGACAGGTTCGGTTTTGAGGTTCTTCGATCCCCAGATGCTGCTTGGTGTCATGAAACGTCATCTCGATCGACCATCTTCTCGAATAGCGACTCAGCACCGACTCGACATCCGCATGAATGTCGGTGGTGTAGAAGACTTCCCTTCCGCGTCCCCCACGCAGGTGCTGGACGGCAATCACCAGCACATCACGATCGGGAGCTTTGAAGAACCGGCACACCTGGGTCGCCACGCGAACGTGATACGCCCGACCGGCGAACAGTTTCAGCGTGAGACGTTGGAGTCTTTTCTGCTGAAGCATCTCCTGTGGAGTCGGCAGACGGTCTCCACGAACGCGAGTTCGACCGGTCTGACCGGGGAGTCGTGGAGCAGGAGGTTCATGCAGACGGGAACTGGCCATGATGCGTCCGATCACCTGCATTCCGACCGGCATCCGGCTGAGCAGATCCGGAGCGGTGAAAGCGGAATCTCCCAGCAAATGCATTTTTTCCAGTTCCGCTGACATGCTTGTTCAGAACTTGCAGCAGCTGGAGCATCAGGTCCGACTTCTTGTGATAGCCCCGATCCCACTTCAGAGCAGAAGTCTTGTTCAAATACAGGCGGCACAGCACCGACAGCGAGAAGTGGTGTCCGGGAAAGTGCCGACTCTCCAGAACAACACACAACACCACCCCACAATGCCCCCAGCGAGTCACCACATGACTTCGACTGGACAGCATCGGCTCCCGGTGCATGCCGGTTCCGAAAATCTTCAGACCAGTGCGCGGAATGAGTGTGTCATCGATGGTCAGAAAGACCATCGACCTCATCGCAGTGACCAGATCAAAGACCGCCAGCCCCACCACATCGACCGACCAGGTGGCCGTAGCGAAGAGTCGATGAAAAGCCGCATGATGCCGATCCGTTCCACTGGCCCGCACCATGCCGATGATGGTTTGACGCGGGGCCATCAGCCATCCGGAGACCAGAATCAGAAAGGTTTGAAAGGTCGGCCGAGTCATTTCGGCAGCGAAGACTTGCAAAACAGGGAGAAAACTCGTCGCAACATCCATGGGGGCCATCCTCTTCCTTGAAGGCTTGATAACACCCCCAAGAATCAGGCTCTGGCTCCCTTTCTTCAACCCAGTTCTGAACTCGCCCGCACTCAAAATGTGCGAAAGTCGAACCCAGGTAGGGTCTACAAGCATCGGTCCTGTGAGTGCGAACCACTGCTGCGGTTACCCTGAATGAAAGTTTTCAATCCGATGTGTCGATGCTGCACAATTCGGTTTACGGCTTCCGGGACATCGTGATGTACGACGACTATGGCCACACCACGCAGACAGACAAGTTTGCCATGTTGCTTCCGGGGCAGGTAGTTGAAATCAAACACCCGGATTTTCCAGATGACCCCACGAAATCCATCTGGCGGCATCATACTCATGTTTGCGCCCCGGAGAGTATCGTGGATGACAGCATTGCTCCCTGTCCTGAACCAGCGCGGAGAAGATTTCCGGGGGAAACCTTCCAGAATCTCATCGCCGACTATCCAATCGAACTGGTCGCGCAGCCCTATCTGGCGGCTTATCCGGATGTCGGGTTTGCCCCCATCATTGCCGCCGGTTACCTGACCCGCGAAAGATTCTTGGGAATTCCCGGTGGACCGGGGAGTGATGGTGATTCCGACTCCGACGCTGACGCTGACGCGGACACCGATGCCGACAGTGATTCGGACCTGGATGTCGATTCCGAATCGATACGGATGCAGACACCGATATCGATTCGGACTCAGATGTGGACAGCGATGGTGATGCGGATTCAGACTCAGATGGTGACGTCGATGCGGACTCTGATGCTGACGGTGATTTGGACAGCGACTCCGATAGTGATGCGGATGCAGATGCCGACAGCGATGGTGATGCGGACACCGACACCGACTCAGATTCCGATACCGACGTAGACACGGATTCGGACAGCGATGCTGACTCAGATACAGATTCAGACAGTGACGCAGATGGGGATGTTGATGATGAAGACGACCCGGGACCCGATGATCCAGGACCGGACGCTATTTGCGAAGGCCCCGGGACATCTTTCTGCTTAGGAGCGACTGGCGGACACGTGTGTGGCGCAAATTGCTGCTGTCTGTTTTCGAATTGTGTGGGGCCGGAAGAACACGAGAAGTATTGCTGCCCTCACGGAGAATCCGCCTGCGGAAACCATTGTTGCACGGCACATGCCGATGAAAGTCAGGTCATCGGATGCTATACCCATCACGGCGAGCAGCAATGTTGCTTGCGTCCTCATGGGCACCACGAAGGTGGCGAGATTTGTGGAAGTGGGAATCATCAAAGCTGTTGCGGGCAGGGACGCTGCTACTACCAGACCGGGGACGAAAGTGGAGAATACGGCCACGGTTGTTGCAGCACCTCATCCACGATCTGCATCAACAGCTATGATGATACGCAGATGTGCTGTGGCGCGAATGAGGGTTGCTGCGGCGATATTGTAAACGGAGCGTGCACGGACCCATGCGACACGGTCTGCAAAGGCAATATTTGCTGTGAACCTCAGGAGAAGGAATGTCCCTTGGAGGGCGGAGGGTTTGGTTGCTGTGATGGAGAATGTCGAACTCGGCCAACTCTCGGATGTTGTGAATCCCCTTTTGTTCTCATGGAAGGATTCTGCTACGGCGGCTCCAATTTTGCGATTGCCCGGAGTGAGACAACTGGAGACGAAGGCTGTTGTGATCTTTCAGCAGCGAAAGTTTGTGATGGTCGCTGTTGTGCCGGGCACACTTGCCAGAGCTTTTGCGATGGAGCCTGCTGCAATGGGACGTGCTGTGGGGCGGACCAATGCTGTATCGACGGACAATGCACTGATTCCTGTGATCAGGTCTGCGAGGAATACTTTACGGGCGAAAATTCCCTGGATTGCTGTACAGACGGAGAAGAAACTCCCTGTCCTTGCTTTCAAACTGTTTGTACGCCGGTGTGTTGCAACGAAGCCGAAGGAGAATGCTGTCATGAAGGATCATGCACCAGCAACTGCGAACACTGCGGCTGTCCGGAAGGACTTTGCTGTGAGGGCGGTTCGTGCGGAGAGTGTCCAACACCAACACCCGAACCGACGCCTTCACCCACTCCAGAGCCGACTCCAACACCGACCCCTGTGGTGTGTCATTGTGGCACTCTTCCCGATTTTATTTATGCAACCGTTGAAGACGCCGGATTTGTCGGGTGGGAGGAACCTCTCCCTACCGGGTCATACACATTACATCGACAGGGAACTGGATATCAGGGGACCGATGGCAGAGCATGGTTAAGCCTTGAGCAGTGTTCTTCTGGCCAGTCGAATACGGTTAATTTCTATTTTAACTGGGAAGGTTGCACGGCAGTCCCCATTACTCTTGATTGCCAGAGAGATATCGAGATGATTTTCTATACTGATGTGTGCTACTCCGATCAGGGGGACGGATATCTCCGGCTTAGAATGTCTTTCGAAAGCGTCCCCTAAGCGGCCAAACTACTGATTTAGGACTGGCAAATTTTACTCCAGTGCTGGCAGGTCTTCTGCAACACCACCATGTCCGACTCTCCTTCTTCGAAGAATCTTTTTTCGAGTTGGTTGATGTCCGCGATTAGCTCCTGACGTTGTGCTTCGGAAACAGAATCATCATGAAGCCTTCGCAAGAATCCAATTGCCGTAAAGGGCGTGAGTTTTGGCGGAAAATCGATCCGTAACGTAGCAGCGTCGGCCTTGTTTCTCTTCTTTTTCATGAAAAAGCCCCCCACGGCAATGACAGTCCCTCCCAAGGCCAGAGCGATTCCCAATAGGATTCTTCTCTGAGAAGTGATTGATGTCGCAGAATGTTCAGCACTGAACTGAAGCTGGATTAGCGTTGATGCAGGGAGAAGGTTCCCATTCTGATAGCGAGAGTTCTTCACCTGAATGTTCTGTTGTTTGGGTTTGCCGAAAGAGAACTCCACCGAGTTGCTGGCAGATGTTTGCTTCTGAAACGTCACCTGCCATTGTCGCTCAGCGTTGACACTCACTTCGGAAACATGGTTGTTGAATTGAGGAACGAGAAGTCCCCGGTCTTCGACAGACGTGACCCGAAAATCAGACTGCTCAAAATCCAGTAACTGGTGGAGTGGGGGAATCAGTCCGATGGCAGTGGCCGAGACTTCCAGAGTCAGCACTCCATCCTTGAGACGCCGTTCATTGAGGCTCTGCTGGACAACAAGGTTCTGATAAGGACGCAGAGGAGCATTCTCCACATTGGCGTCAATCAGCAGAGATTCCGATTGGATCGGCAAAGAAATTGTGCCATTTTTGTCCTGGAAGTCGAATGTCATGGTCACCGGCGGAATCCGGTCCACTTCAGGCCCCTTGGCCTTGAGAACGACATAGGCATAAGGAGTCATTCTCCAATGAGGAGTCTCGGTTGGTCGGGACTCGTGCCCCGGCGACTGAAAGGTGACGGAACGGACATCAAACGATTCACCGAATGCCTGATGAATTACCTCCTCAAATTTTTCCGGATAGCTCAATTGAGATCCATGTGCTGTATGATGATGAGACGACTTCAAATACTTCTCGAATCGATCACTGACCCGTTCCATGGCGTCCGTATGGCGGATTTGTATGAATACTCCGAAAGGCTCCTCGTGCCCTGTTTGATTCGGTCCATCCAGCGAGGAGACCAGTTGGACTTCTTTGACGAGATCACTGTAATAGTCGTAACTGGCACGAACGTCCTCCGCCGCGAGATTGTTCCCAACGATCTGGAACCCTTCGTGGAGGTAAGCGTATTTGATAAACGGTTGAATCATCTGCATTCGCGGGGACAGTTCGCGGGCGAACTGGCCCAGATGACGTTCCGCCGCCGCTTCTGGCAGGGACAGGATCGCTTCGCGAATCCGTTCCGACTGGTGGCCGAACGGAGTGGCATCCGGGGGAACGAGATGCAGATCACAACCACCCAGGCTGGCCGCAAACCAGTCAACATAGGGATCGATCGACTGTTCGGTCTTTCCCAGGGTGTATTGATGAGCATACAACTGAGCCGCTTTTTCAAATTTTCTGAAGGCTTCGGCACGCTCGGTTGTATAAGTCGGATGATGTCCGGTGATCCGTCGATACACGGCTGCATCGTGAAGAAGCTTGGCGTGAACGAGATTGAGACGCCAGTCCTCAGAAGCGTTCTTCAATGCGTCGTCCACAAATTTCAATATCGTTGCGTAACCTCGTTTCAGTTCTGCTTCGATGTCGCTTTGAGTGCGGCGTGATCCATGTTGCAGATGATGACTCGACGATCGCCAGGCGCCGGTCAGTCGGGTTCGCGTCTGATCCGCCAGACTGGCAACGGTTTCCGGTTGGAGTGTTTCAATGGAGCCGAAGACCTGTTCGATCGCCTCTTCCTGATAGATCTCTCCCGGCCCATGGCATGCAATAAACGCACGAACGATCTGCTCCTGATCCGGTGAATCGATCGGAAGCTGTTCCAGGAATCGCACCCATTTTGTCAGGTCTTCCAGATTTCTCTGCTGCATGGAGAGCGTCAGCGGAATGGAGGGAATGGCATGTGGGGGGGCCTGACCAGGTTGTTGCTGGACCCGGGGAATCTTCATTCCTCCTCCGGAAGCCCCATCATGCCAGAGAGCCCATTTTTCCAGAAAGTCGTTCGCTCTTCGATGTGCCCGTTCCGGCTGAAACTTGACAAGTTCGGCTAACCCGGAACCGGCAACGGGAAAATCACCGATTTGAATGGCCATGCGAGTCGAGACATCCAGTAACTTCGCAGTCTGTTCAACAGCAAGCCGGGACAGCAGTGACTCAGGGGGTTGAAGCCTGAGCAATTCGCTCATCAGGATGGGAGGAGGGCCGGATGGGTTCGAGGAGGAGCTTTGAGGGACCTGTTCCGGCGCAAAATAGTACACATTTCCCCAGGGATCACGAAAAACCTGGGGAAGTTTGATGGACTTGTCGTTGGCCGCTGAGTTCTCCGCTTCCTGAATCCATACCATCGCCCAGACGGAGAAGAGGGGATTCCAATCCTGTGACTGAGCAGGGACCACCTCCACGAGATGTCTTGCCAGATGATGAAGCTGCTGCAACTGGACCAGTCGCTGAGCGGGAGGCAGACCCGCAGATTGCAGGCAACTTTGAGCTTTTCGGATCACCATTTGGCGAAGGATGTTGGTGTCTGAGTCCAAAGCCGTCCGGAGCCACTGCTCTGCTTTTTGAGAATCCATGTGGGGAAGTATCTCGAAGAACATCGCCTCAAAGGCTGCTTGCACGGGGGCGTTCAAATCTGAACGAACCATCGCTTCGGTCTCAATCGACCAGGCGTCTTCAAGGCTTTCAATCTGATTGTGTTGGCGGTATGCCGCAAGATCCTGTTGCGCCAGCAGGAGAAGCTGATCGGGATTCCCGGACGCGAGCATTTCGCTTCGCGACGGCAGAAACGTCAGTGCGACATCGCCCCTGCCCGACTTCGTGAAAAGAGAGGCCAAGGAATCGTGTGTGAAGAAGGGGGATGGCTGATCAAGGTCTTCGCAGGCGAATTCGATGAACGTACCCAGCAATTCTCCTCCCTTCAGTGACTCATTGAGCAGCACAGCAAGGATGTCCATGTGGTCCTGAGGAATCGGACGTTGGGGAGAACACCGGACGAGAGTCATCAACTCTGTGAGCGTCAGGGTCGGTTGTTTTTCAGAGGGAGAAGGGGTTCCCTGCTCGACAATCTTTACCATGGTTTGATGATTGATGAGACCTTCGGACGCTGCGATGAATTGAACGGCTGCGGGGGGCATTTGCCCAGTCAGCAATACGAGAATTCGATGGTAGAGAAGAGATGCTTCAGCAGGGGGCATGACGGCCAGAATTTCTCCGACAGAGTTCCAGTCGCTGAGTGTGGCGGCATACTTCAATCTGAGAATCTGTTGTTCAAATGATGCGGACTTCTCGCCGACAGCGGGAACTTCCGTTTGTATTGCATTCAGGACTGCAACAGGTGTTCGGCTCAGCCGGAAGGAATTGATCATCTGAAGATGCGAGTGACTGACCGGTTCGTTCCGGGGCGGAACCGCTTCCGGAGTCGGCTCGGCGGAGAGCAGAACATTAGGTTGAAGACTCAATGTCAGAACAATGGCAGCAGAGAAAAGCCACACATGTTTCATTGCCCTAAAACAACTCATAAGAAACACCGGTCTATCAATGGAATCCGCAAGCATGAAAAATGAATGAAACTGTTGTGAACGATGGCGCGATTTCCTGATCATGTCCCTACATCGTCAATGTCGATTTCAATTTGTGAAGCAACTGAGCCTGGTTGCTTGCCGGGTTGTTCACTTCGATGACGGCGCCCCTTGCCCGTCTCTCCTCCTGAGGTTTCACGACGTTGAGCCGCGTCAGGCAACGGCAATGCTCCCAGAAAGCGGTCATCGAGTTGCGAAAGCCGGATGGCCGCTTCGTTGTCGCGAGTAAATTGATCACGTTCTTCCGGTAATGAAGAAGTTTCCGCAAGATGCCGAAACGCCTGACGGGACGCCTCAAGGATCGGCTCCCAGTCTGTTCGGGACTGACCTTCCATCCGCATCATCCAGGCTGTGTAAAAGTTGTTCTGAGCCAGAACACGTTGAACCTCTCTGCGAAAGTTTGGAGAGCGAATTTGTTCAGAACCGGCCGAGTCGGCTGTGTCGATCTGCTGTAACCACTCGTAGGACTTGTCTAATTGTCCCTTCTTCAGCGCCAATTTGGCGAGTTCCAATCGAATTTGATTCCGCACCAGAAATTCACGGGCCGGAAGTCGAGTCAGTGAGGATTGGAGTGCTTCTTCTGCCGCATCGTGCTTCCCTTGAGACAGGAAACCTGATGCGGTGGACAATGAGATTGCTGCCCTCACCTTCTGAAGACTCCCCTGTAATCGGCCATATTGCATCACCAGGAAAGCAACCGGCAGTGCGATCCAGATCCACCACAATGCTTTTTGAGTGAACCGCATCAAGACGACTCCTTCACAATCAAGGTCGGTCCTGAAACGGTGTTTTGACGATGCTTTGTTGGCGTCGATGAATCACGACCAAGAGATGTCTTTTTGTTGAGAATGACCCCGGGTTGCCAGCGCGTGCCCCATTGACGAAGCACAAACGGGAGCACGGCCCAGATCAGGCTGGCGACGGTCATGAGAGCCAAGGCAATTGTCCGCAGTTGATCGTGAGAAGAATCGGACCGCTTCTTCCGTAAGGCGATGCTGGAAAGTGCGTCCAATGGGAGGTTGGCTTCATTCACATCGTAATAAGTTCCCTGCAATTGAGTGGCAAGCTGGCGCAGAGAACTCACATTCTGCCGGGTCAATTCTCCATTGATCGCTGTTCCGGATACGGGATCACCCACGCCCATCACCACCACCTCTGCGATGCTGGCCGGGAGTGGGGGAAGTTTTGTGCTGACGCTGTTTCCTCCGTCGGTGATCAGGAGGAGCGTTGTGCTTTCTGCCGGCCAGTCTCCAGCAATCTGAGCGGCCAGTACCACACCCGACGCCACATCGGTCGTTCCGGGTGGAAACAGGTAATGCAAGGGAATCTCCCCCATCACGTGCCGAACCACTTCCGGATCGAGCGACTGAATCACCACCGGCATCGCTTCCGTGTAAAAGGCGATTACGGAAACCGTTTCATCCAGTGTTCCCAGTTCCCGAATGAGGGAATGGAATGCAGCACGAGCCCGTTCGATCCGGCTCTGCGAATGGTCCGCACCGGCATCCTTCACACGCATGCTGGGAGAGACGTCCAGGGCAATCAGCAAGTGAGAACGCTGTTCTTTGGGAATCTCAGTCTGTCCGTGAATCGCCGGGGGGAGCATGAATAATACGGTCAAACTCCAGGTGAGCAGTCCGAGACAGACAACCCGGATTG
>DATMFC010000072.1:0-8380 GCA_035556335.1 Planctomicrobium sp. | reverse complement strand
GGCCGCACAGAATCATTACCCAGCCATTCACGTTTTACAGAGTGTGAGTCGTCTGTTTCGGGAAGTCACGACGCCTGAGCATCGGCAGTCCGCACAGCGAATTCGGCAGGTGATGGCGACCTATCAGGAGGTGTCTGATCTGATCCAGATGGGAATGTATCAGAAAGGAGCGTCTCCGCAGATTGACGAGGCGATCCAGATGATGCCGAAGATCACCAGTTTCCTCAGACAGGAAATCGGCCAGTCAGGCACGTTCGAAAAAACAATTGAGGAGATGGCTGGAATTAGTAGGTAGTGGATAGTTTATAGTGGGTAGCAATGTGGAGGATGTTCTAAACTTAAGATATTTATAATCCTTTCTGCTAATTCCTAATCCCTACCCACTACCCACTCATTTCCCCCATGCACCGATTCCAATCTCCATTACTGAAAATTCATTCTGTCTGCGAACAGCAGAGACGGTTGGCGGAGATTGAACTTGCACGGGTATTGAATCTTCAACGGCAAGCAGAACAACAGGTTCACGAGGCAACAACAGCAGTCGAAGTCGCTCAAACGGCCATATCACAAGCGATGCGGACAAGAATTTCGTCCTCCATGTTACTGGGGATTCAAGGTCATCTCGTTCATGCAAAAGAGAAACTGGAAGTCGCTCGAACGCAGGTTCATGAGGCGGCCAGTAAAGTAAAAGTGGCTCGTGAGGCGTTTCAGAAGATTCAAACTCAGGTGGACGGATTGTCACGTCAGTTGGATCGGCAACGGGCAGACTACAGAAAAGAAGTCTTCAAAGAGCAACAAGGCGTCATGGATGACGGCAGCGTTTTTCGCTGGACCGGATCAAACTGACACCAGGGTGATGTTATGGTCAAAATGCTGGGTGTTCTGGTTTTCGGAGTCTTCATGTTCTGCGCGGCCGCAGGGGGATCGTGGTACGTTCAGAACAAGCTCCTGTCTCCTGCAGCTACGGCAAAGTCTGCCGATTCCGTTCTTCCTGAAGGGGAAATTCCAGGGAGCAGCGCGCCATCTGGAGAAAAGAAAAAGACATCCATTTCCGAGGCGGCGCAATCCGTTGCAACTCCAACCGGGGACAAGGAGCGTCTTCCCATTGCCATTCGTCCCAGAGAGATGAGTGTCGAGGAGCTTCTGCGATACAGCATGGGGGTCAAGGAGCGGGAAGAAAAAGTGAAACAGAATGAAGAACTGCTGCAGAAACGTCGGGTTCAGCAACAGTTGGCACTCGCCGATATCGAAGGAGAACGCCGCGAAATCGACGACCTGCGGTTACAGGTTTCCGATCAACTGAAACATGCCGAAACACTCATCGAAAAGCTGAACGATGTCCGCACCCGATTTGTGAAAGAGAAAGATGACGCTTCGCAGTCGTTGCAACAGATGAAGCATGAACGGATCACCATCGATCAGGAACATATGGATAACACCAAGCGGCTCTCGCAGTGGATCCAGAGTATGGAACCTGAGAAAGCGGCCGGAGTTCTCACATCGATGGCGAATGACGGAGATGAGCAAATGGCCATTGCCGTACAGATTCTCCGTAATCTGGAAGAACGGGAAGCAGCCAAGATTCTCTCGGCGATTGACGACACGAAACTCGTTCAGCAATTGATCGAGAAGTTCCGCTTACTGCAGAAACCGCCGGAAAAGACTGCTCGACGACGCTAGACACGGCATTCAAAACCGATTTCGATTGACCGTCTCAGGACGTTTATGGGATAGGGAGCTTTCCTCTTTAGTTTTCCCAATCCTGTGACTTGCGATCATGACGATCCTTGAAGTTGCCGTCATCCTGCGTGACCTGTTGCTGACAGCACTGGTCTTAACACTGCCGTCGGTTGCTGCCAGTTTACTGGTGGGAACGGTGATCAGCATTGCTCAGACAGTGACGAGTGTTCAGGAACAAACCCTCTCGTTCGCCCCTCGAATTATTGCCGTCGCAATTGTGATGATGGTCACGCTCCCCTGGAGCTTGAAAATGGCCACCGGATTCACGTCGCGGATGGTGTTTCACATGCTTGAGGCGATCCGATGACAGAGGTACCGCTCGCAACGGCGTTCGCGGTAGCGGCTTTGCTGTTGATGCTGCGCGTGGCCGGCTTTGTCGTGTTTCTCCCTCCGTTCGCCGGCTCGATGATTCCGAATACAGTCAAGATCGGAGTCGTTGTTTCCTTTACGGTTCTCTGGGGATTAAAGGCCATTCCCGAAGTCGCGTTTTCATTGAACCCCGATGTCACAGGGAGCTGGATGCTGCTCGCCTGGCTGGCGATTCGAGAGACATTGTTCGGGGCCACATTGGGCTGGCTATTAGGACTGGTGTTGATTCCGATTCGTATCACCGGGGCTTATATTGTTCAGGAAATGGGTCTCACAATGGCCTCGGTCACCTCTGCGACGGAGAGTTCTCAGACCAACGTTCTCTCTGAAATTTTCGAAGTGGCCGCAATTCTGTTTCTCTTCGGAGCGAATCTCGATCATCAGTTCCTGCGACTGTTCGACGCCACGTTGACGGCCTTCCCGCTTGGCCGTTCATGGACGTTGCCGGATCAGGAGTGGTTCATTCACAGTCTGGCGGAAACCAGTTCATTAGGCTTAGCGATTGCGGCACCGATTGGTGTCGTCATGTTTGCGGGAATGATTGCCACACTCATTATTATGCGTCAGGCCCCGCAATTTAACTTATTCACATTTGGAGCCCCAATCCGGCTTGTCTTAGGACTGCTGGCGTTAATCTGGTTCCTGCCATCGATTCTGACTGGGATGGTTCAGAACATTAAAACATTCACGAGCTTTCCGGGACTATAGGTGAGAGCGGCATAGGACAGGCAACATGTCGGACGATTCCGATCTGAGTAAAACAGAACAGCCGACACCTCGCCGTCTTGAACAGGCGCGCGAGGATGGTCAGGTTGCGTTCAGTCCCGATCTGAATAGTGCGTGTGCGTTACTGGTGGCGGCAGTCGCGGCGCTCTGGGTTCTGCCGCAGATGGGAATGCAGCTTCAATCGTTATTAAGAACCCGTATTCTGCAATTGGACGGGTCTGTCTGGAATGAAGCGACCACGTATATTGCCACGCGCTGGCTTTTTCAGAATGTCTGGCTGGTTGCCGGTGGCTTATCAATTGTCTTTCTGGTGATCAATCTGCTGATTGCCCAGCTTCAGACCGGTTTTCGAATCACGACGAAACCGCTCTCCCCAAAATGGGACAAACTTGATCCCGTTCAGGGGATTCAACGCCTGTTCTCGCTCGACAGCGTCATTCGGGGACTCCAGGTGGTTGTGAAAGTGACAACCTATTCGGCCATTTCCGGCCTGTTGTTCTGGCTCTGGTACGACACAATTCGTACGACGACTCATGGAACCCTGGAACAATCGGTGCGAGTCGGCTGGGAAATGATTGTTCAGATCATGCTGACACTGGCAGGGGCCGCGTTTGTCTGGGGTGTTGCCGATTACGGAATTCGCTGGTTCCGTCTGCATCAGAAATTGAAGATGACGTTGCAGCAGGTGAAAGATGAGGCGAAGGAAGAACAGGGAGATCCGCTCCTTCGAGGCCAGATTCGCCGCATGCAGAAAGAGGCGGCGCAACGCAAATCATTGGCCGATGTTCCGAGGGCGAACGTGATCATCACAAACCCGACCCACTATGCGGTGGCGTTGCAGTATGAGCCAGGCAAGATGAAAGCTCCAAAAATCCTGGCAAAAGGGAGCGGAGCATTTGCCAGACGAATCGCTCAGGTGGCACGGGACAATGGCATCCCCGTGCTTGAACGCAAACCACTCACGCGAGCGTTGTATGCGATCGGAAAAGTGGGGGAAGAGATTCCGCTGGAATTCTACCGCGCCGTCGCCGAAATTCTGGCCCAGGTCTACAAACTCAAGAAGCCGTGACCTGGGAGGGCGAGGCTCCCGCCGAGCCGCAAACCATAGAAAGCGTTCCCTTGCTTGCGGCTCAGCAGGAGCCTCGCCCTCCCGGAAACGGTCTCTCTTTTATTGCAACTCTTGCATTGAACCTCT
Source organism: Planctomicrobium sp. (assembly GCA_035556335.1). Classification (GTDB taxonomy): domain Bacteria; phylum Planctomycetota; class Planctomycetia; order Planctomycetales; family Planctomycetaceae; genus Planctomicrobium. The sequence goes on along the minus strand of DATMFC010000072.1, from coordinate 4,350 downwards.
GCAAAATTCACCAGAACTCAGGCCCCTGTTAATCGGCAGAAAGTGCCGGTTGTGTCAATGCCGGGATATTTTCTGGCCAGCAGATTGTCAGCAGGTTGTGAACCTGTCGAGAGTTCGGATCAATCCGTCTGCTCCGGAGAGCGAAACTGTCTGGCCCCCTTAAAGTTTCTCTGATCGTTACATAAAACTCTTTTCCAGTCTTCGGCACGTCAAGTGCGAATTGGATTCAGAAAATGAGGAAGACCTCCTTTAAAGTGAAAGGATGTCGACGTCGTTTACGATTCAGCGGGACAAAGAGAAGTGATGATCGCACGCGTTGTGTTTCAACGAAACTGGATGGGAGTGCTGCTGGCGGGCTGCCTGTCTGCGTCTCAGGTCATGGCGACCGAGCCTGCTGCCACAGAACCAGTCGAACAGTCACCAGTCAATCAGTCTGATTCGGCACTCTCAACAGCCGTGGCGCTCAACTATTGTCGGGCCTCATTTCATCGGATCCGCAAAGACCAGTCCGATCAGGTACTTCATGAGGAACAGGAAAAAATCCTCAACAACCTGAATCTCGGGCAACTCAACGATCAGGAGGTGATCACATTATACACCTCTGTTCTGGACGAGATCGGTCAGATCGGCATGGCGGACAAAGAGCGGGTGATGCATAGCAATCATTCCAACTCACAGATCCGTCGCAAGATCACCTGGGACGCGGTCGCCTTTGGCACCGATCTGATGACGGCTCAGTTCGGGAGCGCGGTTCGGACGGGAGCGAATAGCTGGTGGGATTACCGGAATCAGGTGTTTCAGCGTGACGTGACGATTCACAAAATCGACAAGGACCGACACAACGCGGTTGTCCAACGGTCGAATATGTTTCTCGACACGTTCTGGAAAATGGCTCGCAAGAAAAACATCCCCGACCGCTGGCTGGTGCGCGGTGATGACCTTGATCAACTCGAATCCGCGACGAACGAAAAAGACCCGGAAGTCCGCTTACGTGTCCTTCGTCGCATGGAACCATACATGGAGGCATACCCTCCTTACTGGTATTACGTCGCCAGAACTTATCAGGAAATGGGAAAGCTCAACGAAGCGATTGAGGTTTATCATCGGCTGGAAAAACTGGGACAAGGGCATTTTCGGAAGGATGAACTGCTGGCAACTGCCATGGCGAATCAGGCCGCGATTGAGGATCAGCTCGGAGACCGCATGGCAATGGCCTCCGCCAGAAAGGCGCTTCGGTATTCCACCGATGTCTGGGAAGCCAATCTGATTGCCGCTCGTGTTTTGCAGCGTTGCGGACAGATTGAAGATGCGGAAGACGCCATTCTCCGAAATCTGGATGTGGAACTGGAACAGTCACACAGCAATGTGTTTCTGGCGTCGCTGTACTTCTTCTCCCGGCAGGAAGACAAGTTGACCGCGATGCTTCACAACCCGAAAGCCGTTGCACATCTCCCGGCCCCGGTTTTGTTGCGATGTGCCGCCCTCGTAGGGGCTGAACGAACTCCGCCATTGGTGGTGAACAATATCTTGGCGTCGCTGGAGGCCTATCCGAAAACCGGACTGGGACCTGATCATGTCGTTATCCGAGTGGGAACAGTCTGGCAGTTGCACCTCGCCCGGCTTGAAGCGTGGGAGAACGGAAACAAGCTGGCAAACCCCCAAGTTCAGGGAGGCAAAGGATATTACGATTTGCGATTCGCCTCGAACGCCGATCGTGGCTTCTCTCTCTCCCCGACCAGCGGCCCTAAAGAGTTGACGCTGGTTCTGGCTTACCCTGATGAAACGGTGTTACGCCTCACATTGAATCGTAAAAGTGGAAGTTCATCGGATCGGGGAGGAAACCCCTTTACCGCGTCGTCGATGCGCATCTCCGATATCCGTATTGGTGACGATCAGTTCGCCTTGCGACAACGTGAAAGCCAACCGGTTCCCAGTCCGGAAACTCCGCAATATCACGAAACTGCCAAGCCGGATCAGGCGGGAAATCTCCTTGCTCCCCGTCGTCCGGAACCGTTTGGTCGCCGCAATTCCGCGGAAGGAGAGTCTGCCTTCATTGAGCGATAATCAGGCCTCATCTTGTACGAATGAGACGGGGGACGTAGAATCAGAAGCCTCTTCCTGACACCATTTTCGGTTCGCTCAGGAAGAACTTCGAATGACATCAACAGGCAGAGGGACGGCCGGATGACACTGTATTCTCGTTTTCTGTATTCTCATGACAGAATCGCGTTGGCGGGCGGATTGATTTTATCCGCCCTGATTCTGTTCAGTCCCGCCCCGGTTGCCGCCGCTGAAACCGAAACGAAGCCAGAAACAGAAAAAGCTTCCGCTGACTACTATGAACTGATGCGGGTCTTCGTCGATACCTTTCAGGAAATCGACCGTAACTATGTGAAAGAAGTGGACCGTCGCAAACTGGTGGAAGCGGCCGTTCGCGGGATGCTGGAAGAACTCGATCCTTATTCGGATTACATCGCTCCCGATGATCTCGGAACATTCACCGAAGCCATCTCACAGGAATTCGGCGGGGTCGGAATTCGGGTGAACTGGGACCGGGAACAACGATCCATTGAAGTCGTCACTCCAATGCCGGGAAGTCCTGCGTATAAAGCGGGAATCAAGGCAGGTGACCGGATTGTTGAAATCGACGGAACACAGGTCAAAGATTTTCCGAATGGAAAAGAACTGGATACCGCCGTTGAAAAACTGCGTGGAAAGCCCGGCGAGAAGGTCGAAATCGGTGTGACACATGTCGGGGCGAAAGAGGTCGACAAGATCAGCCTGAAGCGGGAACTGATTCAGCTCGACACCGTTCTCGGCAACACCGCTGATGCCGAAGGGAAATGGAACATGATGCTCGATCCCGAAAGTAAAATCGGGTATTTCCGCATCACTCATTTCACCAACCGCAGCACAGCTGAAGTTCGAGAGGCCCTGAAATCCCTGAAGAAAGAGGGACTCAAAGGACTCATCATCGACCTGCGATATAATCCCGGTGGATTGCTTGAAGCGGCCGTGGAGATTTCAGATCTCTTTATCGAGTCCGGCGTCATCGTCAGTACCGACGGTCGGAACAGTGCCCATCGTTCATGGAGTGCGAAACGATTCGGTACTTTCACCGGCTTTCCCGTTGCCATCCTCGTGAACCGTTACAGCGCTTCCGCGAGTGAAATCGTCAGCGCCTGTCTTCAGGACCACGATCGCGCCATTGTCGTCGGGGAACGAAGCTGGGGGAAAGGGAGTGTACAGGATGTCATCGATTTGGAAGATGGGAAAAGCGCTCTGAAATTGACAACCGCCAGCTACCATCGTCCCAGCGGAAAAAACATTCACCGCTTCCCGGACTCGAAAGAGACCGACGAATGGGGAGTCAGCCCGAACGAGGGGTACAAGGTTGAGTTCTCGTTTGACGACCACCGCAAATATCAGGAAGACCGCCAGATGCGCGACACCATCGGCAAGAACCTGACCAATAATTTTGTGGACAAACAACTCGAAAAAGCGAAGGAATATATCCTCGAACAACTTGCCGCTCCTGCCGAAGAGAAGAAGGCGGAAGAGAAACCGGAGTCCGACGAGGAAAAGAAGACTGAAGAGAAAGAAGCCAAAGCTTCTGGTCCTTCTTCCAGTCTGCCGTTGTTTATTGTTCCAAAGATGGCTGCCGGATGATTCCAAAAATCTGCAAAACGTTGACTTTCTCTGCCGTCACCGCGTTTGTGGCGACGGCAGGCGTTGTCGCTGCCGGAATGCTTTCGCAAGAACTCCGACATATACTGTTTTCGCGAAATGATCCCTCTTATCAGACACTGGACGAACTTTTCAGGACCCATCGCTCGATGGGCTACACAGTTCTCCATCAGCCTCGGGACAATAAAAAGTATCGAATTATGGGGGCCATTGCTGACAACGACCCCAATTCAACACATACGACGATCAGGGGGACGTTTGCCGTTGAAGATGGTCGCCAAATTCACTTTGAGGTTCCCAAACCTGCTGACATGGAAATCAGTGTTGAAGGGCTGAAACCTGAAGATCAGGGGGCTCTTCAGTATGTTGTTTTCGCTCGCCCTTATGGAAAACATGACTGAAGTTTTACTGGCGATTGAATCGTCGTGTGATGAAACTGCCGCCGCAATTGTGGATCGGCAGGGACAGGTTCTCAGCAGTGTGATCGCGTCTCAGGATGAACTGCATGCCCGATTCGGGGGAGTCGTTCCCGAGATTGCATCCCGAGCCCATCTGGAACGGATTCTTCCTGTCATCGACGAATCGGTGCGGCGTGCCGGTATTACGTTAAACGATCTCTCGGCCATTGCTGTGATGACCGAACCGGGTCTGGTCGGATCGTTG
>DATMFC010000071.1:0-2202 GCA_035556335.1 Planctomicrobium sp. | reverse complement strand
GTTTTCTGATCCCTGTTCCATTCACTCCGATCTCTATGAAATGGTTCCGTCCACGTCTGAATAACTTGCCGCATCTGGTCGCCTTGCTGGACGCCCTGGAAGCGGCCGGAACCGCGTCGACACTGATGGCGGACCACGTCGGGGAAGAGAATCCGCACGCTCAATATGCTTTCTCATCGTCTCTTGAAGCTCTGGAACTGATCGTCTCCGGCAAGCTCGACGCCGGTTCGACAACGGCATCCATCAGCGACTCACTCAACCGCCGTTATGTGACGGATGCTCAGTTATCTGTGTTAGGTTTAACGTCCGGGGTGAATACTGGCGATCAGGATTTATCAGGGTATTCGGTCGTTGGTCATGGTCACACGATTTCTGACATCACCGATCTGACGAGTACGCTCGCTGCAAAAGCCGACCTGATCAACGGATTCGTGCCTTCGTCGCAGATGCCTGCGCGTGTCATGACGAATGTGTATACCGTCACATCTGAAGAGGACATGCTGGAACTGGAAGCCCAGGAGGGGGATGTTGCGATCCGCACTGACATTTCCACCAGCTTCATGCACAACGGCGGAACATCCGGCACCGCCGCTGATTGGTCTGAGCTGATCTCTCCGACTGACGCCGTGACGTCAGTGAACGGACTGATCGGCAATATCGTTCTGGGCTACAGTGACGTCGGAGCTGCAGCAGCTTCTCACAATCACTCAATCGCGGACGTGACCGGTCTGGCGTCTGCTCTTTCTGCCCTGGAGACACTGATTGACGAACTCGGCATTGCCGACATCGCCGGGCTGACTGATGCTCTCGCAGGTAAGGCTGCGGCAGTGCATTCTCATGTGATCAGCGACACGACGGGATTGCAGGGGGCTCTAGACGGCAAGGCAGGTTTGTCGGCGGCGAACACGTTTACGGCAAATCAAGTGGTCAACTCCAATCTATTTTCTGTCACGGGTCCCTCAGACCCTCGTGTGAGAGTTGCAGAAGGCAGCAACAGCAATAGTTACATTGATATTATTGACGTCGCGGAGACATCCGCGGCGATCATTAAAAGGGCGCACCTTGGGCCTGCCTCGCTCACCGTGGACCCAGTCTCAGCAGACGGAGAAAGCCTGGCTCAGGTCACTTTTCTGCGAACAACAAACACCACCGGCGGGGCAAGACTGGTTGTGCACAGAGGCAACAACACTTCATCTGCGAACTGCATAATCGGTGGAAGCACTGACACCTACTTCAACGCCTTGGTTGGAAATTTAGCTGTCGGTCACACTAGCCCGCAAGCAAAGTTTCACTCGACCGGCTCGACGATTCTCGGTGCGTCAGACTCTGCTGTTGCGGACGCTAATCTCGGCAACGGTCAAGTCAATATCTGGATCGACAACCAGAACACTTTAATTTTCAAGGTCAAAACCAGCGGTGGGACAGTGAAAACCGCTTCGCTGCCTTTAACGTAATCAGGAGTCACGGCGTGTCGAAGAATGTTGTGTTATTACCAGTCGTCACCCTCCATTTTGCCGTTGACGATAACGGAAAACAGGTGCGTCTCAATCCGCTCCCGGTGCAAATGCCGCCCGGCGGATTTAGCGAATTGGCGGTGGCATCCGAGCAAATTCGGGCGGAGTTGCAACAGCAAGTTGACGCAACTGAAAAAAGTAAGTCGCTGTTCAATCGCGTGAAGAACTACTTCAAACGGAAATAAGTAATGGCAACAATCGTCTTCTATAGCGACCGAATCGGAGACACACTGTCGTTGCGACTGAGTAGCGATAACGGCAGTGTTGTGTCCACAGTTCCGTTCAGTGAGGTCGATGCGGAGAACAAGCCACTGCGGTACGAAGCGACCGTTGACGTTGCTGTTGGCTGGTACACGGCACAGGTGTCTGATGCTGATGGTGTGATTTACTCGGGGCGGGTGAACGTCGCCGGAACCGGAAGCTATTTGATTGATGATCCGTATGGTGCATTGAATGCAATTGAAGATTCCCTTGACCGGATTGAAGAAACTCAGGAAGAGCAAGGACTGCAACTCGACGGCCAGGATACGGCACTGTCAGATATCACGGATGACATCGCCGCAGTGTCTGAGCAGATCGACAATATTACTGTCGATGTTGACCCGGAAGTTATTGAAGAGGCTATTCGTGATGCGATCGGCGACGGTGTGATGATTTCTGATGCCGCTGTCGCCAAGCTGGTCGGAAC
>DATMFC010000070.1:0-31268 GCA_035556335.1 Planctomicrobium sp. | reverse complement strand
CCGCGACGAATTGCCGCCCGATCGGTTTCTGCGAGAGTGGCGGAAGAACTGGAAACACGAGTTGGCGATCAGGTCGGTTTCAAGATTCGTTTCACCGACACCACGTCACCGAAGACACTCGTCAAGCTCATGACCGACGGCGTGATGCTCGCCGAATCGCAGTCGGATCGTCTGCTGCATCAGTATGAAGTGATCATCATCGATGAGGCACATGAACGTTCTCTCAACATTGATTTTCTTCTTGGCTACATCAAACGCCTGTTGCCGCAACGTCCGGAATTACGGGTGATCATCACCTCGGCCACCATTGATGCCGAGCGGTTCGCCACCTTTTTCAGCAGTGGCTTCGGCAGCGAAAAAACACCTGCTCCGGTGATTGAAGTCTCCGGACGAACCTATCCGGTGGAAGTCCGTTATCGTCCCCCTGCTGAGGAAGAAGAAGGAGAAGACATCGACTACCAGCGGGCCGCCGCCGATGCCTGTGAAGAACTGATGCTGCATGGACCAGGTGACATTCTGGTCTTCATGCCGACCGAACGGGACATCCGCGAAACAGCACGCATTCTGCAAGGGCGCTCGTTCAGTGGTCAGGGACACATCGAAATTCTCCCGCTGTTTGGACGATTGTCCGAACAGGAGCAAAATCGGGTTTTTGCGTCGCACTCCGGTCGCCGTATCGTCATCGCGACCAACGTGGCGGAGTCGTCACTGACGGTGCCTGGGATTCACTTTGTTGTCGATCCCGGGACGGCACGCATCAGTCGTTTTTCGGCAACGTCTCAAGTTCAAAGATTGCCTGTAGAACCGGTGTCACAGGCGTCCGCTAATCAACGGGCCGGTCGCTGCGGTCGTATCGCTCCCGGTGTTTGTATTCGTCTTTATTCCGAAGCCGACTTTCAAGGTCGTGACGCGTACACGTCGCCGGAAATTCTGCGAACGAATCTCGCCTCCGTGCTGTTACAGATGAAAGCATTGCATCTGGGACGAATTGAAGAGTTCCCGTTTCTGGATCCCCCGAGTCCTACAGCCGTTCGTTCCGGTCTCAAAACACTCTTCGAACTGAACGCCGTTGATGACAAGGAAGAACTGACTCAACATGGCAAGGCGATGGCTCGACTTCCCGTCGACCCGCGCATTGGCCGGATGGTTCTGGCTGCGGCCGATGAACAGTGTCTCGAAGAAATGCTGATCATTGCCGCGGCACTGGAACAGCGTGACCCGCGCGAACGCCCGCTCGATAAACAACAGGCCGCCGACACCGCTCACGCCCCGTTCAAAGATGAACGGTCCGACTTCCTGTCGTTGCTGAAACTGTGGGATTTCTATACCGAACTGGAAGCGAAACTCTCACACAGCAAGCTGCGAAAAGCCTGCCTTCAGAACTTTCTCTCTTACAACCGAATGCGGGAATGGAAAGACCTGCATCGTCAGTTGCGGGAGATTGTCATCAATCACGGAATTCGTCCGACCGATCGCCGTAATGACGAACAGGCGATTCATCGTGCGGTTCTGACCGGCACTCTTTCCAACATCGCTCAACGTGGGGAAACAAACGAATACACCGGTTCCGGGGGACAGAAACTGTTCCTCTGGCCCGGTTCATCGGCGTTTTCTTCACGGCCGAAATGGGTGATCGGGGCTGAACTGGTGGAAACAACCCGGCGTTACATTCGCATGGTCGGACCAATTCAACCGCAATGGGTCGAACGGGCCGCCGAGCATCTCGTCAAACGAACCTACAGCGAACCGCACTGGAGTTCCAAGCAAAGTTCTGCGGTTGCATTTGAAAAAGTGACGCTGTTCGGCCTGGTGATTGTTCCCCGGCGGGAATGTCGGTATGGTCACATTGATCCCGTTAAGAGCCGTGAACTCTTCATTCAACATGCTCTGGTCGAAGGAGATTTTCAGACTTCCGGAGAGTTCTTCAAGCAGAACGCCAAGCTGAAATCAGAACTCGAGGACTGGCAGGCCAAGCTGCGACAGGGAATGCAGTTTCACGGGGAAGAAGCGGAGTTTGACTTCTACGATCAACGTCTTCCTCCGGATGTGTTCGACGGTCCCCGATTTGAACAATGGCGAAAGCAGATTGAACTGCAGCATCCCCGCCTGTTGTTTCTCTCACGGGAAGATCTGGTTCAGGATACCGACTTCGCTCCGCGACAGGCGGCGTTCCCGGATGAAATCCGCATCGGCACCATGCAGTTGTCCGTTGAGTATCATCTCGAACCGGGGACAGAAGATGACGGTGTCACTCTCATTGTTCCGCCGGAGGGATTGAATCAACTTTCTGAAGAGGGTTTGAACTGGCTGGTTCCCGGTCTGCTGGAAGAGAAGATTGCGGCACTCATCAAAACGTTGCCGAAGTCGTTTCGAACACTCTTCGTTCCTGTTCCGGAAACCGCCGCACAAGTGGCCAAGAAACTGCCGTACGGGAAAGGAGATCTCCTTTCACAATTGTCAGATGCACTACGTCAGTTTTGTGGCGAGTATGTTCCGACTTCCGCCTATGAACTGGCCCGACTTCCCGATCACCTGAAATTCAACATTCGAGTGGTCGATCAACAAGGAAAAACTGTCGCCAGCAGCCGGAATCTGTCAGAGCTGAAACAGAAATCGAACCAGCGAACCGCTCAAACAATTCAACAGGTCACCGATGCCCAGTGGCACCGCGACGGCATCACGAACTGGTCGTTCGGCTCATTCCCGGAACAGGTGGAACTGACACGCGGGGGTGTCACTGTCGTGGCTTTCCCGATGCTGGTTGATGCCGGGACATCGGTTTCATTGCGATTGTGCGACTCGAAAACTGAAGCCGAAAACCGCACCCGTCAGGCGTTGATCCGCTTGTTTCTCCTCACCGACGAAAAACGACTCGCTGAACAGATCAAGCATTTTCCCAGACTCGATGCTCTCTCCGTGCAGGCGATGCCGTTGCCGGAAGGAAAGCAGTTTCGTTCTCAACTGGTGCGATGTCTGGCACTGGGAACATTCTTTCGGGAGAAGTCGATTCCTCGCTCCGAGAGTGAATGGAATCAACGTCTGAAGCAGGCACGAGGATTACTGGGAATCGTCGTTCAGGACATGACTGTCTTTCTCGGACCGATGCTGACGGAAGCGAATCAGGTGCGTCGTCTGATCGATTCAAAACATCCTCCGGCACTCGCTCCACTCTGGCAGGATCTCCGCGAGCAGTTCAAAGAGCTGTTCTCACCTGGGTATCTCGGAGAAACCCCGCTCGGCTGGCTGCAGCAGTACCCCCGTTATTTACAAGGGATGCAGGCCCGCCATGCCAAAGCGGTCTCCGGCGGCTTTCAGAAAGACCGCAAAGCTCAGGAACAACTGACTCCCCACTGGCGGCGCTATCTCCACCTGCGTGAGCAACATGAAGAAAACTGGCGACTTGCTCCACAACGGGTTTTGTATCGGCACCTGCTGGAAGAATTTCGAGTCTCACTCTTTGCCCAACAACTTCGAACAGCCGTGCCGGTTTCTGAGAAGCGACTGAATGAAGTCTGGAAAGAGATCTCGTAGAATCAGTCCATCCATGTAGGGGGGCTGGTCAATAATCCCCAATCACAGCACCGTCTGATTTATTGAGGAGTTTCTGAAGAGCGCCGGCATCGGCGTGTGATGCACTGAGGACGGGGGTCTGGTTTACGTTTTCACTGACAAAACGAACCGCCCCGTCTGCCAGGAGGAAATGAGTTCCTCCTGTATGGAGACTGCTGAATGAATGACGATAGGGAGCATCGTACGCTCGGTTATTTGGGGATTTGGCATTCAGTCGTCCTCCACCTGTCCCAATTGCAGATTCGATGGTGTCCCCAGTGTACGTGGTGTTTCCGTGAGAGATCAGGCGTCGGTTGACCGCCAGAAAAGTGGCCGCAATTCCATCGATGCCCCGCTCTCCCATGCAAATGGTATTGCTCAATCCGTCGGTCACTTCCGCAAAGCGAATCGTGCAATCCCACCCGAAGAGTCCATTGAAAGAGGCACGTGTGTTGAGGTCTCTTCCAGAAGAAATGTCGTTATTGTTGCCGACATAATTTACCGTCGTCGTTCCAAACCAGTTCACATGACGTTGGGTGTCTAACTGGATTTTTGGAGAGGTATCAGTGGGGCAGCGAAGCGCCGCCATCGGAGTCTGTGTGATGATTCCAGGCTTCAAATCATCGATTGAGCGACGAGGAGTTTTATCTCCAACTTTCAGAGTATTAAACAGGGACGCCTGATCCAACTGCGGGAGAATCATTGCGATCCAACTCCAGTGACCTTGGTGCTTTCCTGTATCGGTACGGTCTTCGTCATCGGGGATGCCATCACGATTGGTATCTGTTGTCGCTGCCCCCATCGGTAAAGCATTGTGAATGTCGTGATAGTTGTGCAGTGCGAGGCCGATCTGCTTCAGATTGTTTCGACATTGTGAGCGTCGTGCTGCCTCGCGTGCCTGCTGTACTGCGGGAAGAAGCAGTGCGACCAGGATGGCGATGATCGCAATGACAACAAGGAGTTCAATCAGTGTGAATCCGCGTTTTTGGCTGAAAGCATTCGGCATAGTCATCTCTCTCTTGAAGATGAAAGGAAAACTGACCTACCACAGAAATAGCGAATCGAGCGGCTCAAGTACCTCGTAATATCTTGCTGAGAAATTTTTGTGAGGCTGCAGCATAGCGGCAACCTCCGATGCGTTCAATTGTGACGGAAGGAATCATTGTCGCGCAATCAACGTCGCACAATGTGATAGTGCGGCGTCGCCAATAGCCAATCCTTTTTGCAACAGTTCGTTTTCCTTAAAAACTTATCCTGCTATCAACTCCTCACGCCTCGTTTTTCTTATAATATTTCGAGACGATTCCTTATCATAAAATCTCCATCCGCCTCGAAAACGAAAGGGAGAGAATGCGCTCGATTCCAAAATACCTGATCCTGGGATTCTGCTTCATCACTGTGATCGGCTCGATGTCGTTATTGCAGGGAGCAGAACGAAATATCCTCTTTGTCATCACCGATGATCAAAGCCCGACACTTGGCTGTTACGGTGATCCGGTCGCGGTGACTCCTCATGCTGATCAACTCGCGAAAGAAGGAACCCTCTTCAGAAATGCCTATGCAACCGTCGCCAGTTGCAGCCCGAGCCGTTCTGTCGTTCTCAGTGGCATCCATAATCATCTCAACGGACAGTACGGACTGGCGCATGGCTTCCATCACTTCAGTGCCTTTCCGAATACCATCAGTCTCGCATTGCCTCCGGCTTTATCAGATACGGGATACCGGACGGCACAAATCGGAAAACTTCATGTCAGCCCGGAAGAAATTTTCCGTTTTGAAACCTATCTGAAAGGGAATCCTCGCAGTGCTGTGGAGATGGCGGAAGCCTGCCGGGAATTTATCAACAAGAAAGATGACCGGCCTTTCTTCCTCTACTTTGCGTTGACGGATCCGCATCGAAGCGGCGAGCGTGATGAGAACTCAAAACGGGAATTCAAACCCAACCTGTTCGGCAACAAGCCAGACCATAAAGCATTTCCCGAGATCACTGAGGTGTTCTACGAGCCAAAAAAAGTCCCGGTTCCCTACTTTCTTCCTGATACACCCGAATGCCGGGAAGAACTTGCTCAGTATTATCAGTCCTGTTCGCGTATTGATCAGGGACTCGGTCGACTGGTTTCCATTCTCAAAGACGCCGGTCTTTACGACAAAACACTCATCGTCTTCACCTCAGATCACGGCATCGCCATGCCGGGAGCGAAAACAACGGTTTATGACGCCGGGTTGAACGTTCCGTTTGTCGTGCGGAATCCTTATGAGAAAGATCGAGGAATTGAGTCGAATGCGCTCATCAGCCACGCCGATATCACGCCCTCACTGCTGGATTTCGCCGATGCTCTGGATCGTGAAAAGAACCGCCCGAAAAAATGGGTGAATCCGGAAGAATACTGGAAGAAACGCAAGGAACGACTCAACGAAAATCGTTCCGGGGGACATCGGTTTGACCGGTATCATGGACAGTCCTGGATCCCGATCCTTGGAATCTCTGCTTCGGCTCATCCGGAATCCGAAGTGGTCTATGCCTCACACACATTCCACGAAGGTCACATGTACTACCCGATGAGGGCCGTTCGGGATCACAAATTCAAGCTGATCTGGAACCTCGCAGATGGATTGATTTTCCCCTCTGCCTCGGACCTGTGGGCCGGCTCGACATGGCAGGCCCAGTATCAACTCGGAATGGACGCTCCATATGGGAAACGAACCGTAAGAAGCTATCTTCGTCGTTCCCGGTTTGAACTCTTTGACATAAAGAACGACCCGCAGGAAACCACGAATCTGGCAGACGATCCCCGGTACGCAACTATTCTTCAGGAGTATCAACAGAAACTGCGAAATTTCCAGCAAAACACCCAGGACCCCTGGATTTCCAAATGGAATCACGAGTAACACAAACAAAATAAAAAAGACTCACAGCCCAGATAAAACAGAAAGCATAGGTCGTCTCTTTTAATTGTGACTGACGCCAATTCTCATTGCGAACCTCAAAATTTCTCTGGCTTGCTCTGTCTGGACGCCGATTTTGAGGTGGGGTGTTTCGAAATTGCTCTGGCTGTCAGAGTCAGTTTCCCGGTATACCCCTTGTCCATGGAAGGATATTTCTTTCAGATCGACGTCGTCACGTCGGGATGAAAGGCAGGAGTCGGATGTTGATGAAATTCGTCATACACAGGGAAAGACCGTTCTTCGGCTCGTGTTTTCCCTTTTATCTGCTGGCATTTGCCGCACTGGGTTTTCCCGGTTGTGCTCACATGAACCATGCCGAATCGGGTTCACTGGTGGGGGCAGCGTTCGGTTCTCTGGCAGGGGCGGCCATCGGTTCGGACAGCGGAAACGCCGGAGCAGGGGCCTTGATCGGTGGAGTCACCGGGGCGATTGCCGGCAACATTATTGGTGATGCGGAAGACGCCCGCGAGCAACGGGATCAGGCTCAGTTTGAACGGGATTCGGTCATCGCCAACGCCAGTTATCAGGCGTCTCAGCAACCGGCGCTCAACAACTTTGATCTGATTCGGCTGACTCAGTCGGGCGTGAGTGATGATGTTGTTGTGAACATGATCCACACCCAGGGGGGGCAGTTCGATCTCGGAACAGATGCCATCATCACACTCAAATCCAATGGAGTGAGTGACCGGGTAATCGTTGCCGCCCAGCAGGCTCCCAACGCGCCGCCGAAACCAGGCGTGGTGATCGTCAAGCAACAACCGGCCGTGATTCTGGAACCGGCACCGGTTGTGGTCGGCGGCTGGTGGGGCCCCCATTACCGCTATCGACCTCACTACCACCCTTATCACCATCCCCGCCACCGCAGCAGCGTCGGCGTCTCATTCGGATTTTAGGGTGTTGGGACATTTGCAGTGAGAATGGAAAGAGAAGAACTCACGCAAAGGCGCAAAGATCAGTATCAACCCGCCTTCTGTCATCGTCTCGTTATTGGACAACGCGGATCCTTGCAATTGCAACGAAGGGAAAAGAAGAGTCATCCCATTCCCTGAATACATCAGGTGCCATGAATTCTCATCTCTTTTGAGCTGATCTGACTTCTCGGTGACCTGAACTGAGAAGCAATGAATTCTCGCACATCATTGAAACCAAAATCCTTTGCGCCTTGGCGCCTTTGCGTGAGATCAATTGCTTGATTTTCACTGGTATCAATGATCTACACACCATGGAGATAATGAAGATGGAGTTTCGAGTTGCAGCCGAACAGGCCGCACGGCTGGGTGGAGAAATACTGGAGTCATGGGGATCACGGTTCACTGCGCGGGAGAAAAGTCCCGCTAATCTGGTGACCGAGGCCGATCTTGCTTCACAAGAGGCGATCTTTGATTTTTTGAGCGGCAAGTACCCCGACCATGGGTTCCTCGGAGAAGAAGATCTCTTCACACCGAACACCGCATCTCCGTATCGCTGGGTCATTGATCCGCTCGACGGCACGTCGAACTATGTCCACCGTTTTCCATATTATGCCGTTTCCATCGGACTGGAAGAAAACGGTCGCGTGATTGCCGGGGCGATCTATGACCCGAATCGAGATGAAATGTTCTCGGCTGCACTTGGACAGGGAGCCACCTTGAACGGAACCCCGATCGAGGTCTCTCAGGCGGTCGAACTGCGTTGTGCCATGTGCATGGCAAGCCTCCCACCGAAGGTGAACCGCGAGCATCCGGCCGTTCAGAAGTTTTTAGAAATTCTGGAATCGGCTCAGACAGTACAGCGAACCGGTTCGGCAGCGCTGAATCTGTGTGCTGTCGCCAGTGGACGGATTGATGCGTTCTGGTCGCAGAGTTTGCATCCCTGGGATATGGCCGCAGGAATTCTGATTGTCCGTGAGGCCGGGGGAACCGTCTCAAAAACAGGGGGAGGAGAGTTTCAACTGGAACTCCCCGACCTGCTGGCGACCAATGGGACAGCGGTCCATCAGGAACTCGTCTCTCATTTCTCCAATTGACCCGCACGCCGAAGATGACGGCTAGGCTGGCTGTGCTGATTGCAGCAAAGAAATCTCTCGCCGGAATCTTGATTCGATCACAATTCCGCAGCAGAGATGTTGTTGTGACTCAGAGTTACGGCATCGTGTCATGTTGACGTCAAACATCCGGAATCCGGGAAGAGTTGATAGTCTCCGGTTCCAGACTCGCGTAGAATGCTCTACGCAGAATCCAGAGATTGGGAGAACAGGGAAAGCTTTAAGGAGAGCGAAGGACGTCGGACAATACGCAACCGACTGACTTTCTCTGCCCCTTGATCCCTGATTCCTTTCATTTTGACTCGAAACGACCGAAATTCCGACCCCGACCATCAGGTGCACTATGACCTTCGGCGCGCCGTCGCCGCAGATCGATCGCCGTCATACGGTACGAGTGAACAACTCGCACACGTATCGGGGACTTCTTGCCTGCATGGTTCTGTTGTTCTGGGGCGTCACGACGTTGAATTCCGTCGTTCTTGCCCAGCCCGGAAGTGCTCCACGAAGTGAATCCAGTCTTCCGTTTCCTGAAGTGTTGACCGATTCTCCACCCGCCCCTTCCGCACCGGTCCCGTCAGCGTCTCCATCGACGACGGCACCCGCGCCCCCACCGGTGAAGCCGGAAGCCAGCATTACCGATGTCCCCGACTACCACTTGACACATGTTCATATTGATGCCACGGTGGGCATGGACCGCGTGAATCTCGTGGCCACGGTGGAATTGATTATCAATCGGGGAGAAGGCTGGCACCGCGTCCCGCTCCGACTCGGTTCGGCTCATGTCACTCAACGGGAATACACCGGAGTCGGCGGGGAGTCACCGGACGTTTCTCCTCGATCGACCGATGAAGGACTGGTCTGGCTCTTCAAGGGAATCGGCCGCCACCAGATGAAAATCCACGCCTGGGTCCCATTAAAACCACAAGCCTCCGGGGGGCAGTTCCAACTCTCTCTTCCTCGACTCCCTCCTCAGTTTGAAGCCCGAGTTCATGTCACGATTCCCGACCCGAATGCGGTCGTCCGGAGCAGTAAAGCATTAACGGTGCTGGACGTCATCCGGAGAGAAAAAGAGACTGTCGTTGAAGCGAGTGTCATTGGCAGTCAATTGTTATTGAACTGGCAGACTCCTTCAGTTGCCGGAGAGACGATCTCTGTGGTGCAGTCGTGGTTTCATCTCAAGCCCGCCGCCGAACATCTGTCGCTGGTCGTCGAACAGAGTTTTGAACTGCAACATTCCACCGCAGATTCCCTGCTGGTCCGACTCCCTGCTGATTTCCGATTATTGCAGGTTTCCGGGCAACATTACCGTTCTCATGAACTGGTGCCAGACCGCCCGAACTGGGTCAAGGTCTCCTTTGCGAACGACAATATCGGACGTCTGCAACTTCGCTGGGTTCTCGAACGTGACTTCGCTCCCAGTTCCCAATCGATACAAATCGAAGGTTTTCAGGTGGAAGGAGCGATTCGGGAAGAAGGACTTATTCGGATTGATGAGTTCGAAAACCTGCGTGTCGTTCCTCGACCATCTGAATCTCCCCTGGTCCACCGTGTCGGCGTCAATCAGGTCCGGTCTCTGGGAAGTGGTGTTCCGCTGATCGCCTATGAATATCTGAAACAGCCATTTCGACTCACTCTCGACATCCAGCCAACGGTCCCTTATTTCCTGCTTGATCCGAAGCTGCATCTGCATCTTGAACCGGATGCCATGGTACTGACGGTGAAGTCCACCATTCGTATCGAGCGCGGGGCGATCTCCGAATTGAAATTCCTCTGGCCAGACTGGC
The DNA here is from genome assembly GCA_035556335.1 of Planctomicrobium sp. Classification (GTDB taxonomy): domain Bacteria; phylum Planctomycetota; class Planctomycetia; order Planctomycetales; family Planctomycetaceae; genus Planctomicrobium. The sequence continues at coordinate 20,966 of DATMFC010000070.1, read as the reverse complement.
TTCGACGGGGCTGGCGTGTTCAGAGTGTGAGTGGAGAGGGAGAAGCGATCGGTCAGATTGCGTACGACGCCACGTCTCAACCGGGGGTCCTGCGACTCTGGTGGCCCAGTCCGATGTCTCAGGATGCCGCGATCATGGTCGTCTTTCGCCGCCCGTATTCCATGAACATCATGGAAGAAACCGCATTCCGGGCATCAATGCAACTTCCCGTTCCGCAGGCATCCGAACTGGAGTCGACGGAACTGACTGTCGATGCCACAGATCAGTTGTCGTTTCAAGTGACAGCAGACGATGGCCAGCCATTAATGGTTGCGAAACCTGATTCCACCGATGCCGCCGGTTCCACCGTTGTCCCGGCGCGGCAGGTCCGTCGTTATCGTCTGGAAGACCCCGCTCAAAAACTTCAACTTCAGTTGCAGTCACACCAGCGGGAACTGAAAGCGGTGACGGAAATCGCCGTGAGTGACACCGGTTCGCAGCAGCTTTCCGTACGACAGAACATTGAGGTCAGCGTCTCCTACGGACGGTTGAGACAACTCGAACTTGCACTCCCTGCTCCTCTGATGGAACACATTCCGGACTGGGCTGTGACGCAGGCGATTACCGTCACGTATCAGGGGCAGCAGCTCCCGTTACAGAATGGTTCCGCTCCGAATTTCGTCCGGGTCGACCTGGGTGAAGACCGTATCGGCACTTTCACCATTCAGGTGGATTACGCGTTTCCGATTCCGAGTGACACGGAAACACACGATCTTGATTTGCCGATGATCGCTCTCAACAACATTCCGTACTCACGAGCGGAATGCCTGATCGACACCCTGGAGACCTTACAGGTCCGTTCGACACAAACCGACTGGGAAGCCTTGCAGACCTCCCCCAGTCAGGCCCGCTGGATCAACTCCTTACGGTCCGGGCAACTTGCCACGATTCCATTGACAATCGGCCCCCAACTGGCCGATTCGTCGCAGCAGTATGTCGCACAGTATGTTCAGGTCCGAACGATCTTCTCTGCAGATGGCAACGCAGAATCCTGGGCGGAGTTTCAACTCGATTCTCCCCCCAGCCGAGTCCTGATTCAGTTTCCGGCACACTCCATCTTCAAGGAAAACGGATTTCTTCTGGATGGGAAACCCTTGCCGATGTCTGCGGTTTCCGTCCGGTCGGGAACTCACGAAGAGGTGACAATCACACTTCCAAACCGCAACTCCAACCAGCCACGACTGGCCGTTCGTTACCGGACAGTCCTCGACCGTCCGTTCGGGTTGACCAACCGTATCCGTCTCCCGCTTCCGGTCTTTCCACGAAGTGTCTGGGTCGATGAAACGATCTGGGAAATGCAGTTGCCGGAAGGACAGCATCTGTTTACTTATCCGGACCTGCTGCCACAATTTCGCTGGGTCCGTCATCTGTTGTTCTGGTATCGCGAACCGACGCCCAGCTATCTCGCTGAACGGACTGCACGCAGTACGGAAGAGGTTCCCCCGGAATTCCGGTTCTCGAGCCATCCATTCAACACATTCTATGCATTTCGTGGATTCGGTCCGGTTCAGAATATTGAGTTCCAGATCATGAACCGATCGTTGATCCTGCTGCTCGGAGCGGGCTTAACGTTACTGCTTGGGTTTATTTTCTGGCAGGTGCCGGCGACCCGAAACATCTTTTCACTGATCGTCGTTTCCTTTTTATTCGCCGTTGCCAGTTTGTGGTACGTCGAACCGATTCTGCTGTTGCTGCAACCGGCGATTCTTGGAGTCCTGCTGGCGTTGACCGCCACGGTGATCGACTCCAAGAAGAATCCGCGCACGTCGGATCGTTCCACTCATAAATCGCATTTGTCCCGAACCAGCGAAGTGGCCAAGGAAGAATCTTCGTCACGGTCCGCATTGACGCGAATCTATCGCCCCGCCTCGGCCTCCAAGCCACGCGGATCGGAATAGAGCGGAGGATGCGATGACATCTGCAATGCGGAGACCTGCGATTTGCGTAACGATTCAGAAAATCAGCGCGCAGTTCCTGAGTTCCTGTTTCTTCCTGCTGTTCCTGGCGAGTGTCGCACACTCTCAAGAGACGATCGCTAACCCGGCGGCTTCATTCGTCACAACAGAATCGGCGGAATATCGCGGACGTGTGAGTGGCGAACAGATCACAGGAGGCAAGTTCGCCTTTCAGATCGTACGACGCGGCACCGGCAACGCCTGGATCGACTGGAGTTCGGTACGGATTGCCATGAGCAATCTTGCCTGGGAAAAACAGGCTTTGATCGCCGGAACCGCCACGGATGAACGCATCCTCCTGCGGACCCAACGTGATTCCGATCTCCTCACCGGCGACTGGAGTCTGGTCGGACAACGAATCGGTCAGACCGTTGTCTTCGATCTGTATCTTCCTCCCTCATTGAACAATCGTGTGCTGCTGGACGTTCCTGCATCGTTACGAATTGAAAGTAAACAGGGCCTACTGCAGTCTGGCGAGATCGACGAAGAGACTCGAACACGGCTCTGGACACTCGAACTGGGGGGAGTCTCCACCGCCAGTATTCAGGTGATTCCCGTCAGTCAAAAACGGGCGGTTCCTCCTCCTCGTTATGAGATCGACACCGAATACCGGGCACGTCGGGATGGTGTGTTTATCCGGGCAGATTTGACGATCGATGGTGCTCTCCCAACGGGAACCCCACTGAAAATCGATTTGCCGTCGACGCTGGAAGTGCAATCCATTTCACTGGTCGGAGCCGGTCCACAAGGGCTTTCCAACATCCCGTTTCAGCGACCGCCGAACGAACCGCGGGTTCTGCTCATTCCACCAGACTCATGGAATCCGGAATCGAATGCGGTTCTGCGTATTCGGGCATTCGAACCGGTGATCTGGCAGGGGAGCCGGAATCTTCCACGCTTGCGACTGGACGGGGCACTGGAAACCAAACGGAGTGTGACCCTGCGAGTTGAGCCACCGCTGGAACTTCAGGCGATCGATCCCGGCGACCTGTTACAGACTGCATTGATGAGCAACGAAACCGTCGGGGAAGTCTGGCGGCTGGAATCGCGTGATCCGAGTACAGAACTGAATGTCCGGATCGGGCTTCCGGAAGCCCAACTCACCGGAGAAGTGACCTGTCTCTCCGATGCCGAGCCAAACTCCGGCTGGACCGTCGCCATCGTGACGTTGAATGTCGAGAGCGGTTCTCGTTTTGAAACCTCGATGCAACTGCCTGAAGACTGGCGGCTCATTTCCGTCTCGGCACACGATACCGATTCACGGATTGCGTCCTGGGAAGTGACGAATCAGGTGTTGTCCGTCACCTGGCAAAACGCGCTGACACGAACGTCGCCGCGGCAGTTACGCCTGTTCGCCAGAACGGCTCCTCGACGGGAACGAACTCCATTTCGCCTTTCCGTTCTGCAGATTCGAGGAGTTCACGACCTGACGGTTCAGTATCAACTTCTGCTTCCTCCGGGAACAGAGCTTCAGCTTCTGGAAGGGGAGAACTGGCGGTCTGGTTCCGCCAATGAAATCCTTCCGATTCTGTCCGGGTTACGGGAAGTGACCGAACGTGTTCCCACTACCGGACAACTCAACGTCGCAACATTGAAAGCCTCCGGCGAGAATCGTGCGGCCCGCGTGCTGGCAACCATTGTTCCTCGAAACAGCAACGACCCCTCACTGAACGACGCCTCTCTGACAGCTGCGGCCCCCTTCCGTTCTGATGCCCCCTCTGAAGAGTCCACCAGTTCAACCGAAGCAAAAGCGGTCACGGTCTCTTCTCCTGCGGTTGCTCTCGAACTATTGACGATGGCCGGTCAGGAAAATCCCCGGGAATGCGTTCATCATGCCGTGATGGTTTTCGATCGCCTCATCACCCCGTCGGAACTTCAGCTTCGATTACCTGCTGCGTGTCGTCTGTCTGTCGTGAAACTGGACGACCAGCCCATCACGGTGTTTCGAACTCAGGACACCATCTCCATTCCAGCCGAGTTCACTCAGGCATCACGCATTCAACTGACTTATATCACACCGGCCACATTTGGATGGTTGAACCAGCAGTTCGTCGTCCCGTTGCCGCGCATTGCATTCCCGATCCAGAGTTTCCGCTGGTCACTCGACTTACCGGGAGGCCAGCAACTCTCTCAGGTTCGTTTACCGGGAGGACCTGCTCTGGGAGAACCACAACCTCAAAACACGTCCTCTCTGTTCGGTCCACTCAGTCGGGGAGCAGGCGAAAGAACATTCAATCCATTCTCTCCCACCGCCTGGTCGAACCTGCTCGGACTGGCTGGCAGTCAGAAACGTGAACTGGCACAATCACGACGAATCTGGCATTTCGTCGCCCCCGGAGTCAGTACCGAAGCCGTGTTTACCACATGGAACGGACCGGTCGCGCGAAGTTATGCCTGGGTGACGTTATTCGGCTCCCTTCTCTTGGGAATGACCGCCCGACTGTTTCGTATGACGTGGCTGAAAAACGTATCGATTCTCTGGGTCCTCCTGTTGATCGTACTGGTGACACAGGTTCCGCCAGCCTGGGGACTCGTCCTCGGCGGATTGCTGGCAGGAAGCCTGCTTTCACTGGTTCTCCCTCGTCAGTGGATTCAGCGTCAGGATCTGTTATCACGCAGGAAACTCGAATCGTTACCCGTTCCGACAACGATCACTCTGCTCATGATCTTCTGCGGAATGACCCTGCATTCAAAGCTGGAGTTTCCATGGTCTCCCGCTGTCGCAAACGCACAGGAGACCAGTGTTGTCACCTCACCGAATGCGCTGATTCGTTCGGCTCGTTATCAATTGTTGAAAGTCCGTCCGGTCGCACAGGTGAACGCGACACTGGAGGTTCTCACCCGACAGAACACTGGTGAGATTCTTTTGAAACTCCCATTGCAGGACGTGGTTTTTCATGCCGATGCAACCTGTCTGGTCAATGACATTCCTCGTTCACTGATTCCCTCCATCTCCGGGGATTCCATTCTGATCAGTCTGGACGAAACCGTTGAAGCGGCCGGGAGTCCCATTGCAGGAACCGACTGGACTCGTCATGAAATCCTGCTGAACTTTTCGTTACGTTCTTATGAAACCGATGGCGAGAATGGAGCACCATCCACACGTGGACGGGTTCCCCGGGTTCTCGACTCCCTGTTGATACTGCCGGAAAAGCAACCGGACCAAAACTGGCTTCGGTATGGAGAAGAACGGGTCAATTCGAATGGGGCGGTGGAAATTCAACTGGGGGCCATTGGACTGCTGGAGACCGCTTCCACATTAACTGATCCCCCTGAAAATGAAGCGTCGGCCCAGTCGATTCAGTCTTCACTGGATGTCTCCGCACGCCGGGTCCGTTGCCTGTCTCGTCTTCAACCGACCATGAACGGATGGCCTCGACAGTTGCCACTGACGTTCCCTGAAGGAACAGTCATCACGTCAATCACCGGTCCCAATGTCATTGACTGGATCGACACCACCGCTTCGGAGACGACCAGCCAGATGACCGTCCGTCTGCGGTCCGATCTGCCGCCGCAACCACTTCTGGTCACCTATGAATTCCCGGTCAACCCAGGGATGGATGCCACGCTCACCATTCCGGAACTGCCGCTGGTCAGTCCATCGACGGTCCCTCATTCCATGGGAATCACCGGTCCGCCGCTGACAACATTATCATTGACCAATCGTGCCGGAATCGTTTCGCTCACAACCGACGAATGGCAACCTCCCTCCGAAACCGGACGCCTTCGCCCTTCGCTGATTGTGCTGCTCAAGACCCCCATGCCCATCGGTCTGGATCTCACCAGAATGAAGTCGCACCGGTCTGCCGAGATCAATGAAATCCTGCGGGTTCAGCGCGACAGTTTAAATTACACCGCCATCATCAAAATGAATGTCGCCGATGCTCCTGCATTCCGACATCAGTTTCATGTCGACCCGTTTGTTCATCTGGAATCGGTCAATACCGGACAAATGGGGAACGACGGTTCGGTCCGGTTTACCAGAGACGGGGATCTGGTCACGCTGTATCTCGCCGGTGGTCATCTGGGAGAAAGAACGTTTCATCTGAAAGGACGCATTCCATCGATAGTCGATGTCTGGGGACCTGTCCCGGCGATCCAACTGGAGAACGCCGCCGTTACCGACAGGCAACTCACCATTGAAGATGAAACGGGATGGAACGTTGAACTGGAAGGGGATCGAGGAACCCCGATCTCCATTGCCGAAGGACAGAACTCAAATCCATCTCCGTCAGCCAATTCCGCGCATCGTCTGGTGGGAACATTTCGGGCCGGATTACGTCCCAAACGATTACGTGTTGTCGTCCCTTCACGGGCGATTCAGGCGGAAATTGTCACCGTTGTGCAGACCCATCCTCAACAGGACTGGGAACAGATTTCAACCATCCACTTCACTTCGGTGGAAGCCCCGCTCCGACGAATCCTCATTCAGATTCCTCCGGACCTGATTGCCACACGCGTCAGACCGTCGCTGTTCCCGTATTCGATGCAGCCATACGGTCAGGACACATTGCTGACCATTCGCGTTCCGGAACGTTACTCCAGTTCGGCAACAGTCACCATTTCCAGCCGACTGACTTCCGACTTCATGAAACGGATCCAGTCGGAGGAAGCGAAATCGGCAGCCATCCTGTTACCGCAGATCCAGATTCCCTCTGCGGCGGTGACGTCACGGTATGTCCTGACGGAATCGGCATCACGTCTGCAGTTGGGGGGAGCCGTACGGGTTTCGTCAAGCATTCTCCCTAACTGGCTCCCTGCGGAATGGATCCGCAGTGTTCAGAGTGAAGTGCTCACCTGCTTTCACCAGAATCAGCCGGAACTCACACTGCAACGCATGGCTCCCACGGAGTCGGGCAACGTTCCGGTCATTCGTCTGGAAGAAACAATCTTCTGGCCGACCGACACTCTCACACAAAAAGGGATCACCCGTTGGTGGCTTCTCCCCAAAGGAACCTCAAAATTTCAATTTGCGCCTGCTGCCGGGATCTCCATCGATCAGATCATGTCTCCTTCCGGACAACTCTCGTACGATCTCACTCCGGAAGGGGTTCGTGTGACATTACCTGCGGGGCAGAATCTGGTTCCAGTGGTTGTCCACTGGACGAGTGAGGGGACAAAGAAGCAAAAGCCCATTCTGGAATCAGAGCAAACCGATTCGCACCGGCGCATGATGGCTATCGTCACTCCTCAGCCATGGACGGTTTCCATCGGCAACGGCACCCGACTCGATCCGGCCACCATCTGGCTGGAACGATCGGCCGCGTTACTGCAATGCTGGCAGGAAACGGGACCGACGGCGGAAGCGGCCGCTCTGATTTTCAGTAATCTCCAACGCTGTCAGATGATGCTGGAGCAACTCGTCAAAACGGGAGCACTCTCCAAATCACAATTGAAGACGCACGAAGAATTGTCAGCTCAATGGCAGGAAATCCGCTCCAGCCAACAAACCCTGATGACAACCAATTCCACCACAGCAGATCCTTCCAACGATCTCTTCGATGACATCCTCACACAACCATCCCCTTCCACGACTCAGGTGAACTGGATTCGGCCGACAGGAGGAGACTGGACAGGACGCGTGACTGTCCGTCGATCCGGAATCCATTGGAGATCGCTGATTCCGACACTGGGGCTCCTGATTCTCTGTGCCTGGACTCTGTGGCGATTCCCTCAACAGGTTGCAAGGTTACGAGAGGAAGCCTCTTCGCATCCGTTGGGAATGTTGTTGTGTCTGGGAATTCTCTGGTGGCTCTATTTTTCTCCCAGTGCATTCGGATTACTCCTCATCCTAATTTCCTCCGTCGCTCTGAGCCGGCAACGATTCCCCCGCTGGTGGACTCCTGCTCCTGAAGAAGAATCCTTCGGGTAAGTTTGACACGATCTCCTGTTTTCATTTCCGTAACAGTTTAGCGGTCAGAAGTTGAGCTGATCCAGGTGGCCGCGATTGCTCGCAATCGGGGCCACCTCAGTGGCAACTTCAATCGGCTAAAATGTTACTCATTTCCGTGTTTTCCGTTCATTCCGTGGTTCCCCCGTATATTCCGGACTATAATCGTAATCTTGTGTTGAGCGGCGGAAATGGCAATGTTCTGTTTCCCTCGCTCTCGTTGTTTTGTCTCTGATATGGGGCTGAAATCGTTCGTCGATTCTGCCTGATTGACTGTTTGTTTTTTGAATATGCACACGGACGTCACTCCCCGAATTCGTCAGCTTTCCAACAGCGTCATCAACAAGATCGCTGCAGGGGAAGTGATTGAACGCCCCGCCAGCGCCGTGAAAGAGTTGCTGGAAAACTCGATCGATGCCCTCGCCACAAAAATCGATGTCGATATCGAGCAAGGGGGAATGGAACTCATCCGGATTACCGATAACGGAGAAGGAATCCATTCTGACGATATCCTCCTGACGGTCGTCCCTCATGCCACGAGCAAGCTGGTCGAGGCCGACGACTTGTTCAACGTCAAAACCATGGGGTTTCGAGGAGAAGCTCTGGCATCCATCGCGGAAGTCTCACAGTTCCGCATTCGCAGCAAACGGCGCGATCAGGTGATGGGAACCGAATTGGAAGTTCAAGCCGGAATCGTCAAAGAACCCCGAGCCTGTGGGTGTCCGGATGGAACCCAAATCGAGATTCGTCAACTTTTCTGCAATACCCCCGTTCGTCGCAAATTTCTGAAAACTCCCTCAACAGAATTCGGACATATCGCCGAGCAGTTCACCCGAATTGCACTGGCCAATCCGATGCTGCAGATGACACTGCGTCACAACGACCGGGTTGTTCATGAACTCCCGCCGACCGGGAATCTTCAGGAGCGAATTGAACTCTTCTTCGGAAACGACCTGGCCCGACAACTGATTTCGGTCGAAGCTGAGAATCATGGCGTTCGTGTCTGGGGATTCGTCGGTCATCCGAGCCAGAACAAAGCGACGCGCAAGGGACAATACCTGTTCCTGAACGGCCGCTGGATCCAGGACAAGACATTACAGGCCGCACTCGGTGAAGCATATCGCGGACTCGTGATGGTCGGGCGTTACCCGGTGTCGTTCCTGTTTCTGGAGATTCCCTCCGATCAGGTCGACGTCAACGTTCACCCCACGAAATCGGAAGTCCGCTTTCAGGACAGTTCCACACTGTTCCGGTTGTTGCTCTCGACAATCCGGAACCGGTTCCTGTCTATGGATCTCGACTCTCGCCTTTCTGTGGGACCAAAAACAAGTGAACCCAAATCAAGCGAAGAGATTTCTCTTCCTCCTCTGAGTTCCGTGATCGGTGAAAAGAAAGCCGTGCAACAGGAACTGGTCTCCTGGGCGAAGGATGCACTCAATCGACAAACACCGCGAGAAGAAGGGGTCAGGGGTCAGGATTCAGAGGTCAGGGAGGAGAGAGCGAATTCCTCTTTGGAGAATGAGTTTGATCGTCTGGTGGAGTCGCGGGAAACTGCGTTTCCCCCGTTGCCGTCGGTAGACTTTTGTGAAGAAACAGTGGGGGAAGAGGCGGTTCGTTCGGAAACGGCTTTCCTTGAACCTGTCTTGTCAGAACAAATCACATCGCCGCGAATCGAAGAGAATGACTCGGCGTCGGGGAAGGTGTCCTATGCGAACACCATTGAAGCGAAGTCTCGTCCCGCTTCGGCTGAAGCGGAAGTTCGAGCGATGCAGGTGCATGACTGTTATCTGGTCGTCGAAACGGCCTCCGGGATTACCGTCATCGACCAGCACGCACTGCATGAACGAATTATGTATGAGCAGCTTCGCAACCGTATCCTTGCCGGCGGTGTCGAAGTGCAGCGTCTGTTACTGCCAGTCACCATGCAACTGACAGCCCGGGAAGCGAATACGCTGCTCGATCAGGCGGAACTGCTGGAAGAATTGGGACTGCACATACAGGACTTCGGCGGAAACGCAATTGCCCTGACCGCTTATCCCACACTCATGGCAAAAGCAGATCCGGAGACCTTGCTGAAAGATCTGGTCGACCTGATCGAGAATTCAGGACGCAAGGTCGAACGACGTGATCTGCTCGACAAAATGTTACACATGATGTCCTGTAAAGCCGCAATCAAAGCCGGGCAACGCCTCTCTCCGGAAGAGATGGAAGCCTTGCTGACACAGCGTCACCTGTGCGACGATGCCCATCACTGCCCCCACGGCCGCCCGACAGCACTCAACCTCACCAAAGACGAACTCGACCGGCAATTCGGCCGACTGGGAAGCTGAAGAGCAGGAACCAAAACACAGGACAATATTCCTGCTAACTCCTACTCCACCACCATCGTTCCATTCATGACGGTCCAATGTCCGGGGAACGTACACAGATACGGGTAGCGTCCTGGCTTGTCGGGGGCGACGAAGGAAACCGTAGTTCGTTGTCCGGGATCAACGATATCGGTATAGACCAGAACGTCATCTGATTCCGGAACATAGTGTCGTAAATAGGCATCCGGGTCGGCAATCAACCCGTTGGTGGCTTCACCGATTCGTTGTAATGAGCCAGGGCGAATCAAAGCCCAGTTGTGTGGAACGACGTCGGGATTACGTAGCGTTAACTTAATGGCCTCGCCTGCTTTCACTTTTAAGACATCATCCTTAAACGTTAAATTCTTCCCTGTATCAAGAACTATTGCTCGCGCCCCTTTGATTTCCTTTATCCAGGGATTCGGGATCTGCCGGTTCAGGATATTCATATCCGCCAGAATCGGGTGAGGAGCAATCGTCTTATCGACCGGTTGATAACCGGGGAACTCGGTGAACGGTTGATCGAGTGCATGAATTGTTGCAATCAGGTCATGCCGACGATCTTCCTGATTCACCTCTAATTGAAGATGCAACTGATTCACCGGTTGCAGGGACGGGATTTCCAGAAACAACGTCTTCCCGTCCGGTTGAATATGTACCGATTGAATTGGGACATGGTCGTGACCGCGTACTCCCCGTAAGGAGGGAGAGAATTCAGCGGAACCATAAGCCCGGCTGTAGCGATAGTTCCATGCTTGTGCAAACTGCTTCTTTAAGTCACCTGCGACGGTCGGATCAAGCGGTAGTGCGAACTCGACAGAGACCCCGTTTTGCCAGGCATGGATCCCGACGGGGACCTGTGTCGGAGTTCCGGTATAGCGAACCCGTTGAAAACTCCCGTCATCAGGAGCGAAGCAGGTCCAGCCATTCATTCCGACAATATAGAGTTGGCCATCCTGAGGATTCACCCGACCACGATGGATGCCGGATCGAAAGTCCCCGGGGAGTGGAACAATTGTTCCCTGATGCTGGCCATTCACTTCATCTTCCAGGATCAGAAATGCACTGGCTGCTCCATAGGAATAATGAATCAAATGATTCTGCATCGGTCCCCAGCGATCACTGCTGACGAATGTCTGACCTCCGGAGGAATTGTCCATTCCGCGTGGCAGGTAAAACAGTGGCAATGAGGGCGTTTTCTCGTCGATCGGACCGAGGTATCCGTAATGAGGAACCTCCCCATGTGGCGGAAGTTTCCCCGGTGCGGCACAGACCATGGATGCCGGAGTCCAGTTTCCCTGTGAACAGGGAACTGTAAGTCGTCCATCAGGAAGAATGCCAAGACCGTCCGGGTTGCGTAAGCCGGTGGCAATCACGTCGGCCTGTTTTCCGTCGGGAGAGATTCTGAGCAGTCCCTGATTCCCGGAAGCGGTATAAAAATATCCTTCGGAATCACGCTCAAGACCGGTGATAAAATCATGCCCGGCCGGTGAGGTGGTGTAAGCATTACTAAAGCATTCATAGTAGTCTGCTTCGCCGTCACCGTTCAGGTCGTGCAGTCGGGTAATCATGTCACGACCGAGGACATAGGGAACGTCATCGACGACGATCAGCCCCAGCGGCTGATGTAATCCGATGGCGAAGCGTTTCCATTTGACGGTGGCATCACTCCCCGGCTTCTGGTCGAGACCGGTCACCGTCCAGACATCCCCCATCATCGAGCAAAGCACCGCCGTGCCGTCTGACAGGAAATCAACTCCTCCGAAAAAGAAGAGTGCCCCATAGGGGTTTTTAAAAGGGACTTCGATCGTGTCGATGGCGTAACCCGGTTGCGAACCGAATTCCAATTTCGTTGTCAGCTTCGTCGGCCATTGAGTCGGGCCTCCCTGAAGAACATGTCGCTGGGAATGCTCCTGAACCGGAGCGACTTCACGAACGAACTGCCCGTCATCGGTCGACCAGGGGGAATCAAGGTAATCGACCTCACCAATTCGATAGGCGAAAACAACACGATTTCCGCTGCGGTAAAGCCCCTGATAGGTTTTCTCTCCCGCCGGAAGAGTCGACTCAGGAAGCGGAAGCAAGGTTCCTTCGCGAGTCAATCCATCCATGAATCCATAACGAATTCCGGAGAGGGTCACGAATCCATCTTTCCATAATGCTTCGTATTGTAACGTCGTGGGGTTAAAGCAGACGGCCAGTTGTTTGTTATCTCCCAGACGAACGCAAATTCCGCGAGGAATCACCTGATCGCCATTATAGAAGACACCGGAAATTAACGAGCCATGATCCGATTCATTCCAGCGGAAATCACGCCAGTTCGGATCCGGCTTTCTTCCCCATTTTCCGAGCGCCCCTCCATTGAGTTCAGGGTAATCGACCAGCAGCGCAGGAACTTCATCGAGTGTCCGAAAGTAGTTGGCTTCCTTGGCATAGAAATCATACATCCGGTTTTCGTTGACCGGTTCCTGCCAGAGGAGATGGTCTTCCGGGCGCTGCGGAGGGAGTTCCAGAGGAAACAGTGCCGGCTTGTGAGCATGAACCGGCATGACCATGGTTGCGACGGCCTGATTCGCCTGTTCCGTACGCCCCAGTTCCATCACAAAACGGAACAGGTCGAGCTTCTCGGATTCCGTTGTGGCCGCGAGGAGTCCATCCGGCATTAACGTGCCGATCGCGACTTCGTCGTCCACGTCGTCAATGAGAACCTTCACCGACTTGCCGGAAGCCGGTTGCAGCAGCTCGAACGAATCCCCTTCGATTCGATGTTTATAGCCGGTCAGAATGTCTCCGTTCACCGTAGCGATGTTCCATGAAACGTACTCCGGCTTCACTTCCCGCTTGGGCCAGAGAATGGATTCGATGATGTGCAGCGCCCCCCGTTCGGTGCCGATTTTTGTGAGATCCGGTCCAACTGTTCCCCCTTGATTTCCGACCCGATGACATTGCAGACAGGCCAGTCGGGCACTGGAAAAGAGAGTCGCTCCTTTTTGAACATCCCCCTCAATCGCCGCTTTCGTCACATACCGGCTGGCCAGTTCCGGATCGTACGGATTGGGGTCAATTCCCGCCGACTGGGCAATGAGAAAATGAACGAATAATCCCACCACGGCCAATCCAGCGGCAATAAAGAGTGAGAGGAGTCGCATGATGGCCTCGAAGGAGTTTTAGAGAATTCGCACAATGGCAAGCAGGCGAATCAGGGGCAGGACAATTCATCATCGATAACACAGTTTCCCATAAATATCAAATGATATTCCGTTATATCTCAGAGATGGAAGCGGCTCGCGCAAAGCCAATAAGGCGAATCGAGATCTGTATGATGCCTTGTGATTGTTGTTTCTTGTGCAATGTCACGTGGAAGATGAAAAAACTTGGAAACCACGAGTGTCGCGAAAAATCCCGCCAGATGGAGCGTTCAGTCCGAGTTCACCAATTTTGACCGAATCCCATGACGGGGCGCGCCGATATTAACTGACAGGGGGAAGGCTGTTCGCCAGATCGCACTCGGTTCGGCGGATTCTGCCAATTCTTGGGCGGCTCGGAATGGGGATTCCGATATTTGCATGCACTTGGCCAGACAGGTAGCTCTCAGGAGTTGGGGTGATCGAAACAGCGCCTTCAACGCATTTGAACAGGGCAGATTCATTGATTCCGCGAGTGGGTTTACTTCAACTGATGCTGTTGTGGCTGATACTGCCGCTGACGTGCGGCTGCGCCAGAACTGCGGTCGTCAAGTTCTGGCAACCGGCCAGCGCGGATGTTTCCGATCTGGATCGGATCATGGTGATGGATTTCACCGGCGATCAAGGGCATCAGGTGGCCTCTTCTCTCACGGGGCAGTTGAGTAACAATAATCGATATACCGTCGTCGCTCCGACACATTCTCAGAATCGATTTCAACTCGCCAGTTTTCTGGGCCGAAATTCCTCGCCGACCAGTCTGGATGGCGTCCTTGGAACCGCGCGCTCGCAAGGAGTGGACGGGGTCGTCGTCGGTGACGTCCTTGAATATCACTGCGAAGATAAACCGGTCCGCCGAACCCCGTTTCGAGCGGGACAGGACATGGTGGCGATTGAGGAATCCCGGACCGAGAGTCGGCTGCGTCGAGAATCGGTCGTTCGCGAAGGACGTGTGACTGTTGTCTTCCGATTGGTCGACGTGGACTCCGGTGAGGTTCGGGAAGAGCATCAGGTTTCACACGAGTTTCAGCAGATGATTGATAACGCCTCCCAGATCCCGAGTCAGGGAGAAGTGCTGGAACAATTGACTCAACGCTGCCTGCAGGACATTGTCTCTTATCTGGTTCCACACGAAGCAACCTCGGAGGTTCGACTGGCGCATTGTGAACCTCTCTCACGTTATCGCCGTGAAGTCCGTGAAGCCATTATTCTTGCACAGCAGGGAAAATGGGACGAGGCGGAACAGAAGCTGCAAGCCGTCCACGAGAAAGACCCTGACAATCACGCTGTTCTCTTCAATCTTGCAGTCGTCGCAGATCATCGTCAGGACTACCCGCTTGCCGAAGATTATGCGATGAAGGCCTTGCGCATTCAGTACAAGGAATGCTATGCCGCCGGACTGGAGCAGATACGCGCTCATCGGACTGCTGCGACGAAAGTCAACGACCAGCGCGATGCCCAGTCGACAAAAATCTTCGCCGAACTCTGGTAATCATACGCTCGACCGAGGAAATGAAATGCGGAGGCGGAGAGCCGCAGCGCGACCATGAGCCCCAACCATGACAGAACCACGCAAAATCCGGTGGGGATACTTTTACGCCAAAGGCGTTGTATGACACAGCCCGGGGTCGCACCAGCGCACCCCAGGGTAGTAGTGCCTCAGGAAATGAAAACCCCAACGGGGTTTAACAGTTTGGCTCCCCTCAGGGGGGGCGAAGAATTCCGGGACAAGCTCTGAACCGCTCCTAAAACTCACCGATCACATGTCCGTCGTTTCGTGAGCCGAGCCGTTGGAAGGTCTCTTCGTTGATGTTCTCGCTGATGAAGACCACGTGTCCGTCCGCCATCACAAAGTGAGCACCACCAGTGTGGGAACTCCCGAAGTCTTCTCCGTGAGCATGACCGTGCCCGGAATTCCGCTTCGAATGGTTTGGACCATGTTCGGCATGGCTAAGCACCATTGATGCTGCCCCTTCTTTTCCCGGAATTGCTCCACCCCAGGTTGCGTAGTGCTTCTCTCCGTCTTCATCAGTGAACGTGGTTCGTTCCCCCACCATCAGGGTGTTACTGGTTCCATCAGTGAAGTCACGAATTAACACCTTGCTGTTCAGAAAGAACGCTCCATTCCCAATGCACTCTCCGATGCCGTGGCCTTCTTCGAATTCATGGTAACATTCATGAATCTCACCTGTGCCAAACAGTCCAACATAATTGGCCGTTGCCAGTTCGACACCGTCTTCAGTGAACGTGTCTGGCTTGGGATCGCTCGGACACTGAAATACAGTCAGCTTTGTTTTGATGAACGGTAGATTGTCAGCATGGGTCATCGACAACCGGAAATTAAAGCTGTTGTAAAGTGGTCCCTGATCAAGGTAAGGCAGAATAAACGTGCCCCAGGAGAAACCGTTGCCTCCTTCTGGATTGGGAACATTGGCAGCCACCCCGATCCAGCCGGGAGGGAACGTGTTGTGGGAGTCATGATAATTGTGTAACGCCAGGCCGATCTGCTTCAAGTTATTCTTGCATTGAGAACGGCGGGCTGCTTCACGAGCCTGTTGAACGGCGGGTAAGAGCAGTGCTACCAGAATCGCAATAATTGCGATGACAACAAGCAGTTCGATCAGTGTAAATCCAGCTTTTTTTCGCACAGCGCGCATTTCAAGTTTCCATTATTAATACCGGAACAGCGGCCCCGGTCAGTTTCGTTGGTCATTAAGAGAAAGCACCTCCACCATAAAAAATAAGTGGAGTCATCGTTCTGAATCGCAAGGAGTGAACCGCAACGGAAACTTCCGCAGACTTGCCCTTAACCATGTTCTGGAGCAGCATCGATCTGACAGACAAACCAGGTTTGACCTGACGACGAAGCTGGAGCAAGTCGCATGAAATCGGACCGGGACAAACGATGAACGAGAGAACTCAGCAGCAAGCCGTTTTCATAACGGCAGCAATGTGAGTTTCGAAACGGTCTGCGTCCCATGATCCAAGATGCGAGATCAGCAACTCGCGGGTGGACCACGAACATACGGCCCCGGCAGCAGAAATGCTGTGACGAGGCGGGTTTCGGAAACAGGTCGCTCAGTGACCCGTTCTTCACCTGTCAGCATGACAGGGAGAGAAATTGTTGCCAGAGCCTGCATCAGGAACTGACATAACTGACACTCATCAGAATGGTCGTGTCCTGCAGGAACTGTTGGCGATTCCGGCCCAGAAGGATCCGCTTCGTGAGAGTGACTATGATGAGCGTGTCCGCAACTCGACGTGACAGTTTTCTTCTGCGTCGAGCAATCTGATTCGGAGCCAGAAGCATCACCACTCGCCGGACAGCAGGCACCCAGTTCGTGCATCAGCGGAGAGTGAACGGCGCGAACTCCTACCAGCATGGCAATTGATGCCATGGCGAGAATCCAGCCAAACAATCTTCCTTGTTGATGCATTAGAATTGCATTTTCAACTTATTGTAATATGCCTTCAGATTCATCATACCGATTACGAAATCGAAAGCAAGTTCTCTTCCTCTCCCTTTCATAACGTCTGTAATAAATGGCTTTCAACAGTAAATCCCGGTTCTTCGTGAAAAACTCGCAATGAATCGACTCGGGTAGAAACTGCTCGTCTCCGGCATCCGGAGTTCAAAAAATCACCACAAGAATATTCTTGACAACATGTTACGGAGTCGCCGCAGAATGTTTTTTTTGCAGCAGAACAATCACTTCGGCAGAAACAGCTTCCTGCCGTCCGATGGGGCCCACCAGTTCCCCCGTCTTGGCTTTGACACTCACCTGATCGTGAGAGATCTTCAGAAGACCGGCAAGATTCTCCCGAATCTGCTGCTTGATTGCCGCCAGCTTGGGACGCTGCACGAAGAGAATGCAATCGGCATTCGCAACTTGCCATCCCTCCGCAAAAACTTTCTCCAGAACCCGATTGAGCAATTCGGTGGAATCAGCCCCCTTGTAAGCCGGGTCGGTATCAGGAAACCAATCCCCGATATCTCCCCACGCGAGCGCACCGAGAATGGCGTCGGTCAACGCATGCAGCAGCACATCGCCGTCACTGTGAGCAATGCATCCCTTGTCATGTGAAACCGAGACTCCACCGAAAAATAACGGGAGCCCTTCCCCCAGGCGATGAGTGTCATGCCCAAGACCAATACGGTACTGAAGCGGAGATGTCATAGCTGGGAAGGGGTCAGGATTCAGGGATCAGCGAATAAGCAGGCACTACGACCGAGGTGTGGATTTTCTCGTCCGTTTGACGGGAACCTGTTGAAGGAGGGCAGATTCCAGAGTGTCAGCGACCCATGCATTCAAGCTTTTTCCCGTGATGGCTGCCGCTGTGGTGACTTGTCGATGGAGATCGGGAGAAATTCGGGTGATGAACTGGCCGGAATAAGGCTTTTCAGGCGATTCTCCTCGTTCATGACAGAACGTCAGATAGTCATCGACAGACTCCTGAAATGCCGCCTTCAATTCCGTGACGCTGCTTCCCTGAAATGTAATCACATCCCGCGTGTTGATCACTTCGCCATGGAAGGATTCAGCGACATCATCGAACTCGACTTTTCCAAGATACCCTTTGTATTCCATCATGGTGTCACCCCAGCTTCATTCAGGAATCGACGCATGGCTTTCACTGCCCCACGATCCGTTTCCTTTTGTGGATGTGGCCGATGAAAGACGGCTCTGATCCCATTCAATGCGATGCGAACTCTCGAGCCCGCTCCTTCAGTGATTTCCGCCCCTTGCGAAAGTAACAGGGATTCAATATCCCGCCATAGAATATTGGCCCGGATGGGATCCTCATAAATTGCATTGAGGATTCGCTGATGCCTGGGCCCCATCGATCGTGTTCCTCATCGACACCGTAAACGTGTACAATTCTTGAACTGAAAAGTTGACCATATTAATATAGTATCTCTCAGTGATACTATTTCGTCAATAGGTAAAACAAAAGGTCGGGCATTCCCCTTACACCGGTTCCGCATCCAGCCAGTTCTCACCCGCCTTGGCATCGACCACGATGGGAACATCCAGTTTCAAGGCTGTCGACATCTCTTCACGGGCGAGTGACACGAGTGACGGCACCAGTTCTTCCGGAACTTCAAAGACCAGTTCATCGTGAATCTGCAGAAGCATTCTGGCCGGATGCTTTTCCCGTTGAAGGCGATCGAAGACATTGATCATGGCCTGTTTGATCAGGTCGGCGGCTGATCCCTGAATGACGGCGTTCACTGCCGTTCGTTCAGGGAGATTGAGATTACCGAAAATCTTTGGTCGGATCCCGTCGATCTTCCGTTGGCGCCCGAGAATCGTCTGGGCATACCCGGTCCGAAGGCATTCGTCCAATGTCGACTCGATGAAGGTTTGTACCGATGCATACTTCGTGAAATAGTCGTCAATAAACTGACCTGCCTCGTCTTTCGAGATGCCGAGTGTCGCGGCGAGTCCGAACGAGGTCTGACCATAAATCACCCCGAAGTTGACCGCTTTCGCCACACGACGCTGGGCGGAGGTGACTTCAGACTGCGGGATACCGTACACCTGTGACGCGACGGCGGTGTGAATGTCCTCCCCATTTCGAAACGCACTGAGTAACGCGGCATCCTGACAAAAATGGGCCAGCATTCGCAATTCAATTTGCGAGTAATCCAGGCAGACCAGTTTCCATCCCGGTCGTGATGGAATAAAGGCCCGACGAATGCAGCTCCCTTCCGGAGTACGAATCGGGATATTCTGCAGATTGGGGTCGTTCGAACTGAGTCGCCCCGTTGCGGCTGCTGTTTGACTGAACGACGTATGCAGATTTCCGGTGTGAGGATTCACCATCCCTGGCAAAGGATCGAGATAGGTTCCCTTCAGCTTGGAAAGCATCCGATGTTCAATCAGGAGTCGTGGCAGCGGATGGAGCGGAGCCAGCTTTTCAAGGACTTCCTGATCG
This sequence comes from Planctomicrobium sp., assembly GCA_035556335.1. Lineage (GTDB taxonomy): Bacteria > Planctomycetota > Planctomycetia > Planctomycetales > Planctomycetaceae > Planctomicrobium. Next base: position 1,612 of record DATMFC010000070.1, on the reverse strand, counting down.
GTGCTGTTGCCGGTTTTGGTCTTCCTCTGAACCGGAAGTTTGAGTTCATCAAACAAAATGCCGGCGAGCTGTTTGGGAGAATCGATATTGAACTCCCGACCAGCGGCACCGTGAATTTCGGTCATCAATTCCTTGAGTCGAACCGTGACCATTTCGCTCTGACGTTTCAGTTCGTCGACATTGATCCGGATGCCGTTCCATTCCATTTCCACGAGGACGGGGATCAATCGTCGCTCGAGATTCCAGTACAGGTCCCAGAGTTGAGTCTCTTTGAGTTTCCCTTCAATAATGTCGGCCAGTTGAAGGGCGACATCGGCATCTTCCGACGCATATTCCGCCACCTTTTCGACTCCTACCTCCGACATCTTCTTCTGTTTTTTTCCTTTGCCAATCAGATCGGTGATGGGAATCATTCGTTGCGAAAGATAGCGGACGGCCAGTTCGTTCTGACCATGACTCCGGGCACCTGCTTCCAGAAGATGATCCCCAATCATCGGATCAACCCCATGCTGGGCAATGTTGATTCCAGCCTGCCGCATGACCAGCCAGTCAAACTTGATGTTCTGATTCACAAGCGTTTTCGACGGGTCTTCCAGAAGTGGCTTCAGTCCATTCACCACCAGTTCGGCAGGCAGAACCTGTGCTCCTAATGGACCTTTGACCGGAAGATAGAATCCTTCTCCATGCTTCCAGGAAATCGCCCAGCCGACAATCGCGTCCTGTAACGGATCAAGCCCTTCCGTCTCCAGATCAACGCACCATTTTTCAACTGAAGCCAGCTGCTGAAGAAATTTCTCGAACTCTTCCGGAGTGGAGATTACAGACCATTTTCGATGAACTTCGGCAGCCTCCTTGATCGGAGGAAGACCGGTCACTTCCTCCATTGCCTCGGATGCCGCTTCTTTGGTCTTTTCGACGATTTCCACTTTCTTTCTGGCGGGGATCGGCTCCGGCGTGCTGTCGTCCATGGCGAATAATGTTTGCTGCCCGGTGACTCGTGCCGGCGGGAGCGTCACCGCCTGCATCGCCTCTGCGTAACGACGAAATCCATAATCGGTGAACAACTCGAAGAGTCGAGGAACATTCGGCTCACGAACAACATAGTTCTCCCAGTTCATGTCACAGACCAGATCGGTACGCAAACGAACCAGCTCACGGCTCATAAGCGCCTGATCGCGAAACGTTTTCAGATTCTCTGCGAGTTTCTTGCCGGGAGCCTGATCCGCATGGTCGAGAACCGCTTCCAGTGTTTCAAAACGCTCAAGCAGCGTCCGTGCCGTTTTCGGACCAACACCCGGCACTCCAGGAACATTGTCGACGGAATCACCAACGAGTGATTGAAAATCAATCACCTGATCCGGGCGGATTCCCCATTCCTGAAGAAGATGCTGCTCATCCATGAACTGCTTCTTGCGAATGTGATACAGCTTGATCTGCGGCGTGATGAGCTGTCGAAGATCTTTGTCATTGCTGACAATTCTCACGTCAAAACCATCGATCGCGGCCCGAACCGCCATCGTGGCAATGACATCATCCGCTTCCCACCCGGGGCAGGAGGCGGTCGGCACTCGATATCCATCGAGAACATCCAGGATCATTGGAATCTGCGGGC
>DATMFC010000069.1:0-1581 GCA_035556335.1 Planctomicrobium sp. | reverse complement strand
GACGGATCATCTCCTGGTATTCACCAAGACATCCCGAATTCCCCAACTAACCTCTCAGTTCCGCTCCGATCACGCCGAATTGTTCGTGCGATACTTGAGGACCATTGAGGTTCATCCCAACGGACACCCGAACGCTCCGCTCCGGACCTTGAGAGACAAAGGGATTCAGTTCATCCTGCAGACCTGCCGTTCCCTGTTTGCCTTCGCTATCCAGAAGCGACATCTTCCCCCGTATGCGGACAATCCGTTTTCGGCATTGAATGTCGATCGGATGCCGATCGAGAACTCCAAGCCGATTCGGTTATTTGTGCCTGAAGAGGAACGGAAATTCCTGCTGGCCTGTGATGAGTGGCAGTTTCCCCTGTTCCTGACATTGATGCTGACCGGGATGCGGCCAGGTGAATTGGCTCACCTTCTGTTCCCGGAGGATACTGGGATAGAGTTTGACGAACTGGTGATTCGGAACCGTCCGGAGCTGGGATGGCAGATCAAGACGCGGCGAGAGCGAACGATTCCGATCCACCCTGTACTGCGACGGGTTTTGAGAGTGGCAACTCTTTCCCATTCTTCCGGAATGTTGTTTCGTCGCCGTCGATTTTACTCAGGCTCCATCAAACCGCTGCTGGAGGGAATGACATCGGAGCAACTCGTCCGGGAGGCGGAGAGACGCCTGGAAGGAGCCAAGGCGAATTCAGAGACGCCACTGACTCGGACGGCACAGTTGAAAACCCGCAGAACGGTCTGGGTGGATGCTGGGATCGTTCGGACGGACCGAATTCGAAATGAACTCATCCAGGTTTGCGAATCGGCCGAACTTGGAAATTTCACTTCCCCGAAAATGTTGCGGCATCTGTTTGCCACGACCTTGCAGGATGCGAACGTCGATCCGCTGATCCGGAGCGAGTTGATGGGACATGCGCTGGGAATGATTCCCGCAAACAACCACTGGGCATGACCGGCATCTACACCCACACCCGCCCGGAAACGAAGCGCCGCCAGTTGGAGGAGTCGCTGAACTCCCGAGTTGTGGTTGGAATCGCTGAAGAATGGTTGAACGTCCTTCGAAAGAGAGGACGCCTTGAATGATGTGCCGCTTCCTTTTCCCACAGGATGATCTCTGAATTCAGGTGGATTTTGCCAGACAGCTCGGTCAACGGTTACCGTCTTTCTGGCATTTTTCCTTGAACTCGTTGTGACCGCCAATCGATCCTCGACCGACTTCGCATCGAGCGGACTGGATGTCTTTCTCCCTCCCAGGCTTCATTGCAACATTCGCTCTCAATTCCGCTGCAGAAATTTATGGTCATTGCGTCGTGAACGCCATGTAGTTTGACTGACCAGACCTCAAGAGGTCGGTCGATGTGACCGATGCACGCAAGGAACGACTGGTCTGCTGGGAGTAGCTGATCGGTGCTCGCGAGCAGAGAACGGAGGTGGAACCGGTCGCGGGCGGACATCCACAAACCGATGGGGCGTATTCGTGAGGCAGAGAGCAATACGCCGATGGTGCTGTTATCCAGGGTAAGGATATCTGAAAGCGAAATCCGGACCAAGATTTTTTAGCGAAGTCTGCTCTGGTAT
>DATMFC010000068.1:0-1894 GCA_035556335.1 Planctomicrobium sp. | reverse complement strand
GAGAACTTCGATCTTCGTCAGTATTTCGGAAATGCCTGGGCGGTCTATCGCGGAGAGACCAGCTATGGCATCGAACTGCGGTTCTCTGCGGAAGCGGCTCCGATCGTCACAGAAACGGAGTGGCATGACACTCAACAGGTGAAAAAGCACCGCGACGGCTCCCTCACAATGACATTCACCGTGGACGGTCTCGAAGAAATCCTGCGGTGGATTCTGACCTGGACCGGACAGGTGAAGATCGTCCAACCGGACGAACTCAAGGAACGGTTCGTGAAGACACTCCAAGCCGGGATCTCACTGAATCAATAATTGGCTGTCCCGCGTCTGTCAGTCCCTTCGGGTAGATAGAGCAGAAACATTCTCTCACCCACAAGGAGCTTACTGATGCAACGCCTGATGATTCTCTCTCTCGCTCTACTTTGCCTGTCTCTGATTTCCGGTTGCGGTACTGGTCCGGTCGGTTCTCAAGCAGCCGCTCAGGCCCATTTCGACAGCGAATTCCAGAAGTGGATCGCCGGACAAGAAAGCGAAGTCACGACGATGGACTCTCGCATCAAAAGCCTGCAAGCACCGATCAGCTACGACATCCGCAGCATCACCATTGACGAACCTGACCCCCTCGCATTCGACCGTGCCTCGGAGCTTTCCGAGAACTGGAAAGACTGGCCCGCCTATAAGTTCAACGTCGCGATCGAGTGGAAATCAGAAGCGGGAACACCGCTGGAGAAAGTGACAACGTACCGCCTCACCTGGAACTCGCACGAGCAGAAGTGGTACGTCGCCGAGCGTTTCTAAATCTGCTCGATGCCACCCACCCCAATCTGAGACCGATCCAAGTTGACACACACCACCAGAGAAAGACAGACGATGACTGAAGATCGACGCCCCGGTGACTTCGTGGATGCCCTCAGCAGAGGCCTCGTGATTTATTACACGTTTCCACTGCTGATCATGCTCGTAACCGTTCTGGGAATGATCGCCGGTCTGATCCTGGCCACCCCTTGCTTCCTCATCTTTTGGAAAACTCCGGAACAGTTCCTGATCGAACACACGGGACTGTCTCTGGTCTTTTGGGGACTCGGAACTGTTCTGGTCTTGAAGCGGCTCTTCTTTGCAGGAAGCCCCTGATCGCTAATAGTGGCTTAATGGATTTTCATGCACAAGGACGGCAGGACGCGAACCTTTCTGGAAAGGAACAAGTATCACGCAGTAATATAAAATCAGAAATCAACAACTCGCACAAAACAGAGCACACAAGTATGGAAGTGATTCTCGAACCCGGACTGTATGGCACAGGCCCCAGACCTATTCACCTTCACCGTGGGAATCCAACTCCATGGTCGGAGGGCTGTGTCTTCCGGATTGTGTCGGACACTTCCGAATCATGGCTTGCCAATGCTCAAACAGGTTTCGGCTATGCCACTTCAGCGACAATCTGGGAAGAAGCAAAATCAGTCATTCTTTTCGCGATGGGTGCGACATATTTCGTCAATCCTGAAATTCCGGATGCCTGGAAACACCTATCTGATACCGGCACAACAGGTGTAATTTCTCCAGAGGGGAGAATGGTCCTGATCTGCACCTACTTCGACGTCGTTGCGATCGATCCTAAAGGCAATGAACTCTGGAGACGTGCCGTTGCGATTGATGGTGTCGAAATCTTAAACATCGAAAATGGACTGATATACGGCAACGCCTGCATTAATCCACCAGACGATTGGCAACCATTCACACTCAGGCTTGACGATGGCATGGAGGTGCAATGACCGAAGCCGAACGACTCCAGATTCTTGAAGCTTTCAAAGAAGCCATCGTGGCTAATCCACAGATCGAGTTCGGCCCCGTGCTGGAGAACGACTCCCCGAAAACAATGGGAATCTGGATTCAGGTGTCA
>DATMFC010000067.1:0-19739 GCA_035556335.1 Planctomicrobium sp. | reverse complement strand
CAGAACATCAATCGACGGGCGGGAAAAATTGACCAGTGGTTCCGTCGACAGAGAAAAACTCGCATCCTGCTCGATGAGCAAATGGTAATCAGGGGGAGCGAAATAGATTTTTCCTGCTCGGATCGGCCCCTTGTCTTCGGCTTCCCAGACCGGGATTTGACACTTGCGGCGAAACAGGTCGACAATGGCGTTATCCCGATCCATCGGGAGATGAACAACGATGAGAATGGGGATCGAAAAACCTTCTGGCAACTTTGTCAAAATTCCCGAAAGAGCTTCAATGGCTCCCGCAGAAGCACCAATCACTACAGCATCGATCTGACGATGAAACATGATGCCCCTGCCGATGATGGGACAGTGAATTTACAAGACACGATCAGTAAATGGATTCCATCTGATCATGGTCTGATCATGATACTTCCTCCAAGCTGATAGATCCGTTCCTTCCGATCGAATTCCATAAAATCCTGAGCGTGTCTGGAAAACCTCAGACTTTCCTTTGCTCCCAGTCCCAGAAAACCTTTTCGGGACAGAGAATCACGGAACAGACCAATGGCACGATCCTGCAACTCTGAACGAAAATAAATCAGGACGTTCCGACAGGAGATAAACTGCACCTCCGCGAAAACAGCATCTGAAACCAGGCTGTGATCCGAAAAGACCACACGGCGACGCAGACTCTTGTCAAACATCACACTTCCATAGGCCGCCGTGTAATAGTCCGAGAGTGAAGACTTTCCTCCGGACTTCCTGTGGTTCTCGGTGAACAGCGGAATTCGATCAACGCTGTAACATCCTGCTTCCGCTTTTTTCAAAGCCGTGGGATTGATATCTGTTCCATAGAAGAGGGTCCGGTCCTCGAGTCCTTCCTCCCGGAAAAGAATCGCCAGCGAATAGAGTTCCTCCCCCTCGGCACATCCGGCGACCCAGATTTTCAGGGAAGGGTATGTCCGCAAATGAGGAACAACATGCTCCCGGATCGCCCGAAAGTAGTCGGGATCCCGAAACAGTTCGCTGACCTGAATGGTCAGGTAACTCAGCAGTTCAGTGAGAACGGTGGGGTCATGCAGAACGCGATCCTGAAGCTGCGAAAACGTGCTGCATCCAAAACGCTCACGAGCCTGCTGCAGCCGTCGCTTGATTGAGGCGAGCGAATAGCCACGAAAATCGTAATGATACTGTCGATAGATCGATTCCAGCAGCAGTTCCAGTTCGAGATCTTCGACCCGATCGATAGCCAACGAATTTCTCCTTCATGCCCAATTGCATGATCCTAAACAATTTTGATGGGGCCTGTGCAGATAAAAATTGGTGTTCTCCCGGATGATTACCCGGATTTCCCTGATTGCCTGCGATCCGAAAAGCAGGGCCGACCTGATCGGGAACGAATCGACTGGTTCTTCCCGAAAAAAAATCGCCACATAACTGGCGATTCACACGTCACTTGTACCACTTTGGTGAGTAACCACTTTACATTCCGCTGGGAAGAACCGACAATCACCAAATCAAGTAGGGCCGATCCATTCTGGGTCGGTCGCGCCTCTGGGAATGCCCCTTTTGTGATCATTCCTGGACGTGGCGAGAGGGGCACAGCATCAGGTCGCAACGGTGTGCATTCGGACGTTCATGCAGTCATGAATGTTCTTATTGTGGCCTGAATGGTTTCAATGCTGATGTTCCTGTAACGGAATCTCCATCAGATCTCACAGGAACAAGTTGCCTCAAAGCAGTCAGGTAGGAGGACGATTGTGTCAACACGACTGGACGGACTTCATGTGCTGTTTGTTGATGATCGACGAGATGCCCGATTTGTTGTCGATCATATTCTCAGGGATGCGGGAGCCGCAGTTTCTCTCGCAGAAGATGGCGTTCAGGCGCTGTCAATGATTGCCACAACATCGGAAGTGGACACTCGTGCGTATGATGTTGTTGTCATGGATGTAGCAATGCCGGGACTGGATGGCCTGTCTGCCACACGGCACCTGCGTCAATTGGGATTCCATCACCCGATTCTTGCTCTGACCGCGGGCAATATGGAACTGGACCGACAGGAATGCCTGGAAGCGGGATGCGACGAATACCAGTCCAAACCGATTGACGGTTTCAATCTGGTGAACGCGATTTACCGCCTGTCGCGCAAATCCTGCGAGTTGTCTGATGCCTTGAAGCTGTCGTAACGCTGAGGTACGGGGCAAAGTGGGGAATGTGGAGATCACATCATTTTCTGTCATGTTCTCTGCTTTCTGAATCCTGCTCCTGTCTCATTGGCGACCATTCAGACATAACCCACTGAAATAAAATGGGTTACAAAACAATCACTCAGTGCGAATTCTGCCGATCTCAAGATCTGTTACCGTTCTGACGATTGTGTTGCAGACGATGAGCAATTGGGTTGTTGAATCAAGTAATTTTCCATAATCTTTTGCTTATGGTCGAATTCGGTTCGCCGGGTTCAGTATCAGAAGTTATGATCCTTCCAGAAGAACTTCAGCAGTCTGCGGTGATTGGGAATGTTTGCAGCGTGATCTTTCGAGTTTCCGAATGGATCGATTGTTTTCAGGTCTTTCCCATAATCCGCAAGTCTCCTCATGACGGGGAGCGTGATTGCTGCCAGCCTTTTATTTCCTTCCATTCAGAAGCACCAGACGTACCTGTGGTTTAAGACTTGGCTTTGATTGATGTTCGAACATCGTTGTATTACTCGCAACCTGTTCTTCATCCCTGAATTCAGGACTGATGACCACGAATTTCCCTCCTGCTGATTTCGTCTGTGTGTGACTGATACAATTAAGGACCGTCGTGATGAAGGCCACTTCACACCACAGGACGTGCCACGGTCGCCGGTTTCTCGCCCTGTCTTTACTGGGGTTGGGAACATTTGCCGGACTGGCCATGATGCCGATGATGAGTTTCGGAATCGGGAACCAGTTCAATCGGATTCCTGCCGATGGATTCCATCAGATCGAACAAGGACTGATGGAAGTCGCTCTGAACGAGCGGGGAGAGCTGCAGAGCTCCTCGACAAAATCCATCACCAGTCATTGCGAATGGAGTGTCAACCTTCTCTGGATTGCGGATGAAGGAACATACGTCGAAAAAGGGGACATCGTCGCCTTGCTCGACTCCTCGATACTGGAACAACGCGCCAGACAACGTGAAGTTCTGGCAATGAAGGCGCAGACCAGCCTGCAAACCGTGAAAACCAATCTCATGGTGCAGGAACTGGCGAACGAAAGTGCCATCGCCGCTGCTCAACTGACGCTGGTTCTTTCCAGACTGGAGCTCGCCGGTTACAAGCTGGCGCAGGCCACTCAGGAAAAGCATCAGATCGAAGAAAAAATTGTCGTTGCTCAGGCCAATCTGGAATATGCCCAGAAGAAGTATGAGTACACAGTTCGCATGGTGGAACTGGGCTACAAAGATGTCTCCGAACGCGAAGCAGACCGGCTCGACCTGATGCGCAAGGAGCAGATTCTCCTGAACGAAAAGAACCGGTTCATCACGCTGGACCGGTACAGTCGTGACCGCAAAATGATTGAACTGATCGCGAAGCAGGAGGAAGCGGAACGCGCCCTCGAACGGGCCAGACTGCGAGCAAACGCGGCCCTCCTGAACGGAAAGATTCGGATTCAAGCCTGGACCCGCGCCTGTAATGCCCACCAGCATTTTCTGAATCGACTCAACAAGAACATTGCCGCGTGTACTATTCGCGCGAAACAGTCGGGACAGGTTCTTCATGCCCGCGCAGGAAGTCGTTCGACGGTCACCGTTCTGGTCGGGGATCTGGTGCGCTATCTGCAACCGCTGGTCCAGATTCCGGATCGGAGTCGGCTGGAAGTGGTTGTTCGTCTCCACGAATCCAAGATCCGTCAGGTGGAAATCGGACAAACGGCAGTCATTCAGGTGGACGCCCATTCCGGCCTGCAATTGACCGGACGTATCACCCGTCGTGGCTCCGTTCCACAGATGGGTTTGTATCCTCACTACAATCTGCGGGATTACGAAGTCATTGTCGGAATCGAAGCCGCTCCGGATGTGATTGAACTTCTCGCACCGGGAATGTCAGCCCAGACTCGTATTCTTGTCGGCCAGAATACAGACGCGGTCATCGCCCCGCTGGAGACCGTTGTCGGAATCGATGGCCGTAAGGTGGCCTTTGTCCGCCGCGGTGAACAGATTGAAGTCTGTGACGTGGAAACAGGACTGGCGAACGAAACCCAGGTGGAGATTCGCGCCGGTTTGCGTCCAGGCGATGAAGTGGTCGCCCGTCCTCGTGAAGCCTGTGCCTCTCGAATTGAGTCACTCCGCGCCGTTTACGACGAAGCCGGAACGGGCATCTCCAGCAACATGACAACAGCATCGACGGCCCGAAATTCCAGGTATTGATCCTGAAAATCGGGCTCGTCTCGAACGGCCCGTCTCAAAACAGAAGAAGAACCAAATTCAAAGAACCAGAAGAGAAGACATTCTTCGTTGATCCACTACGAAGACCAATTTTTGGTTCTTAGAATTTCGAATTTGGTTCTTTTCTCTTTGCTCTATTTTCGACGCAGTCTTTTTGCCAGAACACTGATGAGTTCACCGCACTCTTTTCGGGCGGCGATCAATCCTTTCGGAGTGCGTGATTCACTTCGGCAGTAATCCAGAACCACTTGCTCGGCCGCCATCAGCTCGGCACAGGCGTCCGGGATTTCGCTGGCAATGTCGTGTGGAATGGTCGTCACGCCGTTGCAGTCTCCATGAATCAGCATGCCGGGTTCGATGCTGATTCCTCCCACAGTCACCGGAACGTTGATCTGCGGAATATGGCAGTATCCGTGGGAACAGATGGTCCCTTGCGTGAAGACGGGATAGTTCAACGGACGGACCTGATCCAGATCGCGACCTGCTCCCGAAGTGATCAATCCGGTCGAACCAAACGACTGATACATCGTACACATCACTTCGCCGAATGTGGCCGCAGCGACGGGATCATCCAGATCCTGAAACACAATCACCGGCGGTCCCGGCAATTCGGCAAACCGTTCCACCTGATCGGTCAACCCGGAATACTCCGCTCCGTTGGGAGGGGGAGACATGCTGCGAAAAGTGGAAGTGAGTGCATACCCCACCATCGGCGGCAGATTTGGAAAACAGGACTTGATCGAACCATTCATATATCCGGCATTACGCGGGCGGACATCAAACAGTTCAATCACATTGCAAACCGTCGGAGTATCGTACTTTGCCAAGGCAGCCAGGTAGGACATGAGTGCTTCCGGTTCAGGTGATTGAGAACGTCTGACAAAACTTGCCCCAATCCGCTCGCGGAAAGGGAATTTTAAAATCTGAGAAGTTTTGTCGCGGCGCTAAAATATCAATAGAACCGAAAGTGTACGCAATCCGGGGCGCAAGTCGAAGCGAATAGCCTCATCACTTCAGCGTGAGATCAAAGTTGATGGTGTTCTTTCCTTTCTTGACGTCGGCCGCCAACTCGGTTTGCTCGTTGTATTTTTTGGGAAGCTTCACTTTGGGGATCTCAATGACCGCTCCTTCCGGGCGATCGATTTCGTTCGCAGGAGCCATCACAATCCAGACCGAGTGTGGTCCGGTGATGGCTCCTGATCTGGAGAAGGAATACCCCAGTTCATACTTTCCCTTAGCGTCCGTGATCCCCGCCGAAGAACGCTTTCCTTCCGGTTGAAACTCGATTTTGGCATAGGGCAGGGGTTCGCCATCCAGAGTGACCGTTCCGGTGACAGTTCCAAACTGAGGACCACTGTCTCGACCACAACCGATGAGAGTAATTGTGACCAAAACCAAGGAGAACCAGACGTATCCGTTTAGAATCTGGCATAGGTAAAAGTGTCGTAAAAACATGAGAAAGGGTGACTTCATTTTATATTGTGTTTAGAGCGTACCCAGAAGCAACATCGCCAACCTAGAACTGGCCGACGACTTGACCATCTTCACGGTTGAGAAGGTACTTGTACGTACTGCTTAAAGTATTTCCAGAGATGTAATGAATATGCTCGCTGATGAAACGAACGGAACCATCACCTAACACAAAATGTGCTCCTGCTGTGTGATGGCTGTTAAAGGTTTCCGGTATTTCCGAACCACTGGCATTAGCGGCATTCATCGCTTGCCGCCCGGTGCAGAGGAGGTCTCTGATTCCGTCGGGATTAGCACCTCTTTTCGCACCAGCCCATGCTTTTGCTCCCCAGACAGTAGAGCCGTGCTGATACGCTGCCTCTCCGACAATGATGGTGTTGCTTGCGCCATCAGTAATGTCTCGAATACGGACTCGGCTGTTTCCCCAGAACAGTCCCGTCGTTTGTCCAGACCGGCCACCGATATCTCCAGTATTCACCTGTCGGTGCCCAAGGTTCCCTGCGTAATTGGATATCGCGGTATTTAAAGCCCTCCCACCTGCATTTCGGATCTTCGGTGCACCTGAATCAGAAGGGCAGCGATAAATCGACAGAGGAGTTTGTGCGATCTCGCCTGTCCCATCAACATCTTCGAGGCGGACATTCTGACCGATTGTTTGCTGATAGAGTGAGATTTGATCAACATATGGTAACAGGAATGCGGGCCATCCCCAGGAAACCAGGTCGGTCTGTGTCGAATAGTGTAGAAAACCAGTTGAAGTGAATCCGTCAACATTCGCTCCGTCAGGAGAGATGGCCCCCAGGCTCGTGTTATAGTTGGTCGCACTTTTCATCTGCACCCAGCCTGGAGGAAAAGCATTATGAACATCGTGATAGTTCACCAGCGCCAGGCCGATTTGTTTCAGATTACTTTTACATTGCGTTCGCCGTGCCGATTCCCGCGCCTGCTGTACCGCAGGGAGGAGTAACGCGACCAGAATCGCGATAATTGCCACCACAACGAGAAGTTCAATTAATGTAAACGCCGTACGTCGATATGTACGAAATCGCATGAGTTGAGACCCTTTAATTTCGCTTGCTTGCACTGAATAGCAAGCGAAATATTATTAGAGATGTTCGGTGAAGTAAGAATAGAATGGGGGTGTCTTAGAACTGGCCGACAACCTGGCCATCATCGCGACTGAGAAGCTGGCGATAAGTGCTATTTACGTTACTGTTCGCGCTCGAAAAGTGGATATGCTCGCTGATGAATCGGACCGAGCCATCTGCCAATGTAAAGTGAGACCCTCCGGTGTGCTGGCTGAGGAAGACCTCACGTTGAACATGGCCTGTTCGCAATCCGTTAATAGCGACTGATCCACTACAGAGAAGATCACGGGGACATGCTCCGGTTCCGCCTCTGACGCATCCCGCCCAGGTCTTTCCGCGAATATGGGTTTGCCCTTCCATATAGGCGCTCTCCCCGACGGCAATGGTATTGCTTGTTCCGTCGGTGACATCCCGCATGCGGATGCGGCTGTGTCCAAAGAAGAGCCCAGTCAGACGCGTAGTCCCTGTTCCGGCGATATCCTGATCGTTGGATGCCCCGATATGACCTATGTTTCCGGCATAGTTCGAAGTCGCCGCAACCAGATATGAATTGACATTTGAACGGACTTTAGGGGCAAAATCAGACGGACATCGATAGATTCCCAGTGACAGTCTGGCTGCACCATCTGCCCCGCTTTCATCTTCAAGCCGAACGTTCTGTCCAATCGTTCGTTCATACAATGCCCCTTGATCGAGGAACGGCAGCAAGAACGCAGGCCATCCCCAGGATTCCAGGCTCAGGGTTGGAACAACTTTGAATCCTCCAGCCAGAACAGTTGCAGTCGCGTGATCATAATTCGTCGCGCTGGCCATCTGGATCCAGCCGGGAGGAAACGCGCTATGCACATCATGATAGTTGTGCAATGCCAGCCCAATCTGCTTGAGATTGTTCTTACACTGAGAACGTCGGGCCGCTTCACGCGCCTGCTGTACCGCCGGCAAAAGCAGAGCGATCAGAATCGCAATCACGGCAATGACCACAAGGAGTTCAATCAAGGTGAACCCGGAGCGATAAAACTTGAATTTCTTCAGAAACAAGACATCGGGGATTCTTCGGGGGTGTGACATGAGAGCGTCTCACTTTCAGTTCACAGATGCGTCCATTTTCTCCTGACAGAGGGCAATCCAGATTCCACACGATCGATCGAATTCATCGTAACCTGTTTTGCAATCTGTCGTTCAGAGTGAAATCTCCACCTGTGCAGTGAACCATCGACACAAGAATCCCCGGGGTCAAACACATCGACCAGATAGTTTGTCGATATAAACTACCACTCTTGTCGCGAATATTAAATTCAGTAAAAGAGATTTGTCAATCCAGAAATTTCTTGAATTGAGGGGATTTTTTTGGCATTCCCGCCGCAACCAGGAATTAAGAAGAACCTCAGCGACAAACTCGGGTCACTGGAGAGAAGAGCTTTCCGAATACCATTTATTTACCGTAGATTGTGGGTCGACATGCGAGACACAGTTTAATCCGCAAAAACTGATACATCTAAGGCTCTTTTATGAAAAATCCCGGACAGCAACTCCCTCAGGTGTTTATTGTCGGAGGAGGTTTTGGAGGACTGGCGGCGGCGAAGGCTCTGGCAAAGTCTCCGGCAGAAGTCGCGTTGCTGGATCGGAAGAACCATCACGTCTTTCAACCGCTGCTCTATCAGGTGGCGACCGCCGCGCTCTCTCCAGCGGACATCAGTGCTTCAATCCGATCGATCCTGCGGAACCAGAAAAACTGTCAGGTCGCCCTGGCCGAAGTGACTGGAATTGATGTCTCGCAGAAGCGTCTCTATGTCGCGCGTGGTTTTGCCCATTACGATTATCTGATTCTCGCGGCGGGGGCGACTCATGCGTATTTCGGTCACGATGAATGGGCACACGTCGCCCCGGGATTAAAGAGCCTGGAAGATGCGACGGGACTTCGTCGGCGTATCTTACTGGCTTATGAAAGTGCGGAGTATGAAGGGAGCGAGCAGGCCCGACATGCCGCGTTGACATTTGCCATCGTGGGAGCCGGTCCGACGGGGGTGGAACTGGCCGGGGCGATTAAAGAAATCGCAGGAAAGACGCTCCCCAGAGATTATAAAAACATCGACACCCGCACGACTCGTGTCATCCTCTTTCAGGGAATGGACCGTATTCTCCCGTCCTTCGCACCGGAACTCAGTCAGAAAGCGGAGCGCGATCTGAAACGGATGGGAGTGGAAGTCCGACTGAATGCACAAGTTACCAACATCACTTCCAAGGGGCTCTATATTGGTGAGGAATTCGTTCCGGTGAGAAATGTCTTCTGGGCGGCAGGGGTGAAGGCGAGTCCGTTAGGTCAGTTGCTGGGAGTTCCGCTTGATCGAAGTGGACGTGTGATCGTCGGCCCCGATTTGTCGATCCCTGGACACCCGGAAGTTTTTGTTGTGGGAGACATGGCCGCTGCTGTTTCCGATGATACGAAACAACAGGTCCCCGGTGTCGCTCAGGGAGGCATTCAGATGGGACATTATGCAGGAGTACAGATCACCAGAGAGCTCCTCGGCAAGCAGACGCCGGAACAACGTCCCCCGTTTCGTTATCACGATAAGGGGTCCATGGCGATTATCGGGAAGTCGAAAGCAGTAGCTCAGATCGGCAGACTGAAGTTCGGCGGCTTTCCGGCCTGGGTGGTCTGGGGACTCATACATATCGTCTTTCTTGTGGGGTTTCGGAATCGATTACAGGTTCTGGCAAGCTGGTTCTGGAACTGGCTGCTCAATGCTCGTGACGCCCGCCTGATCACCGGGGATGCAGAACTGGAAATCGAAGTCCCCAAGACCGTGGGATTCGTGGACACCTCCCACCCGAAACCCGTTTTTCCGCCATTAGGAGAACCCGAGGAGTGAATTTGAAAGAAGGGGGAAGGGGTCAGGATTCAGGGGCCAGCGAATTATGCGAACTCCTCATCTTACGGCACCGAAGAGTAGTTCAGATCCAATCGCGTGCGTAATGTCTGAACCTGAACGGAACGCTTCAAGCGGTTTCCCAGAATAGTGTAGCTCGGAAGTGTTTCATCGGCGTCGTGAATCTCGTGCAGCAGGTTTCCGGAACGGCGGTCATAGCAGCGAATGATCACGCCTGACTTCTCAGGAATTTCCTCCTTCATCGGCTCTGGTTCCGTCACTTCCTCCATTTCTTCTTCCGTCGCAGTGATGTCTGACGAATAGCCGGGAGAACGATATTCTGCGGTGATGACCACCGGCAATTCCGGGGGCTGATCCAGCGGAAGCTCTGTTTCTTCCAGAGTCAATGTCCACCGCAAAGCCCCTGTTTCCCGATCGATGCAAACCAGTTTTCCTTTTACCCAGGGACGCCGGTAACCGCCACGAATCTGACTCAAACGACGATATCGCAGGTTCTCCACCGGTTCTGAAAACATCAGCAACACATCGGTATCAAAAACAGTGCTGTAAACCCGTTCGACCGGATTCGGGAATTCCATGGTATGTGTGGAGACCGTGTTTCCGGTCTGCTGATCGAACAACTCCACCTGATTGCCGGGGGTGAGGATTCCCATCCAGCGTTCATCCACTTCGAACGGCAGGGAGCGACTTTCCCATCGCCGTTCCCAATGGGTCTTTCCTGATTGCAGATTCAAACGACGCACGATCACATCGGACAGAACAGACGCTGATGGTTGGGACTCACGGTCTCCATCATAGAGACTCGTGGAGCTTTGCAGATCTCCCTGAATCAGCATCAGATCAAAGCCTTGTGCGGCGACAACATCGTCAGGCTGATATGTTCGTGGTCGAGTGTGCAGCAACCGTCCGTCGATGGCGCTATAGAAGAAAATGTCCCCCTCTTCTGCGGAGACGACTGCCACCTGTTCATCATCTCCATAACATTCCGAGCGGCGCGGCAGATCATATCGGCGCCACAATTCCTCGCCGGTTGCGGTGTCGATCGCGACCAGCATTCCCTGTTGTTGACGGCAGACATAACCGGCGCGAACCGGCCCAACGGAAGCGACAGGATGATAAAATTCATCCAGTCGCCGAAGGACCGGCGAGGAGAATCCCGGACGATCCGGCAACGCTTCATTCAGCGCCGTAAGAGTGAAGACGTCACGTTCTCCCAGGGTTTCGCCAGAGTCTTCAGCGGAAGGCCAGATCAACCGGGCTCGAGGTTTTCCACTCAGATCGAACGGAGAGACCCCGAACAGACTGGTGCCGCTCTGAACGATGAGCATCTGTTCGATCCCCACGCAACGATCGAGATGTTCTTCGAGATGTGCCTTCCGGATATCGACAGGCAACTGGCAGTACCATGCCCGTGGCCAGCGACTGCCGCTGAAACGAACTGCCTGCCGGGCCGGGTAATCGAGTTCAACCGCCAGACGTTCAAAGCCGGTTTCCATGAAGTCAGGAACCTTCATCGGAACAAGATACACCTCACGCGAAATTCGCGTCTTCGCCTCTGTTTGAGGGGAGCCTTCCGGCCAGAGAGCCAGATGCGAGGCCGTGTCGATCATCCGTTGAAACTCCGGAACAGCGGCGCTGCAGACCTCACTGACGGTGAATCCGTCAGGTAATCGCAAATCAGGATCGAATCGTCCGAGGTGATTCAACCAGCGCACGGCATCCAGCTCACAGTCCCGTTGCTGATACAGTTGGAACAGCCGATAGGCCGCGCCGGCAGCGAACTGTGGGTCGGCGGTTTCAGCCTGAATTTTCAATGCAAACTGATACGCAAGCAAATCTCTGATCTCCGGAAACTCCGGAATTTCTGTGATCCGCAACGAGTTTCCCCACGGTGTCTGACCAAGCCGTTTCGCCAGACGATGTGTCTGACGCTGATGTGTCTGACGCTGTTGTTCCGCAGGTTCCCAATCTTTCTGAGCCAGTGTCAACGCCTGATGCATGGCTTCGTGCAGTTGAACCGGGTGTGATGCGGCCACTTGCCGGGCGGTTTGTTGAAACCAGCGATCAAACCGGACACGTGAATTCTGGTCGGGGGCCGTCAACAGGGATTCAAGTTCTTCGTCGGTCGCCAGCAACCAGCAGGTGGCAAAGCTGGCGAAATCCTGATGCTGCAAGGCCGATTCCGCCTGTTCCCGTTTCCATGACGTTCGTTCTGCAGGACTCAGCGGGAATCGTTCCATTGCGGTGACGAACTCTTTGTGTTCTTCGACATTCTTTGTTTGAAAGAGTTGTTCCCGGAGCAGTGATAACGCGGTTCTGCGACGTGTGGGATCCTCTGAATTCGATTGAATGTCATCATTCAGGAGTTGCATTGCTGCACTGTTATTGCCAGATCGGAACTGTTGACGAACGGTCTGGACCAATGAATCCAACGATTCATTCAATCCTCCGTTCTTCACGTTCCCCAGTTGAACAACACTGTTCGCACGAACTTCGTACAGCAGCGATCCCACTTGAACCAGACGACGCGGCCACATCGAAACAGGAAGCACCTCATCAGGGGAAGTGAACGCAGAGACCGACGCCAGATCGGTCTCGACGACTCCTGTTCTCAGATCCAGAGACGCGACCCCGTTCATCAGAATCGGAAACAGATAGGAGAGATTTCCGGAAGATGGCTTCCCTTCGGCTTTCAATCCACGCGACGTCAACCCGGCGGTGTTGATGTTGTTGCCGAAGACTCCTCGTCCGGCCGGATGGGGAATCATCGCCGACCAGATCGGCTTTCCAGAAGTGAGATCGTAGGCGTCCACCGTCGACTTGCTGACGACAACAACTCCATGGATTGAATCCGCGCAGGCGACATGCAGTCCTGCCGGACACTCTACACTCCACAACCGTTTTCCCAGACGTTTATCAACGACCAGCACATGATCCTGTTCCGGGCTGACGACCACCAGTAGTTGATCGACCGGAAACAATTGAATTCCCTGCCATCCGTCCCAGTGACCGAACCCCGAACGATGTAAAGGAGTTTCCCCATCCTGAGGAAGTTCAATCGCGTCGTTTCTGGCAAACCGGTGCGCCCAGAGCATGTCACCTGTCAGACGATCGACGGCAAACAGTCCTCCGGCCGCTGTCGGACAGATCACCTGATCTCCGTCAATCACAACCTGACAGTCAATCTCCTGACGACGGGCATCGTTGCTGATCGACAGCTTCGCTTGAGCCACGTTCAGGGAATCCATCAGTCCTCCCGTCGCAGCATCGTACTGATAGAGTGTCATTGCCTGCGTGTCACGCGATTCCCCAAGAATCCAGAGCGCCCCATCTGAAACAACCGGAGTTCCGGCATAGAAAATGGAATGCTCCGGTGCGGAAGGGAGAGTCCAGAGCGTTTCCCCGGTTCGCTGATCCACACAGACAAGACGGTTCGCCGGAAACGGATGAGTAAATTCGTTCCGCGTCGAAGAGGCTTCCGAGGAGTCGTCGACAGGGACCACTTCATCCATGGTCGATTCGAGGAAGAAACAGCGGGAATCATCCATCGCCGCACTGGCATAGACAGCTTCTCCAAAGACCCGTCGGGCCACAGCCAGAGTGAACAGTCGGGCACGATTCGCATCCCCCAGATTCCCGGGGAGTAGATACCATTCGGCGCCATATCCCGGAACAGGACGCGACCACAAGACCTTGCCGGTCTGCGGTTCCAGAGCGACACGTTCTCCCGCCAGAGAGGCCAGCAGGACATGTCCGCTTCCAATCAGATTGGCAGTGGGGAAGGGGTTTGCTCCGCTTTGACGAAGGAAACGATAGGCTTTATCCACCGTTTGCCGAGTGACGGGATCGGTCTCCACGGAATGAGACCAGCCGTTGCGGATTTCTGTATCATCGTTCTTTACTGTGTCGTCGTTCTTTCCGGTGGGATTTTGTGCATTTCCCCCCGATAAAAAACGCCCCTGATCATGCAGGAGCTGACGGTAAAGATCGCGTGCCTGCTCTCCGGCATTGGTAAAGCGATAGCGTCGCGCCACCTGTTGAATTGCCGGGGCATTCTGCGCACGCACCGCCGCTGCCAGTTCCTCTTTGGCAATCGGTTCGACCAGTCGTAAGACCACCGCCCGGCCAGTGGCAGGCAGACGTTCATACACCCGACTGATCGCCACATCAATACTGCAGACGATCCCGTCAAGTTCCACCAGATCCGACACATTGGAATCGGAAGGATTTCTGGCAAGAACCGTCATCAGGCGATGCAGAACCTGCGCGACTGAAGTCCAGTTCTCTGTCGAGATCGCCGCCACAATGGACTGCAGATCACGTTCTGTGGTGCGATCCCGGGGAAGGAGGATGGATTTCGAAAAGTTCCCCGGCGACGTCTCCGTCGGATCACTTTCCGATGGAGTGGTTGTCACTTCCATCGGTTGAGCGAACGCCATGCTGCTGAGGAAAAGTCCCGAAGTCAACAGGAAAAAAATAGATCGTGAAGAGTGGGTACTGGATAGGAAATTGCTTGCTTTCCCTGGCATTTTCTGACCCCTGAATCCTGACCCCTTACATCCATCCTGAACAAACCTGAAACGACAGTCAGGCCTACGTTCTCACTACGCTCCCAGACTCTGGCGGAGGTCGGTGAGATCATCCTGCAAGCTCGTGACGTGTTGTCGTAATTCTTCCAACTCCGCACGTAATTCCCGATTCGCTTCTCTCAGGCTGATGATTTCCTCAGTCACATCAGCAGTGGGAGCAGCAGACCGGTAGGCTGTTGGCGCAGAGGGAACCTCATTCGCCGATTCAGGTGCTGAGTCATCAACGGATTCCGCCCGATAGGCCATTTTGGCGTTTTCACTGGGAAGATAGAAACCGTGATCGATTTCCACCCCCCGTCGGTCGATTGGACCATCGATCTGAACATACCCTTGTTCGAGCAGTCCTTCCACCTCTTTCTTCAGATCCGGAAGACTTTCAATGGCCACCATGCGACTGGCCCGGGCGCGGAGTTCTCCCATTTGCTGCCGACCACGCAACAGCAATTCCGTAAGAATCGCCAGTTGAGACTCGGTGAAAGGGAACCGTTTGCGAACGTAGTGTCGATAACGTTCTGTTCGCCCCGATTCGGTGTGGACGACCGCCACCAGTCCCAGACTGCGCAATTCATCCAGTGCCTGAATGATGGCATCTTCCGTGTAATTCGTGACGGGAGAGCGGTTACTTTTCTGATTACAGCCGGCAATCAGCGATTTCATGGTCAGGGGATAGCTTTCCGGAACGGTATAAGCTTTCTCGATCAACACTCCTAACACACGCCGTTGCGGTTTGGATAGCTCTTTGACAGGGGGAAAACTTTCGAAATCCTGTTCTGCATCAAAACTGTTCACACTCACCATCCTGTCTGAGGCGGACTGCTTCCGTGTAGAAGTTGCCCCCGTCGATTCGAAAAGAGAAACGGTTCCACCGAAGTCGAATGATGCAGAGTATCAGGTGGGGACTCAATGGATCAATAAACTCGCTGTCGTATGACCTTCAGGAGCCTCTTTCTGATAAATCTTAACTCCTGAAGAAATGGGCACTTGTGAGATACGATCACGATTTTCCGTCAAAAAACAGGAAATTTCCTGCCCAGTTATTAACAGAAAGGCATTTATTTATGTTGAACGAGGCCATTTTATTTTTGATCTGTCACATTTTAATCTGCCCCACCCCTGTCCGAAACAATCTGGGCGTCATCCGGGGAAGTCAATTGCCGAACTCATTCAACATCGTTCAGGTGATCTGTCAAATAAAATGTCGAATCCCATGAGTCTTCTGTCTTCAAAATCGGATTCAGTAACCTCCGTGAACAACCCTGAACGGGAAGCGGAATTCCTGCGCCTTCTGGCCATCAGTTACCGGGAACTTTATGCGGCAGCCATGTCGGTCGTGGGCAATCGCAATGATGCGGACGACGTGATTCAAGAGGTCTGTGTCGTTTTGTGGGCCAGATACGACGAGTTTGATCCTGGTACGAATTTTCATAAATGGGCCGTCACCGTTGCATTCAATGTGGCCCGGACGTACGCCCGAAAACGAAACCGGAGGCGAGGCACCGGGCTCAACGAAGAGGCACTCGCCAGGATTGTTCGAATGCGCACCGCCAGTAGCGAACTTCTCGAACTGCGACGGGAAATCCTGCGTAACTGCCTGACCAGACTCGCTCCACGCGATCGTCGTTTCCTGACCGACTGCTACCGAACCTCTACCTCACTGGTGGATTATGCACAGGGCAAGGGACTGACGGTCTCCGCAGTTTATTCCAAATTAAAACGACTCAGGCGAACTTTAGTGGAATGCGTCCAGAAGAAGTTTGAACAAGGGGAGCACGATGCCAGCTGAATTCTCCCCCCGTTCCCCCCATCCCACCGAAGAGATGCGAAGCCTGGTAGACGACCTTTATCACGGCCAGATCAATGACGCAGGTCTGGCCCGAATGGAAGAACTGCTGCTGACCGATCAGGGCTGCCTGCAAATCTATGTTGAACATCTCGATTTCCACTGCGAGTTGATTGATCAGGCCGATCAGACTCCGCCCGAAATCGCAGCGTTGACCGGCATGCAGCAGTATTCTCAGGCTTCGGCCGCCCGGGAGTCTCGTCGACAGCTGCGAATGACTCTCATGATGACTGCGTCGGCACTCCTTCTAATGCTGGGAGGGGGCTGGATATTTTTCAGTACGTTTTGGATCTCTCCTGAGATCGGAACGATTATCAGTCTTTCCACACATGCGCAATCCATCCCTTCGGTGGAATTGGGGCAGGTCGTTCGACGGGGCGAAAAGTTTGATATCACCCAGGGAGTGGTCAGCCTGCAACTCCCCAGCGTGACCGTCGATGTCATCGCTCCCGCACAGTTGCGATGGGACAACCACCAGCGTCTGCATCTTCTGCATGGAACCGTGGTCGTCAAAGTGGATCCTGACGGTCGGGGATTTACGGTTCGCACGCCGGATGCCGAAGTGGTCGACCTCGGCACCGAGTTCCTCGTCCAGCACGAGACACAGAACGGAAGTTATGTCAGTGTTCGTCGTGGAGAGGCCCGTGCCAAGCTGTTGGACTGGCGTGGGGTTCCAACCAAAGTCATTGAACTGACGGCCTCGCGTGCCGCCCAGATTCAGCGATCCAGCGAAGTCGTCAGGGAAACGGAATATTCAACGGAACAATATCTTCCCGTCGACCGATCCCGTGGAGGCATTCGCCGTCTGACAGGGGTGTTACGGACAATTTCCGATCCCCCCGGGAATCTGAGCAGCAATCAATTAACAACCCCAGATCACATGCTGGTCATTCCGGAACGGCAGGTCACTCTGGAAACAGACCTGACTGTTATTGGTCTCAGTGGTCCGGTCACCCTTCCGAAAGGAACGACAGTCAGCAGCTATCTGATTCACTATGACCCGACCCAGTCTGTCAGTTCGATTTCACGGGGATCGGTAACGTTCTTCGGAGATATCGCGGCCATCATTGGCACCTCTGTCGGGCTGGCTGCAACAGATTCTCTCTTTGGAAACCCCGCGACGATCTTCGAAACTCAAAGCTTTCGAGAACTGGAACTGGATGAAGATGAAATCCAGATTTCAGATGACCGCAAAACCGCATCATTCTACTTCGGCACCGATCCTCCTGCCTATCTCGACGAGTGCCGTATTCTTGTGATTGATTCCATTCCATAATAAATCATTGCCTGAGTAAAGGAACGCTAAAATGAGATTCCGGTCATCAAGGAAACACCATGGTTTTACTCTGATCGAACTCCTTGTTGTCATCGCCATTATTGCCATTCTTGTCGCATTGCTATTACCTGCAGTCCAGCAAGCACGGGAAGCGGCCCGACGAACCCAATGCAAAAATCAGCTGAAGCAAATCGGTCTGGCATTGCATAATTATCAAGGTGTCCATCGGGTCTTTCCTCCGGGAAATGTTGTGCGAAGTTTTGCATCAAACAACTGTATGGCAGGAAACCGGACTGGACAGGAACCACCAACTCACGGGGCACCTTGGACCGTTGCAATCCTCCCGTTTCTGGAGGAAACGGCTCGCTATAATGAGTTCAATCTCGAGGGAGGGTTTATCTATGCAGACTATGATAATACCACTCCAACTCCCGAGAACAAAAGCCGGCAGCAGCGTTCGTTGTCGAAATATTGGTGCCCATCATCGGACTTGTCGCGTGCAGGTTATCCCGGAAATCACTATTACGGAGTGTCTGGCGGAGGGGAGTCCCCGGCATGTTCCAATTCAGGATACTCCAATTTCATCAATGGATCTCTTTATCTTAACTCTTCAATCCAGATGCGCGATCTGACAGATGGCTCTTCAAATATCTTCCTGATTGGGGAACAATCAGCAGCAAGCCATTCAGATAATACAAGCTATGTCGGATTATATGCTGGCACTGGGGTACCCTGGGCTGGTGCTGCACGAGGAAACCATAATTCTGCCGGTTTTGGAGCCAATCTTGCCGGGACATCAAAGGCGATTAACAGTCACATTCAACAGGCGCAGCAAACCAGCGATGATCATCGCTGGGCGGTGATGACCCGAACATTCAGCAGCCCGCACACAGGGGGGACACACTTCCTGATGGGAGATGGTTCGACACATTTCGTAAATGAGAATGTGAACCTGAATCTCTACCGAAGCATGGGGATTCGTAACGACGGCCTCCCCGTCGGCGGACTGGTCTTCTGATAGGCAGGAACTGTTCAACTCAAGTTTGCAAATTGGCTCCTTGGATTGGTCAGGGTTTTTGCTTGTTTCAAAATGGGCAATTTTCGGGAGGGCGAAGCTCCAGCTGAGCCGCATGAAAGATCACGCTTTCCACGGTTTGCGGCTCGGCAGGAGCCTCGCCCTCCCAGGCGATTTTCAATAAAGCGAATGCCCTGTGCATTGGTCTGTGTCCCGTTAGTTCGGTCACTTGGAATTGGTATTGTTATCATGCGAGCATTCGTACGCTGTTTCTCCGGGATCGTTCTGCTGCTGACATTTCTCATCGCAGGATGTGGTGGAAAAACGGAGAACTTTGACCGTGTGGTCGTTTCGGGTGAGATCACCTTTAACGGCCAGCTGGTTCCGCACGGCTCGATCTGGTTCGAACCGGATGCGTCCATCGGCGCCGCGTCACCGACCGGGTTCGCCATCATTCGAAACGGAAAATTCAAGACAGAACGTTCGAAAGCTCCGAAGGCCGGGAAATATCTGATTCGTGTTTCCGGATCCGCTCAGACGAGAGAGGAACTGGCTAAAGACACAGCGAACGACGAAATCGAGGTGCCCCCTCTGTTCCCGGAGTACACGGAAACTGTCGAGATTCTGGAGGGTGGTGCCCCTTTTCAGATCACGATTCCGGGGAAAGCCGAGAAGAAACTCTGACGACAGTTGCGTAGGCTGGGTCCTTAAAGACCCAGCACAGTGAGCGTTCACTCAAAATCATGCATCCATTCCGAATGAACACACAATGTGCCCGCATTCGCTCAACACCAGCCTACCATTTCAGTAGAGCAAACTGCTCTTAAACAGAACCATTGGAAGGGCGGACGACCATAAAGCTGGTGGCCAGATCGTCTCGAATGCGCTGGTGAAGAGAGTGCTTGGGGAGTGTTCTTAATGTTTCTTCAATCTGCTTACGTCCCCGGGTGACCAGTCCCACATGACAGACCGGTTCTCCCGGAGCGGTGACGGGGAGGGTAGTCATTCCCAGTACGAATCCACTGACGTCTGAGAAGATCACTTCTCCTTCGCTCCCGACCAGACTGTTGATCGTGGCAATCGGCGTTCCCTTTCCCACGAAATCACCGGGGGCGACATGGAAATGGAGGAACCCGGCGCTGTCGGCCCGAATCCATGTGGTGTCTTTG
>DATMFC010000066.1:0-1625 GCA_035556335.1 Planctomicrobium sp. | reverse complement strand
AAACCATGACCAAACAGACCTTTCAGACGAAACGCTTATTACGCCGACAACTCCGCCGCACCCGACAGAAGCGGTTTCGCAAACCGACATTGACCTTCAGCCCCACTGCCTGGTCGAAGCTGCGGTTTCTCCGTGATCTGGGACCGACCGAAATCGGCGCCTTTGGAATCGCTCCTCCGGGCAACCTGCTACGGGTGGAGGAACTTCAACTGATCAAACAGGATTGCACGACGGTCACGGTGAAGTTCGACGACACCGCCGTGGCGGAGTTTTTCGAGGATCAGGTGGATCTGGGACGTGCTCCCGAACAGTTCGGGCGGATCTGGATTCATATGCATCCCGGCAACTGCCCCCGTCCCAGTTCCGTGGATCGGGCCACCTTTCGACGCTGCTTCGGGCGCTGCGACTGGGCGGTCATGCTGATCCTTGCCCGGAATGACAGCACGTACGCCGAACTCCACTGGAAACAGGGACAGGCCCGGCTCCCGCTGCGAGTGGAAATCGACTATTCCCAACCGTTCTCGGAAACGAAGTTCGAGGAATGGGAGCAAGAGTACCGGCAACACGTTCAGAGTCGAGATCGTCAACCCGACGAGTTTTCCGACTGGATCTTCGAAGATTTTTCACAGAATGACCATGAACCAATCAACACCCCACTTCTGGAGACCTGCCGATGACCGATCGTTTTCAGAGACAGCAGGATCTTGTGCCGCGAGAGAAATTGCAGGACCGTCTGGTCACGGTGATCGGTGTCGGGGCCATCGGTCGACAGGTGGCGATTCAACTGGCCGCCATCGGTGTGACGCGGATACAACTCCTCGACCCCGACACCGTCGAACCGACCAACATCACGACACAAGGCTATTTCCATGACGACCTGGGGAAACCGAAGGTCGACGCCACCGCCGGACTCCTCTGGCAGATTGATCCGCAACTGGATATCGAAACGATTCCCAATCGCTACCGCTCCCGTCACGCGGTGGGAGACGTGGTGTTCTGCTGTGTCGATTCCATCCGCAGTCGTTCTGCGATCTGGAAGTTGGTGAAAGAAAAGGCGTCGTTCTGGTGCGACGGCCGAATGCTCGGCGAAGTGATGCGGATCCTCACCGCCAGCGACACTCCGTCCCGATCCCACTACACGACCACCCTGTTCCCGCAACAGCAGGCCCAATCCGGCACCTGTACCCGCCGCAGCACGATTTACTGCGCCACCATCGCCGCCGGATTGATGATTCATCAGTTCACCCGCTGGTTGCGAGACCTCCCGGTCGATCCCGACCTCTCACTCAACCTGCTCGCCAGTGAACTCAGTCTTTCTGACACCACGGGATCGGACTGACGAAATGATTTCCGGAAGTCGTTTCTGATGACCAGCATTCCTAGAGCAACTTGCAAAATAATCTCCCCGTCCTCGCAACGCGGAATGCAGGTTTTTTCCTGCTCGAACACCGCGCTGCGCGGGCACATGGTAGAGCAAACTGCTCTAGGTTCATGACCGGTGTTGAGGTGATCGAGGGGGAGGGGAATCGAAAACGCTCTTCCCACCAGAAATTTTTTCTTCAGAATGGGGGGGAGCACCGATCGCTCCCAATGTTCTCCAAATCGTCCGGTGAAGAAATTTCGAT
>DATMFC010000065.1:0-17242 GCA_035556335.1 Planctomicrobium sp. | reverse complement strand
CCCACGCCGATCTGGAATACCAGAACATGTTGCTCGACGGTCTCATGGACGCGATTCCAGACAACATCTACTTCAAGGACCTTCAAGGGCATTATTTACGAATCAATCGTGCGAAGGCCCGATCTTCGGGATTGAAAACGTCACTGGACGCCATTGGTAAAACCGATTTCGATTATTTCACGGACGCCCACGCCCGGTCGGCGTATGAAGTGGAACAACGAATCATTCAGACCGGGAAACCACTGATCGACCATGAAGAACAACTCGTCTGGCCGGATGGCAAGGTGACCTGGGTCTCGGCCACGAAAGTTCCACTCAAACGGGCCGACGGAACGATTATCGGAACGCTGGGAATTTCGCGGGATGTGACCAGCCATGTCGAGATTTCGCAGACACTTCACATGGAGCGGGACCGTCTTCGGACGTTGATTGATCATCTTCCCGATTACGTTTTCATCAAGGATGCCGAGGCCCGGTTTGTGACTGTCAATCGGGCTCACTATGAACTTTATGGCTGCGACTCGGAAGCAGAAGTGATCGGCAAAACCGATTTTGATTTCTCAGACAAAGAACATGCCGAACGGTATTACAACGACGATCTTGACGTCATTCGCAACGGGACAGTTCTCACCGGACACGAGGAAGTGGCTGTCTCCAAGGACGGGCAACAACATTGGCTGTTAACGACAAAGGTTCCATTGCGTGCGCCGGATGGCCGTGTGGTCGGTCTTGTCGGAATCGCCCGGGATATCACACAAAGAAAACGGGTCGAACGGGAACTGACCAACGCCAAAGAAGCAGCCGAGGTGGCGAACCGCGCCAAGAGCGAATTCCTGGCGAACATGAGTCACGAAATTCGCACCCCGATGAACGCCATCATCGGAATGACGGAACTGGTCCTCGACACTCCATTGCAGCTTCAACAGAAAGACTACCTGGAAACGGTCCTCAGTTCCGCCGAGTCGTTGATGGGAATCATCAACGATATTCTCGACTTCTCGAAGATTGAATCAGGCCGTCTGGAAATCGAAAGCTATCCGGTCGACTTGAGAGAATGGCTGGGAGATTCCATCAAACCGCTGGCCGTTCGGGCGCATGCCAAGAAGCTGGAACTGGCCTATCACATTGCTCCTGATGTGCCGCAGTTCGTCCGGACCGACGGTTTACGGCTCCGGCAGATTATCGTGAACCTGCTGGGAAACGCGATCAAATTCACCCGGTATGGAGAAGTGGTTCTCGATGTTCAACTGGAACCGCTGAAGACGACTGACGCGGCGTCATCCAACACGAATGGTCAGACTGCAAATGGTCAGGCGCTGATCGACATTCATCTTCGGGTCTCCGACACCGGCATCGGGATCTCTCCAGAAGATCAATCACGTGTTTTTGAGGCCTTCGAACAGGAGGATATGTCCACAACCAGAACTTATGGCGGCACCGGATTGGGACTGGCGATTTCAGCCCGACTGGTACAGTTGATGGGAGGCCGCATCTGGGTGGAAAGCGTGCAGGGGGAAGGCAGCACCTTTCATGTTGTTATTCCGACTGGAACGGTAAGACCGGAGGAAGTGACACGGTATCGACTGGATGTCAGCGCATTGACCGGAGTGCGGATTCTTCTCGTTGACGACAATGCGACGAATCGTCAGATCCTCGAAGAGATGTGCCTGAACTGGCGGATGCGCCCCACCGTCGTTGCCGGGGCCAGAGAAGCACTTGCTGAACTGCGAGCCGCTGTCGCTCGGAATGAAAGCTATGAGCTGATCATCACAGATGCCAGTATGCCGGAGGTAGATGGCTTCACGCTGGCGGAAGAAATCCAGAAGGAAGAATCCTTCGACGGCGTTCTCGTGATGATGCTCAGTTCCCTTGATCGCCAGTTCGACGTGAACCGCTGTAATGAAATGGGAATCCGTTCCTATCTGACGAAACCGATCAAGCAGTCGGATCTCTTCGACGCGATTGCGACCGTTCTTGACCTGTCGGTGAAGCGGATAGAAGCGGCTTCCACCACGACGGTCGACTTACCGGTGATTCGCCCGTTAAAGGTCCTGCTCGCGGAAGACAGTCTGGCGAATCGCAAACTGGCGATTGGATTACTGACTCGCTGGGGCCACGAAGTGGATGTGGCGACGAATGGTCTGGAAGCCATTGATGCGGTCAAAGCCAGGCAGTACGACGTCATTCTGATGGATGTGCAGATGCCGGACATGGACGGACTGACGGCGACCCGACAGATTCGTAAACTGGAAGCATCCGGAGTGGTCCCGTTCAGTCCAATCATCGCATTGACTGCCCATGCCATGAAAGGGGATCGGGAACGATGCCTGGAATCGGGGATGGATGACTACATGACCAAGCCGATTCGCCCTCTCGATCTGGCAACCGTTCTGGCCCGGTTCGGTCAACCGCTGGTCGAATCCGAAGCTGGCGAACCTCCTCTCCCCCCCCCTGTTGTTCCGGTTTCGATAGAGACGGAACCCAAAGCTGGACCAGTCCCCTCGCGGTATCTCAACTGGCTGATTCTATTGCAACATGTCCAGCATGATGAACAACTCGCCATTGATGTCGCGCAGGCGTTTTTAATGGAAGTGCCACAGCAATCCGTGTCATTGGCAAAGGCAATTTCCAATCAGGACCACTCCCGAGCGAAACTCGCGGCACATACACTGAAAGGAAGTTTGCGAACATTAGGAGCGTCCGCATTTGAAATCGCTGCGGAACTGGAAACCGCAACCGCAGCAGAAGACTGGCCCCGATGCCAGGAATTATTCCCCTTGTTAGAGACAGAGTTAAAGCTGGTGATTCAGGAACTCACCGGCCACCTGGAAGGCCGACCGATGGATAATCTATAAACGTCAAGTGGATCAGGTCTGGATTCGATTGTACCTTGTTCATAGTGAAGATGAGGATTTTCACGCAAAGGCGCTAAGGCGCAAAGAGGTCAAGACGGGAGTATTCTTTGCGCCTTAGCGCCTTTGCGTGAGTCTTTTTTCTCTTTAATTCATTCGTAAGATTCGTCTTATTCGTGGTTCATGTTTTTTAGAGCCGCGAACAAAACCCCTCAAACCATGAAAATTCCCTTTCCGCGAGCAGATCGGGGTCAGTTTTGTTAGGGGTTTTAACTCACCCGTCGGTTCAATACTCCCCATCATTTATTCTTTGATCGAACTATGCGACATAAACCTGTTTCACGTGAATTTTTTATTCAGAATCGGGCCAGGCTGGTCGGGCTTCTTCCTTCCAGTTCTTTAGCAATACTGAATGCGAACGACATTCTGCCGACAAACGCCGACGGCAGTGTCAGGAACATTCCGAATGCCGACTTATTCTACCTGACGGGGATCGAACAGGAGCAGTCGATTCTGTTGCTCTGTCCGGATGCGGCGGAAGAAACACACCGCGAGATTCTGTTTCTGCGCGAACCGACCGAGTCCATTCAGATCTGGGAAGGAAATAAACTGACCAGAGAACAGGCGACAGAAATCTCCGGAGTGACCACAATTAAATGGCTCTCGGAGTTTCCAAAGCTGTTTCAAGGGCTCATGTACAGCACCGATCAAGTTTTTCTGAACAGCAATGAACACCGGGGAGCAGCATTGAATGTCCTCTCTCGGGATTACCGGTTCATCGACGATTGCCAGCGTCGGTATCCGTTACATACTTATCGTCGCCTGGCTCCCCTGCTGCATCGATTGCGCGTCGAGAAATCAGATGTTGAGATTGATTTGATTCGTGAAGCGATTCGCATCACGCACGACGGCTTTCTACGAGTTCTAAAGTTTGTTAAACCGGACGTGATGGAATATCAGGTGGAAGCGGAGTTTGCACATGAGTTTATCTCACAGCGAGGGGCGTTTGCATATTCTCCTATTATCGCCTCCGGAAAGAACGCTTGCGGGCTGCACTATTATTATAATGATCAGCCCTGTCGTGATGGCGACTTATTGCTGATGGATGTCGGCGCCGCTTATGCGAACTACAATGCGGATATGACACGCACCATTCCCGTCAACGGTCGCTTCACCGCCAGGCAACGGGATGTTTATGATGCTGTGTTACGTGTACTGAAAGCGTCGGTTCAGGAGGCCACCGTCGATAAGCTCTATCGAGACTGGCATTATGAGGCTCAGTGTTTGTTGGGCGAAGAGCTGCTCAGCCTCGGACTACTGACATCTGAAGAGATTGCCAAACAAACCCGGCTGGAACCGGCTTGCAAGAAGTATTTCATGCACGGACTGGGGCACCCGTTAGGGTTGGATGTGCATGACGTCAGTCCGGCGGATCAGCCATTTGCGCCCGGATGGATCCTCACCGTCGAACCGGGTGTTTATCTCCCGGATGAAGGCTTCGGAGTTCGTCTGGAGAATAACATTCTGATCACCAGCAATGGCCCGGTGGATTTGATGGCGGAGATTCCGATCGAAGCGGAAGAGATTGAATCGCTAATGTCCGGGGCAGGCTCTCGCTAAATTCGACTTTCGTATTTTTTAGAGCAACTTGCAAAATGATCTACCCGTCCTCGCCACGCGGAATGCAGGATTTTTCCTGCTCGAACACCGCGCTGCGCGGGCACATGGTAGAGCAAACTGCTCTAGTCTCGCCTCCGATGGGGGAATGAAGACTCATCGTTCGCCGCTTTTCTGCCCCAGAGATCGGATGAACTGAGAAGCAGTTCAGGAAGATTTTCTTCGGGAATATCGTCCGGCAGGGGATAAGTTCGGGCGGGGACTCCGTACGCCAGTGTGTGCGGGGGGATATCTTTATTGACGACCGCCCCCGCTCCAATCAGTGCCCCTTTCCCGATGGTGACTCCAGGGCAGATGGTAACACCGCCGCCGATACAGGCAGCATCTTCCACATGTGCTCCTTGTACTGGCACATCCTGTCGCATCGGGTATTTCGCATTGAGAAAATTGACGCCGGGACCGATGAAAACGAAGTTACCAATTGTCGTCATACTGGGGATGTAAACATGGGCCATAATCTTGACACCGTTGCCAATTCGCACTTTCCCTTCCAATGTTGTCTGATGCAATAAAACAACATCGTTCCCGATAATCGTCTCTGCCCGCACGGTGACATTGTGCCCACATGTAAATCGGTGGCCAATAATGGTGTCAGCATAGATCACACTTCCCGAGCGAATCACTGCGTCGTCACCGATCACGGTCGGCTTTGACCAGTGAGGATAGGTATATCCTAACATGACATTAAAATCGACTTCCGCACGCTGGCCTAATCGAACAGTTAATTCCGGTAATTCCTGTTGCACCTTATTATGTAATCCATTTCTCATTGGGCGCCTCCCACCATCTCTTCCAACGTTCGCACCGCTTCCTGAGCAAAGACGCTCCCTCCTGGTCTGGCAAATGGGGGACGAGGGCGAATGGACTTGTCCGGAGACGCTGTGTATCGATGAGAAGAACTCATATACTCCCGATCTCCCACATTGCTGCTGTCTGGAATGTATCCAATCGTGTAGTTTGCATAACCACAGGGGATCATCAGCGGTAACGGCGATGCTGCTCGCATCTCACGGCCAATTCCCTGAAATGGCTCGCACGGCATGGCTGCAATTCCGACATCTCCAACACGTAAGACCCATAGTTCGACCGGCATCACTTGCGGCGATTCATTCTGAATTCCTTTTTTCCGCATCTCCAGCGCCCACTCCGTCCAGTATCGAATTCGTTCAACCAGCCCCGCACGATAGGCAGGAGACAAATCTCGCGGAAAGTTCAGACCGACACAGGACAATGTATTTTCGTCACCAGATCGGGCACGAGAGATGAAGTCATCGATCTCCGCCAACTCCCGCTCCAGCACCTGTTCCTCTGGCAATTCCGCAAGCGGAAGTTCGACGGTCACTTCGTCGAAGTCGAGCCCATCTCGCGATGAAATTTTCAAGTCTGGCAGAGCATCGACATAACTCTGTCCGAGCATCTCCCCGAATTCGATGGCCCGTTTCACTCCCCCACGAAACATTTCCTTCGAATTGATGTCTCCAGCACATCCCTGGAAGAATCCAACCGGAATCTCCTTGCCGTTGCCGAGATGACGACTGAGATAATCACAGGCGATTTGAGGATAGTCTCCATGCACGACCGGGTTTTCGGGATGAAAACTGGTCACGGGATGTCCGGTAAACTGCACCCAGGCCGCTACTGGTTCGCCAGCCTGATTCTTGAACACGACGACCGGGGCTTGTGAGTCGATGTCTCCCTTGAAATCGACTCCCTGTAACAGACGGTCTTCTTCCCGCATCAGAAATGTCTCCCCATCCGCGCGGCGACCTTTCCGGTTATAGGTAATCCGGTCTTCATGTCCGACGGCCCACCATACGGAAACCGGTTCCAACTGCTCAGGGAGTTGCCGGACGGTGATCAGCAGGCGGTTCAAGAGTTCCTGCCCCTCCTCTGTGAGTGGCACGTCAACGGGCGGAATCGGTGGCATTCCTCTGTCGATATCCATACCCGGTCCCGTTCCCAACGGAACAACACTGTGATTGTGTGACGCGAAGAAGATCACATTTGTTTCCGGAATACCAAGTTCATGACTCAGAATACGCCGATAAAGTCTCGTCACGTTAAATGGCATACGAAGCCAGTCCAGACTGATCACGCACACTCGCTTTTTGCCCTCTTCCAGTAACGTCACGGTGACTTTAAGTGGTCCTTCCACTTTCGTCGTTACCGGACCACTCAGAGCAGCATAATTCCCCCCTTTGATTTCCCGTTGAGGGGTAATGCCAAAACGCTCGGCCGCCACCCGTAGCCGGAGAATTTCCTTTGCAGGCTCCGCCCCGGGAACTCGTAGTCCGCAAAGCAGTACACCCATTAATACAGCGGTCTGAAAGGATCTGATGGCAATCATGGTTGGTTCATTTTTCAAAACGATACGAATACAGATCAGCATCGTTCAGGACGATGCGGAGACGGAGCGGGCGCCCTGCCAGTGAGGAGAGGCTACTTCCCGATTTCCATGCGTAACGCTCAGCAATCTCATCTCCATAGAGCGGCAGCGTTTCCTTCAAGGTGAATCCAGGAATCGGTTTGCCGCTGGCAGTTTGGACCTCCACTTGAACGCTGCCGGCAGCGGATGTCGCAAAATTCAACACCAGCTTGTCTGCATTACGGAGCTGGAACGGCTTGGTGATCAGTTCCCCAGTCGTCGCGAAAGCGCGGACCGAAGCGATGCCGTCGGTGCGGAATGCGAACCGTGTCAAACAACTCGAATCGAACCGGTAACCTTCACTGACATAGATGGACATTTCATCCGCCCCGGTCGGCACGAGTCCCCAGGCGGTCATCAAACTGCGGTCTCCCCAGTTCTCCGTACTGCGTCCGGGGCGCAAGAGAGCTTCACGGAACTGGCGGTCGAAATACCGCCCGTCACGACTACTGAGGAAGACAGCGTCGGAAATCCCCTGCTGAGGATGTTCCTGAAGACGCTTGCGGTCTGGAATGAAACGCTTGGGGAACGCGAACAGCAAGTGCGACGCACGAAAGTAGGGAATAACGGCATTCGTATAAAACTGCTCCGGTTCCCCCTCTACTACGGCTTGCACGGGAGAACTCCAGGTCAGAAAGTCTTCCGATTCCGCCATCGAAATCGCGCGATTTGCCTTGATATAGGTACGAAAGTAAATGACGTACTTCTTGCGTGCAGTGTCCCAATAGACAACATTCTGCGAGTCGAATTTGCCTGCGAGCGGGAGAGCCCCCGCCATCATCGGCTTCCAGTGAATCCCATCCGCTGACTTGAATGCGTGCAGGCCATCCTCTCCCGGTTTAATCCTTTTTCCCGCGACAGCCTTATAGCGGGCATCGGGGGCCGCTTGCGGATTCGTATCCCGGAACGGAACGAAATTATGAGCAGTCCGGTCCGGGGGCGTGGATGCCAGAATCATGTTATTCCTCTTGGAGCCGTTCCACTCGATCAATCCCAGTTCCGGCTTGGTCCAATGGATGCCGTCGCGGCTTTCGGCATAGCATGTCGATTCGAAGTCGCCCCCCCTGCCCCGGTAGTACATGCGGTACACCGGTTGTCCTGGGGAGGAATTCGTCTCCTCGACGACGTCCTGCAGAATCGTGACATAGCAGGCAGTCGGAGTTTCCCAACTGGCATCGAACCTGATCGCGGTTTCTTTCCTGACAGGGGAATGCAGTACCAGATGCGCCTGCTTGAGCGATTCAATGTCCCGCTGATCGACGAACAGTTGCAATTTCCCGGTGATATCGGGAACTTTGGAATCGTCGGCAGTGGAACCGCGAGCAACACACAATCCGGCGAGTGTCGCTAGCGTCCACGCCAGATACATTATCCGTCTGTCCACGTTCGTAGTTCGCCTGTACGTTGATGACATGTTATATCCGAGATGTAACGTAATGCTGTCTTGCCTGCTACACTCGATGGAAAATGGTTCAATTCATTACGATAAAGAGATTTCATGATTCCGGTGCGAAGTAATCAATGATTTCGTGACTTTGTGGAGCCGGAAAAGGATTACTGAAAACGTACGCGGGCGACGTAAATGTTTGATTTTCCTTCGTGAGACGAGTAATAACTGACCCAAAGCTGTCCGTCGTGAAAGACCAGTCCGGGATAACTGCTGTCCCCATTGGACGGGAGTTCAACCGCTTCTTTCAGAGATGCACTCGATGGATCAAGCCACCATAGTTGTGTCTTCGCTCCACCTGGATATTTCCGGCCCGCGACGATGAATCGTCCGTCCGGCAACCGAATTGCTTCCGGCCCGCCGATGCGCACCCCGAGGTCTTCCCACTTCCAGTTGGTGTATGGGGCCTGTGCCTTGCCGAGTAAGGCGGACTGCTCCGCTTTGCCGTCACGCCGCAACACGCAGATTGCCATCCCATCTTCCAGGAACAAGAGCGAGGTTTCGTTCGGATAGCTACGGGGGCCGAGGTCCGGTACGAGCGTCTCGAACGTTTTCCCGTCATCGCCTTTATAAAGGCGGACATGACCGTCCTGGTCACGGTTATCTCCTCCCTTGTAGCCGATCCCATAAGCGGCCCCGTTGTGCCAGACGATGCGCCAAATCCAGTAGCCCCGGTCTCCGATAGGATGAGCGTCGCTCCATGTTTTTCCGTCTTCCGAAAACCAGACATAGGTCTGGCGGTCTCTTTCCCCTTCTGTCCGACCGTATCCACAGAGCATCAGTTTTCCGTCCGGAGTGATGGAAATCTTGGCATCGCGAAGGTCGGTCTCAGGCATGGTAATGAGAGCGGCCGATGTCCAGTTCTCGCCGTCCGTGGAAGTCAGCACGCGGAGTGAACCGTCATAGGAAACAGTATGTTTGGTTGCTTCCCGGAAGACACAATACCAACGGTCCTGATGTCGGATCAGGTCGGTAAAGGCGTTATGCTTTGCCTGATCCCAGACTTTTCGGACTTCAATGATCTCTGCCGAATCGGACGATTCCGCCAAAGCCTCATTCGCCGATAAAAGAACGGCCAGACTGAGAATGGCGAGGAACCCCGCTCGATAACTCTGCAATGTTGTCATGGTCGAGTCCCTTTTGCACCAGAGGTGCGTGAGTTGTCCGTTGTCAGATCGAAAGCAAAGTTGTTTTTCCCGTCCCGGGTCACTTCAATTTTTAATGTCGTCTCGGAGTTGTATTGTTTCGGGATTAAGGAGCGATAATTCCGCTGGGGTGTATCAACGTTTCCCAGATCCACAGACGCTTCTTTAGGATCGGATTCAATCTCTTCCATTGAGCTAATTCTGACGAGCATCATTCCTAATCGGGATTTGAAAGAGAATTGTCCCCCTTCAATCTTGCCTGCGGAACTGGCTGAGAAGTCAACCGGTTCAAAAATGATCTCACCATCCTTGACTGGTTGTCCATTCAGGTTGACACGCCCTTGAACCCACTCCGTTTCAGGACCACCCTGAGATCCGCCGCAGCCAGACGCCAGAATCAGGCAGAACATTCCGATCCAGACGGTTGTCTTCATTACTTCCATCGCCTTCTCCAGTCTCAACGCACTGAGAGCAACTTACAAATTGATCTACCCATCCCCGCCGAGAGCAGCGTTTTTATGATCGGAAGCCGCGCTAGGCGGATACATGGCAGAGCAGACGGCTCTAGAACTCGCCAATGAGTTCACCCTCCTGGCGGGTGGAGAGTGCCTGAAACGTTTGCCGGTGAATGTTGTCGGAGACGAATCGGACGGCGCCATCCATCATTGCAACCTGCACACCTCCGGTATGCATACTGCGGGCAAAGACGATATAGGTTTCCGTTGCTGTTGCTGCGACAGACTGGCAGGGCGCCTGCTTGAAAGTGAGGCTTGGATGGCGGCAGGTGTGTGCGCGGTCTCTGACGGGTGTGTTAGGCGGTTCCAGTGTCGAGAACATGAACCCTCCCGGCCAGAGTCCATTCCAGTAGTTCCCTGCGCTTCCCTCGCTTTGGATTGATGACTTGCCACGAATGATGGACTCGCTCGCCATCAGGGTATTCGATGTTCCATCGACCACATTCCGCATTTTCAAGGCAGATTGGCGAAAGAACATGCCGTCCAGATCCAGTCCCCGATCGGCTCCCATGCCGAAATGTGTGGTACCGCCACTGGCGACATAATTCCCCATGAATCCATTGGGGGATATGGCCCCTTTTGAGGGGTCGGAAGGGCACATAAAGACGGAAAACTGAATATTTCTGGCAGCCGTTTCAACATCGTAGATCTCATTACGAGTCGGAGTCGCTGAGACACAGCCAGAGCCCATCCGCGGTGCTAAATACTGATTGTAATATGCCATCTGATCGACATAGGGAAGGAGATGATGAAACCAGGTGCTTCCCCGCAACCCGTCTGCGCAGCCACCCGATCCTGTATGAAAGCTGCCGGGTGGAAATATCGAATGTGTGTCATGATAATTGTGGATCGCCAGACCGATCTGCTTCAGATTATTCTTGCATTGCGATCGCCGGGCTGCTTCGCGTGCCTGCTGTACCGCCGGAAGCAGCAACGATACAAGAATTGCAATGATCGCGATCACGACCAGTAGCTCGATTAATGTAAATCCAGATATTCTATTTATGGTTCTTGTCGTCATAAGTCATTTCCTGATAATGAATGACAATCCCGATCAGTGGACATAAAATTAATGTTGAAATTGATAGCAGGAGTGATCACTCCAAATGAAAATGGTGTTCCAGTGTTTTCGTTCCCGGAGGGACAACCAATTCCAAGGTCGACTCAATATTGTATTTCGTGGGAATAGAAGGGACTTTTACGACAGGAGTATTCTTCTCCAGTTCCGTGTCGTCTCGTCCGGGAGTCAGCCAGAGAATTTCTACCCGGTGCGTTCCGACAGGCACGCCTCCTTTGTTGTCGGCGAGATAGCGTCCATTCCGGATGACAGCTTCCGATGCCGGCAAGCCGGACTCCTGATGCGGGATAAAACGGATGCTGCCGTAATCGATCGGTTGTCCGGAATAAGTTGCTTCTCCCTGAACGATGGCCCGGGGAGGAGCATCCTTGGGGCCGCTGTTGCATCCGGTTACCAGGAGAACAATCATTCCCAGAAAACAAATCCATGGTTGTGGCGCGTGGCGTGATTCAGAATTCACCGACCGTCTCCTCTCCCTGGCGGGTTGCCAGTGCTGCCAGCAGCGACTGAGCCGCATTTTCAGAAACGAATCGAACTGCCCCATCGGCCATTGCGAAGTGGCAACCACCGGTATGATGACTGGACGGACCAAGATTTCTCGAAATGGTATATGTTCCACGAGGCAGCGTGTTCGGCCCGTTAATGCCTGATCCCAGGTCGACCAGGTTCAATGTCGCCCAGCACTTTCCTGCATTCGTCCCCTTGGCGCCTCCCGAGGTTTC
The DNA here is from genome assembly GCA_035556335.1 of Planctomicrobium sp. Lineage (GTDB taxonomy): Bacteria > Planctomycetota > Planctomycetia > Planctomycetales > Planctomycetaceae > Planctomicrobium. The sequence goes on along the minus strand of DATMFC010000065.1, from coordinate 5,381 downwards.
TGCAATCAAAAGCGTGTTACTTGATCCGTCAACGATGCTGTCAAAGGAGGTCGAACTGAAACCGTACAGAATTCCTTTTGCATCGATATCCCGAGCCTTCGGAAATTCAGTAATTGTGGAAGGGGACGTCACACAACGCCACTGAATACTGTCAGCGACCCCGGACATGTTTGATGGGGCGGCATCATCCCGATCTGTTCCCACGGAGTTATAAGTTGTTGAGTCGCTCAAATTGACCCGTTCTGTTCCTTTTGGATCACTAGGACACAGAAAGACTGTGATTATTTCCCCGATTCCTCCCTTGGTGCCGTATAGTCCGGCGCTGATCTCAGGAGGTTGAAGATTATAGGCATATCTAAAATCCAAATTCTGATAAATCGCGGTCTGTTCGAGCATCGGAAGGATCAGGGCAGACCATCCGAATCCATTACGGCTATTGCCGCTGCTGTTATTGCAGGTGGCAGCAGAGGCGTTCCCGATAAGAATTCCGGGAGGAAATAGTTTATGAACTTCATGATAATTATGCATCGCCAGCGCAACTTGCCTGAAATTATTCTTACAGGCGGAGCGCCGAGATGCCTCTCTCGCCTGTTGCACCGCCGGCAGCAGCAGTGCCACCAGAATGGCGATAATTGCGATCACCACCAGCAGCTCAATTAACGTAAAACCTCGCCGTAAGTTTTGCATCTTCATTATCCATGTTCATTAAAGCATGAGAAGAATCGAGATGTTCAATTTGTGATTGCGAGCGCCGTGAACACATATCAAATTTTTGACGATCAGGATTTGACTGGAGCAGAGTCTTTCAGGAGAACCGCTCTGGCGCCCCGAAGATGATTAAGCATTCGTTCTTTCGCCAGCTCGGAATCGCGGACGGCGATGGCTTCCATGATTCCGGTATGTTCATAGGCCACGACAGTCAGATTATTCTCGCGCCAGTACCCGTCTGCGTAGATCAGTTGAGGGCTGACGTTACTAAGCAGCCTCAGTGTCGGGATCACTTGCCCCAGAAGTTTGTTTCCGGCCGCCTGCAAAATCGTGCCATGAAACAGGCGTTCTTCCTGATCGATCTGGCAGTGTTGCAGCCAGGCCGCCGTCGCATTACCGGGAAGTGGGAAAACAGCAGGAAACTGATGATATCGTTGGCACGACGCACGAAGAATCTGAATCTGCTCTTCAGAAATCCGTTCCGCTGCGCGGGCAGCCGCATACGGTTCAAGCATTTCTCTAAGATCACATAAATCCGACCAGTCCTCGGCCAGAAGCTCGCGGACATACGTTCCACTTCTCGAGCGAGTTTCCAGAATTCCTTCCCGTTCCAATTGAGCAAATGCTTTCAGGATGACTGCCGCACTGACTGCAATTTCCTCTGCGAGCATTCGGCGGGAAAGTCGCTGGCCGGGACGAACAATGCCCCCTTCAATCTGTTCGCGGATGTAGTTGTAAGCTCGATCGATATGAGATGATGATTTCATGGACATCAAACTTGCGTTTCAGATAGTGTTGACAATCTGGAATCCAGATTGGATTTCAGAATACATTTCAATTTTGGTTGAAGCAAGGCAGAAATTGAATTTTTGCACAAGAATGGGAAGGGAAGACATCAGAGATGCGGGATCTCTCCAGGAACCAACAGTTGTAACCGTCGTCTAATAGAGACAGTCCCGAAATAACTTATCGGGAATCGAGCGGTTTCGGGGATTGCGGTGTCGTTCCAGTGGGGGCAACAAGGAGAGTCTGCTGGGGAGGCGAACGTTTGTTGATCGTAAGGACAACGGTCCTGGCGAACGTCAACTGGAAGAGAATTGGACGCTCAGATCATCTGTAGTGAGTAATACCAGTTGTATGCGTGTGAACCACATCTCAATGGTGAATAATGTTCGAGAGGATGGCAGGTCTCCTTAACAAACGCCTGGTTTTTGCCTTGTTTTGTCAAGCACTGATGCCCCTTGACCCGATAGTCTGTATTGATGATAATAGTTGCGCTATCATCCGATGGGTGTTTTTGCATGTAAGTTCTTCTGGAAACAGCACCAAATCGCTTCAATGAGTGGTCAGTTCGTCAGCCTGCTTGCCCTTGTTCCCATGCTGTTTCACAGCATTTGGGGGTGCTGCTGGCATCATGACCATCCCGTCGCAGAGCACGATCGCGCGGTTTTGGAAGTCGTTCAGATCGAACATCCTCACTGCGGATCCCATCATGATCACTCAGAACATCATGATGAATCTTCTCCTGGCGAACCGTCTCACGAAAGCCCCTGCGATGAAGAACCATGTCTCTCCAGCGGGGCTCTTCTGACCATTGTTCCACAGCATGTGCAACTGGAAACGTGGGGATTGCTTTCTTCGGGGGTGATTGACCTCACTGATCTGCTGAAACCCCAGTTGGTTTCAAGAGATCTCTGGCATCGTCTTCCATTGCCGGATTCCGAGGGGGAGCGCCGTGCCATGATTCAGATCTGGCTGATCTGATGACTCTTTGTACGGCTGGCTGGCCGTACCCGAATCGTGGCCATTGAACGCGGTTGGTGCGTCTCAGTGATCTTTCTTTGTCCTGATTCTGCGCTGAACATTGACGCAAATTCCTGCGATCAAGATGTGTCCCATGAAGGGGGCCTCTATGAAAAACAAACTCCCTTTTCGTTCCATTCCAATAGGATGGAGCTGGCTGACTGTTGTGATTGTGATTCTGGTGATCGGCATGTGGACATCAGGCCGATGGTGGGCATTGGCTCAGGGGTGGGTGCAGTCGACGATTGCCTCCCAGAAGAAAAATGCCTCTGCTAACGGGCATGGCCATGAGGGACATGGACAAACCGGTCATGATCACGGAGGGCATTCCCACGCTCACGACAACGCCAATTCTCTTGAGCTCTCACCACAGGCGATGGGGAACATCGGACTGACGGCTGAGTATTTGAAGCCGGTTCAACTGGAGACCTTTCGGCGGTCGATTACTGTGCCTGCCATGGTTGTCGAACGCCCAGGAAGAACGAGGATACAGGTGTCGACCCCGATGGCCGGTGTGATCACTCATGTGCATGCTGTTCGCGGGGAAGCAGTCACTCCGGGGACATTGCTGTTCGAGATCCGGATCACCGCCGATGAACTGATCGCGACGCAGACGGAGTTACTGAAAACAATTGGTGGCATCGACATCGAGAACCGTGAAATCACCCGACTGGAAGAGGTGACAAAATCAGGAGCCGTCTCCCAGAAAACCCTGCTGGAGCGGCAGTATGCCAAAGACAAACTGGAAGTCCTCCTCGCAACACAAAAGGAGGCTCTGCGACTTCAGGGATTATCGGATCGACAGATCAGCGACATTGCCGTCCATCGGAAATTGCTGCGCGATCTTCAAATTCTGGCGCCGTCACCTGATCTTCATAAAGAAGATGAATTGCGGCTAATCCAAGCCGATCAGGTGACGCCGGTTCTCCATACCGAACCCTCAACTCATCATGCCGAGTCATCTGAGTCGGACACGACAACGCTCATCCTGCAAGATGTTCTGGTAAGCAAAGGAGAGCGGGTACTGGCGGGTACGACCCTGGCTGTCCTTACTGACATGTCCGAGTTGTACATCGAAGGACGCGCTTTCGAACAGGATCTCCCGTTACTCACCGACTCAACACTCAAAGGCTGGAAAGTCTCTGCGTTCTTCGAGCAGGCAGGGCAAAAGATAGAAGAAGTACCTGACCTGGAATTGCTCTATTCGGCGAATGACGTGGATGTGCTGTCACGGACTCTCCGCTTCTACGTACGACTTCCCAATCAGGTCACCCGAGACATCCCCTCAGACAATGGGCAACGTTATGTTGAATGGAAGTTTCGGCCCGGGCAGCGGCTGCAGCTTCGGGTTCCGGTTGAAGAATGGGAAAACCAGATCGTATTGCCGGTGGACGCCATCGCTCAGGAAGGGGTGGAAGCGTTTGTCTTTCAACAGAACGGAAACCACTTTGATCGCGTTCCGGTGCATGTGATCTATCGGGATCCAACCTTTGCCGTCATCAAGAATGACGGTTCTGTTTTCCCTGGAGATGTTGTCGCGCGACGTGGCGCTCATCAGATGCAGATGGCCCTCAAGAATAAGTCCGGCGGTGGAGTCGATCCCCATGCCGGGCATAACCACTGATTCGGGGGCCGTCATGCTTAATGCCATTATTCGATTTTCATTGCGTCAACAACTCCTGGTGATGGCTCTGGCCATCTTCCTGATGGGGTATGGAACCTGGCAGGCGCTCCATTCCGCCATCGACGTGTTTCCGGACCTCAATCGGCCTCGGGTCGTGATTATGACGGAAGCTCCGGGACTCGCCCCGGAAGAAGTGGAAACTCTGGTCACGTTTCCAATCGAGACGGCCATCAACGGAGCCAACGGAGTTCAGGCGGTTCGCAGTTCTTCGGGAATCGGGATCTCCGTTGTCTATGTCGAGTTCGACTGGGGAACCGATATTTATACCGACCGTCAGATCGTGATGGAACGACTGCAACTGGTTCAGGACCGGATGCCAGTTGGGATCAAGCCGACATTGGCTCCCATCTCTTCAGTGATGGGGCAGATCCTCATGCTCGGGATGTGGAGTGACGATGGCTCCACCGACCCGGTTGAACTTCGCACACTCGCCGACTGGGTGGTGAGACAACGCCTGCTTACTGTTCCCGGTGTGTCTCAGGTCTTCACGATGGGAGGAGGACGGAAACAGTTTCAGGTTCTGGTCGATCCGGATGCCATGCTGAGATATGGCGTCACCCTGCAACAGGTCAAACAGGCCGTCGTCAACAGCAATGAAAATGCGACTGGAGGATATCTCGACAAGCAGGGACCAAACGAACTGCTTGTTCGCGCACTGGGACGGATTCAAACCATCGACGATCTGCAGAAAGTCGTTATCACCATCCGGGACGGTCGCCCCATCGCGCTCACACAGGTGGCGACGGTTGTTGAAGGCCCTCAGGTCAAACGGGGGGACAGCAGTGTCTTCGTGCGGAAAGATCACGAAACCGAAGAGGGAGCGAAAGCGTCCACCTCGACGGATTTCTCCGGTGGCCCTGCGGTTGTTCTCACGATCAACAAGCAGCCCGGCGCGGATACACGCCTGATCACCGAAAACATTCTCAAGGCAGTGGAAGAACTGAAAACAACCTTGCCCGGGGATATCCGAATTGTCCCGACGTACTCTCAGAAAGATTTCATTGATCGTGCCATCGAAAACGTCATGGAAGCGCTGCGGGACGGCGGCATCCTCGTGGTCGTGATTCTCTTCCTGTTTCTGATGAATTTTAGAACGACGTTTATCACCTTCACCGCCATCCCGCTGTCCCTGGCCATCACGGCGGTGGTGTTCTCAATCCTGGGGTTGTCCATCAATACGATGACT
>DATMFC010000064.1:0-6147 GCA_035556335.1 Planctomicrobium sp. | reverse complement strand
CCATGATTCCCATGATGCCGATCGGGATGGCGACCTTGCTTCCAAACTTGACGACGAGCCAGACCATGCCACCGACGCCGAGAGCCAGTAGTCCTCCACGGGAATAGGTGTAATAGAGTGCAACCGCGTTGATGCCGATCGGGATAATCCAAAGGTATCGGATCCCTGCCAGTTTCGGGTCTGTCAGGAAGTAGACAGACAGAATTGTCGTGGCGACGATTAATAAGGAAATATCGTTGGGATCATGAAAGACTCCGAGCCCGCACAAACGGAAGAACCAGATTTCGTTTCCGTAAACATCGATTCCGTTACGGTCTGGAATATGTCGGAGAATCGTACGTTCACCGGGATCGAGATGTCGCTCTTTATCAAGGGCATCATAAAACGCGGGATTTCCCTGCCATTCCTGCACGAACGCCCGGTAGTCCACCACACTGTAAGCGACCATGATTGTCGCGAAGATGACGGTGGTCATCAGGAAATAGCGGAGACGCAGGGGAGTCGTAATGACTGAGACCAGAACAAGATAATACAGGACCACTTTGGCCATGCTGGTTAACACCGCGTCGAGTTCATGAAAGTTGGCTGTCGTGAATCGGGAAATCACAATGGCCACCAGCACGCCAATGACGCAGAGATTGACCGGCTGGTGCATCATCGTACGCCAGCGAACCTGATTGAACAGATCTTGAAAACTGAACAGAAGTGCGCCGACGATACAGGCCAGATAAAGTTGAAGATCTCCCAGCGCAGGCATAACCTCCTGCGGTCGCATGAACAGCAGAGCATTGGCGAACAGAAAGAGGATATACGCAACCACGCCGTTGGTCCGGTCGTTTTGAATCGTTTGAAACAACCCGCGCTGTTTGGCGCGGAGTCACGGCGCGGGCATCCCGGGAGCCGATGTTCCTCAACTATGGACCGGCAGCTCTTTCCAGGTCTGAACAAACGCCGAATTTGTTGCCAGAATGCACCGTGTGAAACCTCACCTCGTCGGTAAAATCGATACAATCAACTTCTCTGATCGGGCCAGGCGAGAGATTGTTATTGTCTAACCCCGATTCGTAAAAAGAGAGTTATTTAGAGCCGCGAACAAAACCTCTTGATTGACGAGAATTCCCTTTCCGCGAGCGGATCGCGGAAGGTTTTGTCAGCGGTTCTCGGGAATGTAGCGGTTGTAGGGTTGCAGCGGGTTTTGCAACAAGGTCATCAGAACAGGGGCATCAGATCGAGGAACGCCCGGGATGAAACGTTTATTCGCCTTTCTGCTGCTCTGTACATTTGTTTCTCCGTTGAAGGGGGCGGAGACCCCGTTGCGGCTGCATTGGGACAAGAACTACCTCACAATTTCTGGACCGTCTCTTCCTGGAAGTGGAGAAATCGTCATTCATTATCTGGAAGCCTATTGTCGCGCCGGATCGACTGATGCCGACTGGGTGAAGCATACGCGGATGCAGCATGTCACGGCGCTTCGTCATCGCAGCCCTGATTCAACGCTCATCAAGCTGCATTGCGTCTTGCAGGATGGACTGACGGTGGATCACACGATTCAGTCGACTCATGATGAAGTGAGCTTCTCGATTACCGCACACAATCCGACGAAGACGCGATCTGAAGCGGTCTGGGCACAACCGTGTATTCGACTGGGAACGTTTACCGGGCGAAATCAGCAAACCTATCTGGAGAAGAGTTTTATCTTTCTTGACGGGAAGCTGGAGCGGATGCCGACACGAGATTGGGCGACCGTGGCCAGATACACTCCCGGGCAGGTCTGGGTGCCGCGCGGAGTGAATCGGCATGACGTCAACCCTCGTCCGTTAAGCAAGCTGGTTCCGAGCAACGGGCTGATCGGCTGCTTTTCAGAGGATGAGAAACTGATCTTCGCGACGGCATTCGAACCATATCAGGAACTCTTTCAAGGAGTGGCTGTCTGTCTGCATTCCGACTTCCGGCTCGGAGGTCTGCAGTCGGGGGAGACGAAGCATGTTCGCGGGAAGATTTACATTGTCCCGAATGACGTCCCCGCCTTGTTGAAACGCTATGAAGCAGACTTCCCTGAACAGGTGATCTCTGCAACAGATCAATAGCCGTTTGCTTGGGCTCCCTGTCAGCAGAGGCCGTCATCATCCATTTGTCTCTGGCGGAGTCAACGGTTCCTGAAGAGAAAGAGCATGGCGGAACTTTTCCAGCTTCGGGCGGATCACCAGTTGACAGTAGGGTTCGTGTCCATGCAGAGCATAGTAGTTCTGGTGATAGCCTTCTGCCGGATAGAAATTCATAACGGGGGAGACTTCAGTCACGATGGGGGAATCGAAAATCTGTTGTTCGGTCAGCAGGTGAATGATCTTCTCTGCGGTGACTTTCTGAGATTCATCATGATAGAAAATGACGGACCGGTATTGAGTCCCGACATCGTTTCCCTGCCGGTCGAGCGTGGTTGGGTCGTGGCTGCTGAAGAAGGCCCCGAGGAGGGTTTCGAACGAGGCTTCCTTCGGATCGAACGTGATGCGGATGACTTCGGCATGTCCAGTTTTTCCGGTGCAGACATTCTGGTAAGTCGGGTGCTCAACATGTCCTCCTGAGTACCCGGAGACGACTTTCTGCACTCCCGGAATGCTCAAGAAAATTGCTTCCGTACACCAGAAACATCCGGAGCCGAATGTTGCCTGCATTGTTTCGGGTGGGGAGTCTGATGTGGTCATATTCAAAGTCCAGATTAAAGGTGTTGTATTATTACACTCTCGCATGCCGACATAAAAGAGGGAAGTGAGGGGGACTATGTGGGATATGTTGGGGGAATCTGGCAAATCAGGAGGGCGTCCATCTTTTTATTCCGGTCGTGCATTGGAGTTTCGTCGTGTGAAGTAGGGGATCGAGTCGACGTATCGAGCGGTTTGCTCTACCATCTGCAGGCGGATGAGGAGGTCTGGGCACGCGAGACCTCACTTGTCGTCTTTGGAACGCTGAAACCATTTTCGAAGATGCTCCAATGAACGTATTCATTACAGGATCATCAGGGCTTGTCGGGTCTCGACTGGTTCCATTACTGGAATCGGCGGGGCATCGCGTCGTTCGTCTGGTGCGGCACGAAGTTCAGAACGAGAATGAACGAAACTGGGAAACGAACGGCCGTAAGCTGAGCCAGTCCGTTCTTCAGGGGTGTGACGCTCTGATTCATCTGGCCGGAGAAAGCGTTGCCGCATGGCGATGGACGATCCGCAAGAAGGATGAAATCTACGAAAGTCGCGTGACGACGACGACTGTGCTGGCGGATGCCATTGCACGAATGCCGGTTCCTCCCCAATGTTTTCTGGTTGCGTCTGCAGTGGGGTATTATGGTCATCGGCGGGAAACGGTTCTGACGGAGAAAAGCCCTCCGGGGGGTGGCTTCCTGAGTGACGTCTGCGTTGACTGGGAACAGGCAGCCGATCCGGTGCGCTCGATGACACGGGTCGTCAACATTCGTACCGGAATGGTGCTTTCTCCCAAGGGAGGAGCACTCAAGTCGATGTTGCCGGCCTTTCGCCTGGGACTGGGAGGACGGGTTGGATCCGGAAGACAGTACTGGAGCTGGATCAGTCTGGAGGACCTTGCCAGTCTGTATCTGTTCTGTCTGGAAAACAATTCGATCTCCGGCCCTGTCAATGGAGTCTCTCCAGCGCCGGTGACAAATCGGGAGTTCACTCTGGAACTGGCGAATGCCGTCGGGAGATGGGCCAGACTGCCGCTTCCACGCTGGCTGATTCGAGGGGTTTTAGGGGAGATGGGGCGAGAACTACTTCTCTCGAATGCCTACGTTCTGCCACAGCAGGCAGAACAGCATGGCTTCACATTTCAACACCCCAGCCTGGCCCAATTTTTTGCCACGCTGAAACGACCGTCAAAGTAACTTGACGTGAACACGAAGCTGAAGTTTGGGTGAAGTGCGTTCCCAGGCCGGAACCTGGGAACGCGGAACTTCAACCCCTGGATCGCCTCTCAGTTGCGGGCCAGAATCTCAGGGAGAGATTCGGTGACAGATCGTGGCGCGACGTTCATCCGTACGACTGTCGGCAGGGCTTCGGCTCGATCCAGAATCACCCGTTGACGACGGATTTGAATGTTGGCGACCACTCCCAGATTTTGGTTCATCGGCAACGGATGGACATGTGCTTCCGGTTCCGTTGGCACAGGCTCAGGTCTGGTCGGTTTCGGGGTTTCTATTGGTTCAGGCAGGATATCGGTCGATTCCGGTTTGTTGCTTTCAACGGGCATCCGGAAGAGGTTCGTTGTTCCGTCTGCAGGAGCAGGATCACGGGCAGGGGGAGTAAGGCCCCCCGGGTCTGGAATTGTGGATCCCGCTGGATTCCCCCCCGCAGGATTCATTCCCGGAATCGTTGAAGGAACCGTTGAGCTTGGTGTTCCCAGATTCGGATTGATCGGCGGAATGGATGACGGAACGTTGTTAGCAGGGGGATTCATCCCGGGATTGTTGATCTCGGGATTACCGAATCCTGAGTTTCCTCCGCCAAAGTTGTCAGGTGCAGGCCCTCTGGGAATTGTGGAATTCGGTGAAATGGGCCGGTTGTCGTTTCCGGTGGGGGCGGGTCGGAATTCATCCAATGGAGGCTCATTTCGGGGAGCGGGGGGATTTGCTGGAGGAGGGGATGTTTTGGGGGGATTGCGGTCTGCAGGAGTCGGTTCTGGGGTGGGGCCATTCTGAATGGAGGGACTGTAACCAGATTCGCAGGCATTTCCGCAGTTTCCGTCCGCGCACGATCCGTTTCCACAGGGATTACAGACTGGACCACAGGGGTTACAGACCGGCCTGCATGGATTGCACCCGTCTCCACTGAATCCCTGCCCACTGAACCCCTGTTGTGCAAAGCCTCCCCAGCCCCAGTCGCTGGAGCCATAATATGAGGTGACCGGAACTCCGCCACTGAAGGTGCCTGGATAACCGGCCGCGTAGGTCATTCCTCCAGATCCATAAGGAGACATCGGCGCCCCGGCGTAATAACGGTTGGGGAACACCGGGCCATATCCGAAGATGGCATTATATGACCATGGAATAAGCCCCGCCTGAGCGGTGGTCGACACTGATAACGCCCCCATCAGGCAGGCGTGGATCCACAATTTGGAGAGAAAACGGGAGTTCTGAGGCAGCATCGTATCAATTTTCCTCGCGCATGATGGCGAAACGAAGGTCAACCTCCTGATGAACCCGTTTCGAAATAATCTCTGGACCGTCTGACTGCGTAAAACGTGGTCTCTCCCAGATCGATCCTATGCAGGCCATTTTGAGAGCCTGCTACAGGACAGGGTGGTCACGCCATTGGTCCATTCCGTGAAACTGGTCGCTCGTACCATGTTCTACTTTACCTGTTTTATCAGCACTAAGGATCGTGTCAAACCGGTTTCTTCTGCCGATCAGGCAAGATGTAAGATTTCTCTTTGAATTTCCTCAAGATTGATCCCACAGGCCATTATATAAGCAGTGACCAATTCGGAGTGATGCTGAAAAGCCACGAATTTCACCAATTCGGCCGAATGGCTCTCAATAACACTTCGTGTTTTAAGTCTCGTGAATTGCGATAAGTTATTTGCATGAATAATCTTGCATTGCGTTTGATGTTCGTGGCTTTTCCTTTCTGCCACTGTATCGTCAACTCTTGCAACCCTCCTCGGTAGCACTCAAATCTCTCAGGAGAAAAATTTCCTGATCGGAAGTCTCGCATTTCGTTGAAAGAGTTTTTATCCTACTCGATTCCCCGTTTCGCGCCGGAGATCGTTCGCGCGGGACAAACAATGAAAATTCGACACATTCGCAGGTAAATAAAAGGGTTTCGGCGAATCAATCGCTGGGACTTTGATCTCTGTGGAATGTTGAAATTAAAACGTATAAAGCCATCGCGTCATATTTGTGAGTGATTCAAGCATGTTTGCCATCATCGAAGAGAGTGGTCATCAACTGCGAGTCCAACCGGGTCAACTGTTGACGGTTGACTATCGGGAAGGGGCCGAAGTCGGTTCGAAACTGACATTTGAAAACGTCCTGCTGGCAAACGGCGGGGGAGCCAGCCAGATTGGTGCTCCCACGCTGGCCGGAGCAGTTGTTGAGGCGGAAGTTGTTGAAGCGGTTGTTAAAGGCCCGAAGCTGGAAATCCA
>DATMFC010000063.1:0-1992 GCA_035556335.1 Planctomicrobium sp. | reverse complement strand
CGTGGCTCAATCCGCTCGGGAGTGCGTTCGATGAGGTAGTGACGCGACCACCGTTGCCCAAGGCTTCACCAGCAGTTGGAGTGATCCGCTTCTTTTCCCGTCAGAGGATTTTGTTGTTCCGTTGCGGAATCTCTTTCAGATATCTTCCTGCGGAAATGCCCGGTGCATGGGCAGTTCACTTTCACGACTTCTTCAACTTTTGAGGAAGGAGCAACGGCGCATACTGTTCTTCGATCACTCGTTCCCAGGTGAAACTCCGCTCGAACCGCTTCCGTCCTTGGCGTCCCATTTCCTGGCGTTCATCCGGATGGTCCAGGAACCAGTTCAACTTCTGGACCCAGTCGGCCACGTCTCCCGGTTCCGCCAGCAGGCCGGTCAGGCCGTCGGTAATGACTTCCGGCATTCCCCCGGTTCGACTCCCCAGGACCGGCTTTCCGGACGCCATCCCTTCCACGGCCGTCCGGCTGAGGGCGTCCTGGCCTACCGCCGGGACCACGACCAGGTCTGACTGGCAATACCAGTGCGGCAACTGCTCCTGCGACTGCCAGCCGATGCATTTCAGAAAGGGGTCCGAAGAAGAGAGTTGATCGGAATTCGCCGTGACCAGCAGTTCAAAATCCTGCCGGGTCTGCCAGAGCTGTCGACAGGCTTTCAGCAAGACCGAAAACCCCTTGATCGGCTCCTGAGGGAGTCCGGCGAACAACAGCCGCATCTTCGTATCAGAGGGGCCGGAAAACTCCGGTTCCGGGAACCGTGCGGTGTCCATCCCCCAGGTGACCACGCGCACATCCCGACAATAAGGTTCCCACAATGCTTGTGACGACCGGTTTAAGACGAACACCGCTGTCGCTTCCTGCACTGTTGTTAATAATAACTGGTGATAATGCGGCGTTCCGACCTCACTCAATTGCCTTTCGGCCCGATGCAGCGCACCGGAGAACCGGTCGTTCTCAATAACGCACGAGTGACACGCTTCCGGTGTCGCGGGCTGACTGTACCGGCACTGCCGGAATCCCCCGCTGCCATCAGGGCGAATCCGGGAGTTATTGAGGGGACAGAGCCCCTCGAACGCCTGCATCCGGAGAAGATAAGAATAATCACGCAGAGCATGCGCTAAATAGGGCTTAAAGTTCCAGCAGTCGGTGATGATGACATGATCGGGAGCAAACCGATCCACCGCCTCCCGAAACCGCTGCTGAATGCGGGGAATCGTCCAGTCCTGAATCGAGAACCGTAACGGAATCGTGTCCACCGGACAGGTGTGGTCGACCTGTCCAATCCCCCACTCCGGCAGCACCGGGTGAATCAGTTGAACCTCATAGCCCGCCTGTCGGAGGAATTTGGTCAACTCCACCGTATGAACAATCCCGCCCCCGGTTGACGGCCAGTTGAACAGAAAACTGACAATCGCCACTCGCACACGAGTGGAAGAGAGTCGTTCCTGGGGATTTCCAGCATTTTTCCTGGTCTGAAGACATAAAAGATTCTGCTGAACCGCAGACGACCTCTGGGAGACCGGAATCGCTTCCAGGAGGGCCACCGCCTGATCTCCATGCCCTAACGCCGCGTTCACTGCCGCCAGATGATTCTGTAAGCGAGGAAGGAAAGAGGGCTCCATTGAGGAGTCATTAAGCAGAGCTTCCAGTTGCTCCCGCGCGGCCAGCAGATCACCGTCCAATGCCAGAGAAGTAGCCGTCTTCATCAGGCTGGCAACCATTCCCCACTCCCCTTCACAGCAGATCACGGAAACGGATTAGACGAGGAGAATGAGCATACGCACGCAACCGGAGAGGACAAGTCGGATCAGATTGTTTTTGCGAAAAGAAGGAAGTGTTTCAGTACCGAGTGATTTAACACTTCGCTAGATGATTTGTATTCACTCACAACCGTATCTTATCAGGCATTGTGACATCCCTCGGCGCAGTCCTTCATCACCCCTATTGAGTGAGTCGAAATGGAGGCCGCAAAACTGCCAGAAAAATCCCAAGATTG
>DATMFC010000062.1:0-7208 GCA_035556335.1 Planctomicrobium sp. | reverse complement strand
CCGCTCCGGAAGATCGCCCGCGCGTCACCGGAATTCGGGTGCGTGGAGACGCCATCTATCAGGCCAAATCGGTGATCGTCACAACGGGAACGTTCCTGCAGGCCATCATGCACACCGGGGAAGCGAAAACTGTTGGCGGACGGGCCGGAGAAGGGACAACCGGAACCCTGTCCGACAGTTTCCGTCGCCTCGGGTTTGAACTGCAGCGATTCAAGACCGGAACGCCGGCACGCATCAACGGACGAACCATCGATTTCTCAACGCTGCAGATTCAACCGGGAGATGAAACCCCGTCACCGTTCTCATTTATGACCGATCGGATCGAACAGGAACAACTCCCCTGCTGGCTGACGGAAACCAATCACGGAGTTCATGAAGCGATTCGAGCGAATCTGCATCGCGCTCCGATGTATAGCGGTCAGATTCAGTCAACCGGTCCCCGTTATTGTCCTTCCATTGAAGATAAAGTCGTTCGTTTCGCCGATAAGGAATCACATCAAATCTTTCTCGAACCGGAAGGACGGCAGACTCTCGAATACTACTGCAACGGGATTTCGACCAGTCTTCCCCGTGACGTACAGGAGAAGATGATTCACTCGATCCGAGGTCTTGAGAAAGCCGAGATTATGCGCTATGGCTATGCCGTGGAGTATGATTTCGCCCCTCCGACTCAGCTTCATAATACATTAGAAACGAAACGGGTTGCCGGGCTTTATTTTGCCGGACAGATTAACGGAACAACGGGTTACGAAGAAGCCGCCGGACAAGGTCTGATTGCCGGTGTCAATGCGGTGTTAAAGCTGAATGATAAAAGTCCGTTCGTCCTCGATCGGTCACAAGGCTATCTGGGAGTGCTGATTGATGATCTTGTCACTAAGGGAGTTGATGAACCGTATCGAATGTTTACATCACGAGCGGAGTATCGACTTCTGTTACGTCAGGATAATGCGGATCGTCGACTGACTCCGGTCGGTGAACAGATTGGTTTAGCCGATGCTGAACGAGTGCAGCGCTGGCGTCATTATGAAGACGAAGTGACCAGGGCCACAGGACTGCTTCGTAAGACCCGACATCAGGGAGCCACACTCGAAGAATGGCTTCGTCGTCCGGAGATGGAATGGACGCATCTGTGCGAAATGTCCTCGGACGTCGCTAATCTGGGAATCTCCGAGCGGGCTCAGGAACAGATTCGAATTGAAACTCGATATAGCGGTTATGTGAAACGCCAGCAGATGGATGTCGACCGACAGGTGAAAACACAGTCCCTCAAAATTCCGGCAACATTTGATTTCAAAACGGTTCCCCAACTCAGATCAGAAGCAAAAGATAAATTCTCCCGGGTTCGTCCGGCAGATTTAGGACAGGCCGGAAGAATCAGCGGCATTACGCCGGCCGATTTAGCAATACTGACGTTGTATATTAAAGAACCGAAGAAACTTAAAGAACATATGAAGAGGGGTTAGGAATTAGGAGGTAGGAATTAGGAAATACGGGATCAGCCTGACTCCTCGTTCCCAAGCTCCTGCTTGGGAACGCACTCATCCCGAAGCTCTGCTTTGCGTTTGTATTAAAGAAAACAGCAGTTACAAACCTTGCTCTCCCTTATGAAGACGACAAACAAGGGCTGGCCGTTGAGTTGCCAAGCAGAGCTTGGCGTCGAGTGTGTTCCCAAGCTGGAGCTTGGGAACAAGGGGCATACCTCCATTTCCTGACTCCGAATTCCTGTGACCGAAATTTCCACGTCATCCGCCCCCCCGCAACGGCTTCTGTTCGTAACAGGCCGCCTGGCGGAAGGTCTGGCTCGGCAGGTGATTGCAGAAGTGAGTCAGAAAACCGGGTTCCAATACGACATTCAGGTCGTTGGAATTACGGTTGCTGCGTTACTTCATGTCGACTGGCTCAAACGGAAGTTGACAATCACAGAACAATTCGACCGGGTCATCCTGCCGGGCTGGTGCCAGGGGGACTTAAATGTTCTGGAAGAAGCATTCGGAATCCCGTTCGTTCGTGGTCCTAAAGATATTCGTGATTTAGGGGTCTTCTTAGGAAGTGAACATCGCCCTCCTCCCGACCTGTCGCAATATGACATTCAGATTCTCGGGGAACTCAACCATGCTCCCCAGATGAGTGACTATGATCTTGTGCGTCAGGCTCTGGAACTGAAAGATGCCGGAGCGGATCTGATTGATGTCGGCTGCATTCCCGGCAGTCAGTGGACAGGGATTGGCGATGCAGTACGCCGGTTGCTGGATGTCGGTTGCCGCGTTTCGGTCGATAGCTTTGATCCGACGGAAGTGGAACAGGCTGTCGCGGCGGGAGCGGAACTGGTTCTCAGTTGCAACCGGGGAAACGCCGAATGGGCCGCCGGCCTGGGAGTGGAATTCGTCGTGATTCCTGATGATCCTTCGCAACAGGAAACGATGTGGGAAGCTGCCGCCATCCTGAAAGAAAGAAACTGTTCTTATCGACTCGATCCCATTCTGGAACCGATCGGGTTTGGATTCGCCGCATCCCTGGGGCGTTATCAACAAACCCGACAGCGTGACAACGTTACCCCCATCATGATGGGAATCGGGAATGTGACAGAGCTATCCGACGTGGATAGCGCAGGGCTGAATTTTCTGCTTGCAGCGTATTGTCAGGAATTTCAGATTCATAGCGTATTAACAACACAGGTCGTGAACTGGTGTCGAACCGCGATTGCCGAGTTTGACCGGGCACGACGACTTGTCAAACATGCTCTCGACAAGAAAACCCCTCCTAAGAGATTGAGTGAAGAACTGGTCATGCTACGTGACCCCCGTGTTTCGAAATTAGGGGATGATGCTCTTCAACAATTATCATCGCAATTAAAAGACCCAAACTATCGAATCTTTGTCGAACGGGGCGAAATCCATGTCATGAACCGGGATGGTTACTGGCGGGGACAGGATGCCTATGAACTGTTCGACCAGTTCTCTGCGGACGCTTCCAGAATGGATACGGAACATGCTTTTTATTTAGGTTATGAACTTTCCAAAGCCGTCACAGCGATGACATTAGGAAAACAGTATCGACAGGATGAATCCCTGCAATGGGGATTTCTGACCATTCCTGAGCCGAGTGCTCATGAACGTCGTAAAAGAAAGAAGCCGGAACAGGGAGAGAAATCGTGATTCCGCTTCCTTATGTTCAGGAGTTGATTCCTTCGCCACCGATCGAGCTGGCGCTGCGTGCGCTCGCGGAATGGCCGAATCTCTTGCTGCTCGACAGTTCACTTCAGCGATCCGGTTTAGGACGCTATTCATTCCTGACGGCTGATCCTTTTGAGCTGTTTGAAGAGTCGAATGAATATGGAAGTTATCCGTTCTCTCGTGTTAATGAGATACTAAATTCATTCCCGGCGACGACCATTCCCGATCTCCCTCCATTCCAGGGAGGAGCCGCCGGAGTCTTAACATATGAGTTAGGGCATTGCTTCGAACGTCTTCCGGTTCCCAAATGGAATCCGTTTCAACTCCCCGGTGCGGTGATCGGTGTTTATGACTGGACACTTGCCTGGGATCATGATCGTGGGCGATGCTGGTTCATCGGGCAGGGCTTTCCGGAAGAGAAGGAAATGATCCGGCTGGCACGCGCGGAAACGCAGTGTCGAGAAATTCAGGCGGCACTCACTCGTGCGGCCGGTCACAAAAGTTCAACGTCACACGATGACTGGAATTCACGCGACGCTGCCAATCTGTTTCCACCGGAGATGCCGCTTCACCCTCTCCCGTTTTTGCCGGACCTGCAAAGTCGTTTTGACCATGGCGGCTATCTCACCGCAGTACAACGGGTCATTGACGAGATTTATGCCGGAGAAATCTTTCAGGCGAACCTTTCGCAACAACTCTTCATTCCGGCCGCGATCAATCCGATCGAACAGTACATCTCCCTGAGGAAGCAGAACCCGGCTCCGTTTGCGGGATTCTTTACACATGACGACTGGGCGATTCTCTCCTCGTCTCCAGAGCGATTTGTTCAGAAGCAGGGAGACATTGTCTCTACTCGGCCGATTAAAGGGACACGGCAACGGCGTCACATCCCGGAAGCGGACCTGTTCAGTCGGGATGAGTTGCGGGAGAGCGAGAAAGATCGTGCCGAGAATGTGATGATCGTCGACCTGTTGCGGAACGATTTTTCGAGAGTCTGTCTGCCTGGCTCGATTCGGGTTCCGGAATTGTGTCTGGTCGAGGCATACGAAACCGTCTCGCATCTTGTGTCCGAGGTGCGTGGTCAGCTTCGTCCAGGCTTTTCCTTCTGGGATCTGCTTCAGGCGACGTTTCCGGGAGGATCGATTACCGGTGCCCCAAAAATCCGGGCGATGGAAATCATTACCGAGATCGAACAGGTGGCACGCGGAGCCTATTGCGGAAGCCTGTTCTATTCCGGATTCGATGGCACCGCCGACAGCAGTATTCTGATCCGCACGATGACGCAACGTCACGGATGGCTGTCACTTCCAGCCGGAGGAGGAATTGTTGCCCAATCGCATCCTGAGGAGGAATATCAGGAAACGCTGCATAAAGTTCGGGGATTACTCAATGCATTGGCCCGGTCGACAGATTCCTGATTCCCTCATAAACGAGGCTCTTGAAGGATTTCCGGAAGCTCTTGTCTGCTTTATCATTGAGGATGACGACACGGCGTCGACGATCAGCAATCCCTTGTGAACGGTTATTGTACTCAAATGGCAGGCAATTCATTCGGACAGGCGTTTCGCATCACCACGGCTGGCGAAAGTCACGGCCCGGGGAATGTGGTGATTATCGACGGAGTTCCTTCCGGGATTCCGTTGTCGGTCGATGATTTGCTGGTGGATTTGAATCGCCGTCGCCCCGGTCAAAGTAAAATCGTCACTCAACGGAATGAATCGGACACCCCGGAAATCCTGGCAGGAGTCTTTGAAGGGGAGACGACCGGAACCAGTCTCGCGATTCTCATTCGTAACGAAGACCAGCGCAGCAAAGATTACGGGAACATCAAAGACCTGTATCGCCCGGGGCATGCTGATTTCAGTTATGACGCCAAATATGGTTTCCGCGATTACAGAGGAGGAGGCCGGGCCAGCGCGCGGGAAACCACCGCTCGAGTGGCGGCAGGTGTGGTCGCGAAGAAGCTGATCAAACAGGCTTTTGGTGGAGAGGTTGTCGGGTTTGTTTCTCAAGTGGGTGACGTTGTCGCAGACATTCCTCACCCGGAACAGGTGACTCTCGATCAGGTGGAATTCCTTCCCGACGGTGAGCCAAACATTGTGCGCTGCCCTGATTACGGAGCAGGGGAGCGGATGATTTCTCTGATCGATCAATGCCGTAAGGAGTTGGATTCCATCGGAGGAGCCGCTCATGTGGTCGCCTCGAATGTCCCCCCCGGCCTGGGTGAGCCGGTGTTCGACAAGATCAAGGCCGATCTCGCAAAAGCCCTGTTCAGCATCCCTGCGGTTCTCGGAGTCGAATATGGCATCGGTTTCGGATGCGTGACAATGCGGGGAAGCCAGAACAACGATCTGTTCACCAGTCGCCCCACGGAGGAAGGGGAAAAAGAGATCTCCACTCTTTCCAACCGGCACGGTGGAATGCTCGGGGGAATCACCACCGGCATGCCGCTGGTCTTGCGAGCCGCTGTGAAGCCGACCAGCAGTCTGCCGCTTCAACAGGAAACCGTTGATCGTTTTGGAGAACCTGCAACAGTGGTCACAAAAGGGCGGCACGATCCCTGTCTCCTTCCACGATTCGTCCCGGTCGCCGAAGCCATGGTGGCGATTGTTCTTGCGGATCACTGGCTGCGCTGGATGGGGCAGTCGTTCGGCTGCGGGGTTGAAATCGAATCGGTCTGAGATTCGTGTCCGAGAGGACGCTTGCTCGCTTGTGATCCATTCGTACGCAAACTGTCTATTTCAGGTTACCTCGCATGCATTGAGTGTTGCTTTTATCTACCCTCTCATTGCAAAGATTCCCGTCTCTAAAGTAGTGGAATCCAATGGATCAGAAGATTACAATACGACTGCGGTCGAAGAAATTTGTAACTTTTGATTCATTGTCGTCGTCTCTTCTGTTCCGGCCTTTGAGATAGTGACGATAAATCACATTACCAACCACGAAGAGGTTCTTCCTGAACTTCTTCACGAAGTGCCTGCAAGACACCCTGTCTCACCTTGTTTTACAAGAACGCAAATTCAGCGTTTCCCTTGTAAACGCAACAGGAGGAGTTGTGATGCCGCGTCCTACCTCGCCACGCTGTCGAGGCCCGCTTTCTGCGGGATTGTCCGGTTCTCTCGGCCGTCGGGAATTCATGAGTGCTGGTCTGGCCGGTTTTGCCAGTCTCAGTTTGCCGGGATTGCTTCGCCTGCAAGCAGAATCGGCTGTTAAAACTCCTCGGGAAAAGACCTCTGTGATCATGGTCTGGTTACCCGGTGGACTTTCACACGTCGATACCTTCGACCCGAAGCCAAATAGCGGCAGTGAATATCGCGGCCCGTTCAAGACGATTTCAACGGCTGTTCCAGGAACAACATTCACTGAAGTCATTCCGCGACATGCTGCCATCGCGGACAAGTTTGCCGTTCTCCGATCAATGTCCCAGTCTGCGGGAGGGCATCCCGCCGGATCGATGCAATTGCTCTCCGGCGACCCTGATACCCGGGACAAGCCCAAACCAAAGTTGCCGGACTGGATGTCGGTTGCGGCCTACCTGCGGGCGAAAGAAGGGAACCGCAATAATCCCTTGCCGAATTACATCGGTGTGAATCCTCCGCTGGAGTACAACGGACCGGCCTATCTGGGGAACGCTTTCATGCCGTTCTCTGTGTCGAATGATCCGAATCTACCGAACTTCAATGTCCCGAATGTCGGCCTGTCCAATGCCAGTGAAGCGGCACGACTCGGTGATCGGGTCGCCTTGCGGGAAAGTCTCGACCTGCTGGAACGAAACTTCGATCGGGCACAGGAGCTAAACGCTCTCGACGAATTCGAGTCTCAGGCGATGTCACTGCTGACCAATCCAAAGGCTCGTGAAGCATTTGATCTGAGTCAGGAAGACGACGCGACTCGTGATCGATATGGTCGCAATCGCTGGGGACAGCAGCTTCTACTGGCCCGTCGTCTCGTCGAGGCAGGTGTTGAAGTGGTGACCAGTATGCTGAGTGGACCGTTATGCGGTCGCGTCGGAAACTGGGACGATCATGCCGTGAA
>DATMFC010000061.1:0-9666 GCA_035556335.1 Planctomicrobium sp. | reverse complement strand
CTGAACAAACATGACGTCTGACACCTGTTCCACCCGCTCGAGCCTCTGAGAGCGACTCAGGGCGGCCCGGGCTCGTAGCTGTTCTGCCGGATTGAACTCGTCTCGTCGAGCATTGAGATTCAAGGCTGAAATGACCTTGTCTCGTTCTGAAGATGCCCGGGCGATGTCAGATGAGTATTTGAGGCGCTCTGTCGGCTCGAGCGCATCGGCATTTAATCGCAACCACCTCTGGGCAAGCATGGCATGCCGTTCCCATCGGATGGCGGTCTGAATCTGAGCAGCGGCTACGATGCCGATCTCTCCATGAGCAGCAACGCAAGCGTCTTCCAGCTGACGACGCAACTGATCAATGCTCCGACGAATCGCGGCACAACCAGGAGGCAATCTTCCTGCTCGGAGACCGTGCCTTAAACGGGTTCGACGTGATGCCGATATAGGTATTCCGTTCTGATGTGTCATGACTTTTCACCGTCAACTTTCCGCCCACGTGGGCTAACTTTCTGGCTAACTAACCGCAATAAAAACTCGCAAGTTGTTTGGTTTGTTATCGTTGCGAGACATGGAATCGGACGGTCAAACCGAAGCCACTAATCCCTGAATCGCCACCGAGGCAGATGACGCCAACGGGTGGCGATTTCGTTACCACTTCTGTCACCGGACAAACCCGGGAACACAGGGTTGTGGGGACTTCTGTCACCGCATGTTGCCTTTTGTTACCCGTCCTATGGCTGATTTCCTGCATCTTTCTCAATGAATCACCTATCCACAGAGGGGGAGATGGTAACGGAAGTGCGTAGAACACTGAGAAAGTCGACTTCTGTTACTGTTACCCGCATAAGTAAATAAAATTAAAGGGAGAAAAACGCTATTTCATTTCTCTATATGGGTAACACAACGGAAGTTCATAAAACCAATGTTTCAGAGAGTTCCGTTACCCAAGTGTGTTAAATACGATGTTTCTCTAATGATTTCTGGATCAATCACAAACACAGAAGCCGGCCGACCACCAGTCTGAATGTCCTCCCAGTGCCCGGCTCTCGATTTCTGGAGTAAGTCAAGAGCAGCAGCAGAAGCACCGGATGCACGATATTTTTTCTTGCTGTGGGCCAACTGTCTTGCCGTGACCTGCCCGTTAAACCGGGTCACAATCAGATGGACCAGTTCGGAGACTTCATTCTCTTCAGTGCACAATCCCTGATAGACCCGCTCGGTTTCATAGCGGAACCATTCCGTCAAGCGGATAGCGGATTCGAGAGTCTCGGCCTGAATCAATAGCTCCGGTCTACTGTTTATGTTGAAGGCATGCAGGAGGTGAAACAATCCCGCAAATCGCGCACAGTAGGCTTCCAGTTTTGCGTATGCTGATTTCAAGGGGCCATCAGTGGCGAAGAGTTCTTCGTTGTGAGCGTCTGCGAACTCTCTAAACAATCTCTGGGCATCCTGAGAGAGTCCCAATGCCCCGGGGTGTCCGTCGTAGTTCAGCGAAATCAGATAGTTGAAAGTCGCACGAATATGGTTCTCGAGCAGAACATCAACAACTCTGTCACTCCATTTTTTGGGTGATTCAGGGGGTCGAATAAACAGAAAGCGGGCGGCCAAGCCGTTTTCTGTGTTCTCGCCGGACAAGCAGTCTTTCAGGATTCCCGGTTGGATTCCACCGCAGATGGAGACTGCAGCTTTGGGGATATATCGAACCCCGCCGTTGTTCTTGCGATCGACAGTAATACGCTCGGCTCGGTGCATTGACAGCCAGCTTGCAACATCAGCTCCTCCCCGACTTTTATACTGCCCGAATGATCTCAGTAATTGGGAAAGCTCATCGTAGCAAGCCAACACGCCGCGTGGATTATGTGTGAGAATGTCAATCAAGGCTTCGAGAGTGATGTCTCCAACCTGTAGCCGCTTGGCAATGGGCTTCACTGGTGGATCGGCTTTGTTTTGCTTGCCTTTGTTGTCACACGTCCACTGAGTGTGTTCACGTTCGTAGGTGTCGTTTGCGTATACAAATTCAGTAATCAATGCGTCGTCTCGTTCGGCGACAAACCGAGTACCTGCACTAACGCAAGCTGATTTATTACTGCCTGAAGGAGCAATAATTGCTGACCATATAATAATTGGCTCAAACCACTCTCCCCTCTTTACTTCGACGTGATAACTATTTCCGATTGCTCCAGCAAGTGCTGATAACATCGGTAATGCGATTGATCCGGGTTCACAGCCGATTGATACTGCTTTGTCTGCAATATAATTACAAGCCGGGGAGGGGATCAGCTCCAGCGGGAAAGGTTTGAATTGAGGGGCGATATTGGAGACTGCAGCCATCACGCAATCCCCCTGTTCTGATCAATGAGAGCATTTACGTCACTCGATAAGTCCGAAGCAGACCTGATAAGGTCCTCGGCTTGTTTTATTAAATCCCGGCGAATTTTCATCTCGTTCAGAATTCCGGAATGATAATCAACAAAGTCGATACGTGTAAGAGCCGCCATTAATCCATTGAGATAGGCTGAACCACCGGCATTAATCAATTCGTTCTGATTTCTAAGAAAGCGATAGACGCGCCCGATGTTTTCTTGCGGACAATCAGTAAGCTCATTGTGCTGATGCAATTGAAAACAGGCAGACCAAACGAGCCTCGCACGGGCGTCATAGAAATGGTTACTCGTGATCCCACTTTGCATGTGCCCAAATAAAATGGCAGCGCCGACAATATAGCGCTCGGAAAGCTCGTCATGTGGAAAATGGAGAATGCCTGGTTCGAGGGCAGGTGTCGTCACGACTGTCCCCCTTCCGTCCGAGAGGCGAGCCAGTCGAAAAACTGATCACCGCGCACATATGCCCGTTTTGCGAGCCGGGTAACAGGCAAACCCTGACGTTTCAGCGAACGCCAGGCATGGTTGCCAATGCCCATGCGACGACAGAATTCAGACGCGGTATAGATTGCGTTTCGGTCAATAAGGCCGGGAGGTGAAGGAGTAGGGGTACTCATGGGCGAGCCCCCTTCCGTCGCTGTGCTGTCTCTTTAGCGACAACAGAGCGAAGCAGTGTACGGAGGGTTTTAGACTCCGTGTCGATCTCGTCTAGTCGTCGACGGATCTCGTCAGCCGATAGTTGCTGCAGCAGTTCGGATGCAGCCTGTATGAGTGATGATGTTGTATGTTGCATGCCCGCATTGTGTGGACTTTAATGCGGAGATGAATGGGAGAACTGTGTAGGATTGATGTGTGGTCTATTCAGAATCGACTTCCGACCAGAGGATCCCTTCGGCCGAGCCATCTCTTTTGAAGACAAGATGAACTAATCCATTATTCAATGTGCGGACGGCCTCAGACAAATTCTCACAGTGTTCCAGTGGGCTGTAGATTTTCCGAGGCCATCCCTCCTCTTGAAAGGCATTCAGTATCTTGATTGCCTTATTCGCTATCGGCCGAATTTCTCGAACAACCTCTCCTCTCCATTTCAACTCATGAAGCTCTGCATCCCAAATTGGAACCATGTCTCCAGGAGGTACCGACTCCTCTAAGGCAACACGATCACTGTCGGACCGGAACTCTACAATCAATTCCGCCAAAGCGTTCGTTGCTTCGTCCAAGCTTCCAGGTGCGCGGTGCCGTTTGTGCGTTTTTTTCAAAAGAAAATCCCGCCAGCGCTCAGCATGATTTATCACCACCCGAGCCCGCTCAATTTTTGCCGGGAAGACATCTGTTTCCGAAAGCTCGAGAAGTCTCCGAATGTATTGATCGTCGTCAGTGTTGACGAGAACCGACTCCAGCCAATCTGCCAGTTCTTCCAAAGTCTGAAATGGATTCTCGCGCTGTCGCTGCGTGTAGATTCCCGTTGATCCGTACTTGCCAGATCGGTACGTCTCCCACATTGAAATACCGTGTGGCATTTGGGGAGGAGAATTGAGAGCCGCGATGAACTTATGAGTCTCTTCTTCAGAGAGATGTTGAGATTCGCCTGACATCAGGGGAAGCCATTCCCAGCCGAAAGGAAAAGAAGAGGGGAAGCGTGGTCGGCTATACCACACGTTCTGGAGCTACCCTATCCCCTGAAAGGATTATGCGACGGGGGCCTGAAAGTTCAAGAGCGGGAACAGTTGCATAATCCCGGCGTGGTTCCAAGAATAGTCACTGCTGTGTGTTGGGCCATTCGTTTCTATTGCACAAGGGCATCTAATGGCATTGTTCGACCTGCCTCGTCCAGAATTTCTCGCAAGCGGCGAGAAAGCTCGACTCATCCCTTCAGTTGCAGATACCAGTCGAGAATGCCGGATCACGTCAATTTTGCTGGCGACGATGATGTCAGTAGAAGAGTTTGGGAAAGGGTTGCTTGGATCTCTTGGGGTCCGAGTGGGGAAAACGTCAAAAATCCAGGGTTTTACCGAAATCGTATTTAAAGGAGATCCCACCAACCGAATCCGACCGGATGGCCTGCTGATTGTAAAAACAGGCAACAAAGAATGGCGTGCTCTGGTAGAAAGCAAGATTGGCAAAGCCGATCTGAACAAGGAACAAATTGAATCTTACCTTGATTTATGCAAAGAGCATGGAATCGACGCCGTCATCACAATTTCAAACCTTTCAGTTGCTGATTCCACCCACCATCCGCTGCAACTCAATAAAATCAAGCTCAGAAATGCTTCTGTTTATCACTGGTCATGGATGTACCTGATCACAGAAGCGATCATGTGGACGAAGCATTACGGCGTCGCCGATCACGACCAAGGATATATCCTGACGGAGTTTGCCCGCTATCTTCAACATCCCAGCTCAGGGATCACATCATTTGACCGCATGAACTCGGAATGGAAAGATGTTTGCGGAACAATTCACAGTGGAATGCCAGTGAACAAAGCCTCTACGGAGGTCTCGGAATGTGTTGGCAGTTGGCACCAGTTTATCCGAAGCCTGTCCCTCGAAATGAGTGTTGCTGTTGGCCAGAGCGTCACAGTACCAATGAAGAGAGAATATCTTCAAGACTCAATGAAACGTCTGTCTGACGACTGTCAGTCGCTTGCGACAGACCATCGACTTGATGCGGAATTTGACATCCCTCATGCAGCTTCACGTATTCGATATGCAGTCGATTTCAAACGACGGACGGTCAGTTGTTCGATGAAGCTGAAAGCTCCTGAGGACCGGGTTCGAGCAAAGGCACGAATCAACTGGATTCTGTCACAATTGAAGAACGTGGCCGACGACAGATTGATTGTGAAAGTGAGCTGGCCTTTTCGAACTCCAGATACATTTGCGACGCTGGCCGCTCTGAAAGCAAATCCAGATGTGGCACTTTCAGATAAAACCACATCACCACCGGTCGCGTTTGAAATCATCGTTTCTCGCGACTTGGCAGGTCGATTTAAAGGTGCTCAAACATTTGTCCAGGATACACAAGGGCTGATTCTGGAATTCTATGAGAAGGTCGGACAGCATCTGAGGGAATGGGTTCCGCCTCCTCCAAAAGTCAGTTTTTCAGATCCCGGAAAAGTCCTGGAGGGAACCATCGCCACACGGGCAAATGATGATCCTCTGATTGTCCCTGATGCTTCTGTAGAGGCTGAATCGGAATCTACTTCTTCGCAAGAAAAGCGAGAACACTCTGAACTCCCCACAGCATCGAACGAGCAGTTTCCAGAAATAGAACATCCTGTAACTTCCGAGGAGTCCAGTAGTGACGAGTCGGAAATCCGGATTGAAGTTCAACGAGCGGAAACGGTTCACGAGGAGACTGTCGTAGAATAGGGGGAAAGTTATTTCCCCTTTGTTTTCTTGTCTTTTTCTTGAATCAATTGTTCAGCGGCCTCGTCTGCCACGATTCTGAGCCAATCGGACAGCGATCTTTTCGCAATGCGCGCAGCCTTTTCCCAGAGACGCTTCTGTTCTGGGGTGCAGCGTCCGAGAAATCTTTCTGTCCGATTTTCTGGCTCATCGTCCATAAACGCAGTGTGCGTACAAAGCATGACATTGACAATGCGCAGCACAGTGTGATAATAATGTACGTACATTGGAACTGTTCGTTCGAGGGACGGTCTCCAGAACAATTTGAATTCCCGGGCATCTGCCTGGACTGACGCCTGACCCGTGTAGCTCGAACCTGCCGGACTCAGGCGTTTTCTTTTGGCTGGGAGAGGACAGCCAGACCGGGCAGCACATAGAAAAAGAGCCGGCAACATGGTGTCACCGGCTCCTCACATGATCAGTCTTGCCGTCAGTTTCTCAGGCTCATCGGCAAGGCCAAGCAAAGGGCATTTTCGCATGACTCCGTCAATTCATCAACGTCTCTCTGCTCCTTCGTTATCGCCAACTCATGTGGAAACAGATCACCGGCCAACCCTGCGGGTTGTTCCGCCTGGTGAACGGGTGATTTCCATTTCCGGTGTTCCGGATGTCTGCCTGATCGTCAGTGACTCGGATTCTGACGAAGCCGCGCTCGAAAGAGCCCGGGAAGTCCTGGCAAAGTTCTGGCTTTGCTGAACGGCTGATTTCTTCTGTCCCTCCGGTGCCGTTCTGCGCCGGAGGTCTGTGCTGTGATACGTATCACAATCTCTCTGCTACAGAAGGGGAATCCCAATGGGCATGAATCGGATTCTTGTATTTTTGAAACCCGATGGTGAAACGTCCGTCGAATGTCGTCGGAAGCAACTCAAAAAATCGCTTGCTCATATCGAAGAGACGACCGACGGCATTGTTGACATCTTCATCACACATGAATGCGTTCCCGTGTTCTCAATCAACCATAAGGTGAACGACGATTGCTATGACGTTGAACTGCCATCCGTTGAGCAGGCCGAAAGTTTTATTGCCGCTGAACTTCGTCGTTTCGCGGGTCTTTGCATTGAAACTGCAACCAAGCTTGAAGGAGAACAAAACTCATGAACACAACCGCACTCTCAGAACTCTACTCAGCCAGCGAAGGCATTGCCCGACAGACACTCATTGTTCTGGCCTATTTCACCGGACAGCGGCCCGGCGATTTGATTGATATCGAATGGTCAGCAATTCAGGCTGACATGGTCACCGTTCACCAGAAGAAAACCGGAAGACTCGTCGACCGGCCATTGCATCCGGTCATCGTCGATCACCTGAACCGGCTTCACCGTACTGGCGAACGGATCTTCTCGGACACAGACAGAACGATCCAGCGCGGTTTGCTGGATGTCCGTCGGTTCGCCTGTTCGGAAATCGAGAAGGTTTCCACGGGGCTGGGAGCGGCACTTCTGGGGCATGCTGATCGAGAAGTAGAGATTGGAATTCTTCGTGACGGAATCAATCAGATGCCGTTTCCTGTTGCATGGAAGGGAGGTGAGAAATGACGACAGCAGAATCAAAGACCGATCAACTGACCGTCAGGCGAGCGTTGGAGAAACACTATCTCAGTGATGAGCAGGGCAAGGGAACCAAGTCTCTGATGCGGACTGCGGCCAAGAACTGGGAGAAGTTCACCGGCAATCCGCCGATTCAGGAGGTCACGAATTCCACTGTCGCTGAATTTCGTCAGGCGATGATTGATTCGGGGAAGTCTCCCTCATACATCAATACAACCTGGCGTCAGATTCGATCTGTTCTACGGAGGGTGGGACCAGTGACGGACGGGAACCCGTGGGCTCTGGATCTTTTCCCGAGCTGGAGGGTCCCTGCCATGCGACCAGTGCAGGAGCCGTTCAAGCGTCCCCTTCGACTGGCGATGGAAAACATCGATCGGCTGTATCTGGCCTCACGCCATATGAAGAGACCGGTCCGAAATGTTCCCAATTCGGCGTTCTGGTGGCAGGCTCTGATTGTAACCGCTTACTTCACCGGCTTACGTGTGTCTGACCTACTGAAAATTAAATGGTCGGATATCAATGAGCAGGAGGAGACACTTTTTGTCAAAACTCAGAAGACGGGAATGGAGGCCGACTTGCCGCTGCACCCCAGCGTCATTGGTCACCTGTCCCGGCTGGAACGACGCACCAAACGTGTGTTCCATTGTGACAAGAGGCTGTTCTATCGCTTCATGAAGGAGTTGAAAACTTACGCCGAACTGGACGGGTTCGACGGTTTCCATGACATTCGCCGGACAGCAGCCTCTGAAGCGGAGCGTGTTCGTTCAGGCATGGGGAAAGCCTTGCTACTCCACGCTCCCTCTGGTGTGACGGAACAGTATTACCTCAATCTACTGCCTGACCTACGCGACGTTGTCGCCAAGATGAGGGAACCAGATTCTTTCCGACACGGGCCGAAGATGACTCAGAGGGCTCTGAAGGAAGCCACGAAAGTCGTCACGCTTCGCCCAAATGACTTCACGGTCCCGGTTCATCCACCGATCGAATTATTCGGGTTCACGAAATCCGGGTTCACGTTCGGCGGGCATTTCATCCCGGCGACGATGAACCGTCTGAAGATCCTGAAAACGCTGGTCATGAATGGCGGTGTCTGCACGCAACGGGAGTTATGGAGAGTTGTCATGAACACCCCCTTCCCGAAAGGTGGAGGGCATCAAGGGCGTCTCAAACTGTGGCGTCAGGTCTCTTACTGTCGTGACTTTCTCAGACGGAACCTGAAGTTGCCGGAAGGATACAACCCGATCTGTGCGACCTGCCTGGATCATCCGTATGAGGGATGCAATTACGAACTGTTCTTGCCACCAGCATTGTGGGTAAACCCCGAACTGAAAGGAGGTGCAACATGAGCAATTCAAAACTGACACTCACCGGTGCATTCGAACGCCATTACCGGATTGAAGAACTTAGAGGATCGACCGTTGTGGCTTATCAATCCGCTCTCAAACTGTGGGAGCGGTTGACAGAGCAACCGGATGTCCGCGACATCGATAACATTATGGTGGACAACTTCCGTTCTGCTGCACTCAAGGAATTTGCTCCTTATACAGTCAATCGGTACTGGGGAGCTTGTCGCAGCATCCTGCGAAGGATTGGTCCTCAGGAGACACGCAATCCATGGGGATTAGGAATTATTGACCATATTCCCGCGATGCGTCCCTGTAAGGTTCCATTCAGACGTCCACCACGCCTCTCGATGGAAGATATGGACCGAATCTATCTTGCATCCTGCCGTATGAAGCTGCCGACACGTAACGTCCCGCATCCGGGTTTCTGGTGGCAAGCAGTGGTGGTGATGGCCTACTACACGGGGTTGCGTTTGGGGGACTTGCTCCGGGTGAAGTGGAGCGACCTGAATACGCAGGATGCAACGCTATTCGTGAAGACAGGGAAGACAGGCGTGGAAGCTGATTTGCCTTTGCCGGAAGTCGTGCTCGCCCACATGGATCGTTTGGAACGGCGGAATGAACGCATCTTCCAGATCGACCAGCGGAAATTCACGAGCTACCAAGCAGTGCTGCGGGAACATTCCGGTGTTGATTGGACGATGCACGATATCCGGCGGACTGCCTGCTCCGAAGCGGATCGAGTTCGCCCCGGTATGGGGAAGGTTCTCCTGCTTCATGCTCCTCAAAACGTCACCGAACAATCCTATTTGAACTCCTTTCCTGAACTTCGTGAGACGGTGGAGAAAATGGAATGTCCGATGTCGTTCCGGCATGGCCCAAAGATGGCAATGCGATCTCTGAAGGAAGCGAAAAAAGTGGTCAATCTGCGACCGCGAGATTTTGCCGTTCCGACCTGCCCTCCCGCAGAACTGTTTGCATTCAGAGATCACGGGT
>DATMFC010000060.1:0-2127 GCA_035556335.1 Planctomicrobium sp. | reverse complement strand
GTGATTGATCATTCCGAGACGATTGGCTGCCACGAGAAGTACCGGAAAATTCAGGTCGCGAGCCAGTTCGGCGACCGTTTCCCCCGTCGCGATCGGAGAACGCCATCCGCCAACTCCTTCGACCAGCAGAAACTCGACCTGACCCAGCCAGGCATTGATTCCGGTCCGCAATTGCATTGAATTGACAGAGGTTCCCTCCAGACTCGCCGCAACTGGTGGAGCCAGTGGAGCGATAAATCGCTGTGGGCAAATCATCTCCCGGTCAGTTGAGAGAGGTAATGTCGCCGCCAGTTTTTCGATGTCTTCCCAGATCCAGTTTTCGCGTCCCCCTGGAGCGGGGTCTCTCTCGCTGATTCCCCCTGAGCAGACCGGTTTATACAGACCGACAGAATGCCCCATCCCCTGAAATACCGTGGAAAGCTGGCAGGTCACATAGGTTTTTCCCACGCCGGTATCAGTTCCGGTGATGAAGATTCCGCGTGTTAACATTGCTGAGTGAATATTCTGTGATAAAGAATGTTGTCGCTGTGGTGAATGAAGAAACCACGAATGGGACGAATCATACGAATGAAATTCAAACTGGAATATTGATTTTAATCGCTCTTTCTCAACCGGGGAATATATTAAAACTCACGGTCAATTGTTTTCAGAAAGGAGCCAACAGATCTCTGGCAGCACTGTAAAACCGGTCTGTACAGTTTATCAGGAATAGGCGTGTTGCGAGGCTGCGTGACCGGTGGGATCGGTTTATCCGGTTTATTCTGCTGGATTCCTGTATCAAAGTGGTCTCCAGTTTTTCGCTTCCGGTTTGCAACCACAATTCCCGATCCGATTGGCAAGCCTGCCGGCGCCGGTTACATTGAACGTTTGCTGATTCCTGTGTTTTCTCATCATTTCTGATTTGGAACTGATTTCATGCCGATTGACTGGCGACCGCTCCTGGAGATTGTTGAAACTCACGAGCGATTCGTAATTACCAGCCATGTCCGGCCGGACGCGGATGCAATTGGTTCGGAAATCGGACTCGCCTTGTTCCTGCAGAATCGCGGGAAACAGGTTCGCATCATCAACCCCTCGCACACTCCGAATCATCTCAAGTTCCTTGATCCCACCGATCTGGTTCAGAAAATCGGAGGGGAGATCACCATCGAATCGGTGTGCGATACTGACGTTCATATCATTGTCGACACCAGTGCCTGGCAGCAGTTGCAGGATGTGGGCCCGGCGTTGCAGAAGACAGCAGCCAGGAAGGTGGTCATGGACCATCACCTCAGCTCCGATGATCTGGGAGCTGTCGAATTCAAGGACGTGACCGCTGCGGCCGCCGGAGTGCTGGTCACCGAGTTCATTGAATTCTGTGGCGATTCCTTCTCCCATCCTCAGGCGGACGCCTTGTACGCCGCGATTGCGACCGACACCGGGTGGTTCCGTTTTCCGAATACCGACGCACGCACACTGCTGACCGCCGCACGACTCGTTGAGCGTCACGTTCGTCCGCATACCATTTATCGTCTGTTGTATGAACGGTCGTCGCTGGCCCGATTGAAACTGCATTCGATTGTCCTGAATCGAGTGGCGGTGGCCTGTGATGGGAAACTGGCCCACACTCTGGTGACCCGACTCGACTTCTCAGAAACCGGCGCTCACCCGTCGGATACGGAAGATCTGGTGAATACCTGCCTGAGTATCGCTGGTGTCGAAGCCGCGTTTATTCTGGTGGAACAACCAGACGGTCGGGCCAAAGGGAGTCTTCGCAGTCGGTCTGACGTCAATGTCGCCGCGATTGCAGAGCAGTTCGGAGGGGGAGGGCATCGTCAGGCCGCCGGAACAATGCTGCCGGGCCCCCTTCTCACCGCGCAGGCCACACTGCTCACCGCCTTTGAAGCCGCGTTTGCTCCCCAGATCCCGTCATAATGGGAAATGTCAGGTTCTTTGATTTTTGGTAACAGCTTAGCGGTCTGAAGCTGTCAGAGGCCAATTTGCTGTCGAGGGATGATTTTTACCGCAAAGACGCCAAGATCGCGAAGGGGTTGGAAATCATGAGTGAGTCATCTCCTCCAACCAGTCTGTCTGGTCAAAATGGCCTGAATTACGTGTGGAAGAAACCACGAATCGAACGAATCACAC
>DATMFC010000059.1:0-3064 GCA_035556335.1 Planctomicrobium sp. | reverse complement strand
ACTCGGCGAGCCGCGCCGCCCAGAGTTTGGTCGCCATTCCGAGTGCCGTTTTCGTCAGGCAGTAGTCTCCCCGATTCGTCGACACAATTTCTCCGGAAACCGACGAAACGAAAACCACACTTCCTCGAAACGATGACGATTCTTCAAACTGCCGCACCATCTGTCGGGCGACCAATTGCGTCAGGAAATAGGGCCCCTTGAGATTCACCCCAATGACCCGATCGAACGACTCTTCGTCCGCTTCCAGCAGATCTTTTCGGCCGGGCGAAGTGATTCCGGCATTGTTAATGAGCGACGTGATGTGTCCGAAGCGATTGAGTGTTTCATTCACCAGTCGCTGCCGATCGGCCGAAACACCAATATCACCGGGAACGTAGTCGACAGTGGCCCCCAGTTTCTCCAGTTCAGAAAGAACTGGCTGCACCTGATCTTTGGGACGCACCCCGTTCAGCATCAGATTCCACCCGGACGCTGCCAGTTGCCGGGCAATTCCCAGACCGATTCCTCGTGCTCCCCCAGTGATGATGGCCACTTTTCGATTCGTCATGCGGTTTCCCGAACTTCTTCAAATGCAAACGATGCAGACTGACAGACTGCGTGCCAGTAGATATGCTGAAAGAAAGTTACTCCCGATCCATCCACGAAACTTCTCTGCAAACAACGTATCCATGCCTGGCGACTCGACCGAAACGAACGAACTCCCCTGGTACAAAGACGGTTTGCCGTTTGAGTGTACACAATGCGGCGATTGTTGCACCGGTTCCCCCGGTTTTGTCTGGGTGAATGACGCAGAAATTCAGGCAATTGCCGATTATCTCGACAAACCGATCGGAGAAATTCGCCTCCTCTACACCCGACCGGCCCGAGGCAAAATTTCGCTGACGGAATACGCAAACGGCGATTGCGTTTACTTTGATCCGCACCAGCGCGGCTGCACCATTTACCCGGTCCGACCGATGCAATGCCGCACCTGGCCCTTCTGGGAATCGAACATCCACTCCCCGGAAGACTGGGCAGCCACCAGCCGAGCCTGCAAAGGCTGCGGTCGTGGAGAACTGGTTTCACTGGAAACGATTCAACAACGAGTCGCCGCAACGGGACATTAAGGGAAAGAAATTCGAAATTCAAAAGGAGGGAAATTCGAAACAAATTCAAAATCAAAAATTCAAATCCGTTCCAACTTCATCGTCAGTCCGTTTTCTGATTTCGAATTTTGTGCTTCGAATTTGTTTTGAATTTCGTATTTCGAATTTTCCCGTTTTCATTTTTCCAGTCAGCACCAAACCATCACCCAGAGGCTCTCATGAGTCCCGAATTTTCCTGTTACCTCGTACAAACCGACTCTCAGGGAAGCGTCGTTGCCGGGATAGAACGGCGTCCACGTACTGAACTCCCTCCGGGGGACGTGCTGGTTCGTGTCCGGTATTCCTCCCTCAACTACAAAGACGCCATGGCGGCGACCGGAAATCGGGCGATTGCGAAATCATTCCCGCACGTCCCCGGGATCGATGCGGCGGGAATTGTTCAGGAAAGCACCGATCCCCGCTTTTCTCCCGGAATGCCGGTGATTGTGACCGGTCATGAACTGGGAGTGGAACGCTGGGGAGGCTGGTCCGATTTCATTCGTGTCCCCGCCGACTGGATCGTTCCTCTCCCGCAAGGTTTGACGCTGGAAGAATCGATGATCATCGGGACCGCGGGATTCACGGCGGCTCAGTGCGTCATGGCATTACAACATCAGAATGTGACATCAGACTCCGGGCCCGTCGTCGTCACAGGAGCCACCGGGGGAGTCGGGTCTTTGGCGGTGATGCTTCTGGCCCAGTTGGGGTATCACGTGGTCGCTGTGACCGGAAAGTCAGAACAGTCCAGCTGGTTGAAAACTCTGGGAGCCAAAGAAATTGCCGGACGCGACCTGTTCGACGATCCGAAGAATCGTCCCCTGCTCTCCACAAAATTTGCCGGAGGAATTGATACCGTTGGCGGGAGCATCCTGACCAATCTCTGCAAGATGATCTCCCATCGTGGCTGCGTCGCCTGTTGCGGAGTGACCGCCGGAGCCGAACTGGGGCTGACGGTTTATCCGTTCATTCTTCGTGGACTGACTCTCGCCGGAATCGATTCCGCCTGGTGCCCGGACGACCTCCGCGCCGACATCTGGAACAAACTCGCCGGACCATGGAAACCGCAGGGACTCCACACCATCAAACGGGTGGTTCCACTGGCACAGATGAACAACGAAGTCCAGAAGATCCTGAACGGCAACAACGTCGGCCGGGTGGTCGTGCAAGTGGAATAGAGGGGATCAAATTCGAAACAGATCGCAATTCCTCCTCGTTCCCAAACTCCAGTTTGGGAACGCACTCGCCTCGAAGCTCTGCTTCACATTTCTAATGAATCACTCCAGATGTGATACACGTCTCCCCATCTTGGAAAGGAAGCCAAGAGAGTGACCAAGCAGAGCTTGGTGTTGAGTGTGTTCCCAAGCCGGAGCTTGGGAACGAGGAAAGGCACCTTTTCTGATTTCGAATTTTGTGCTTTGAATTTGTTTTGAATTTCTGATTTCGAATTTTCCCATTTCAACATTTCAACTTCTCAAAACCTCTGGCCAACTGGCCTTCCCCATCGCTTTCCTCTACACTTTCCGGTTGATTTAGATTCCCTTTGAAAGAGCCTTGCCTGCCATGGATAGCGAACTCCGCGACCAGATACAGAATCTGACTGATCGTCTCCTCCTTTTAAAGGACTCTCTTTGACTACGCTACCAAACAGCGACGGTCAAACGAAATCGATGAGTTGATGTCTCTCCCGAACTTCTGGGATCACCAGGATCGGGCACAGGTTCTCGTTGCGGAATTACGCCGCATCAAAACGGTTCTTAAACCACTCGCAGAAATCTCCACCGGGTTGGAAGATATCGGTGTCCTCGTCGAATTTGCGGCGGAAGATGAGTCTCCAGAGACGATCGGAGAAATTCGTTCGACCGTGGAGCGACTCACTGCTCTGCTCGATGCCACTGAGTTGCAGGCGAGCATGAAGAACCCGGAAGATGCCGGGGATCTGT
>DATMFC010000058.1:0-10287 GCA_035556335.1 Planctomicrobium sp. | reverse complement strand
GTTCTTTTCTCCCGTTGGTTCTTAGAATTTCGAATTTTTAGAACTTCCCCAGTCTACGGTTTTCCTCCCCTCATGTCTCGAACCAAATTGAAGGAATTTCCGGAGCATTCGGTTAATTTGCAAAAATTGGGTCAAATAGGTCAACTCAATGCGAGGTGTCAAAGTTTAACGGCTTTGACAGGGGGAGTGCGTGAGATTGAATTGGTCCTCAAGGAAAGCGAAAATTTTCCTCAAGTTCTCCTCAAGGGGGCAGTAGGATTTCGGGTCAAGACTTACCGTGAATGCAGAGCATGGCCCGGCACTTGCACACCTGCAAAGAGCAAGTACCGAAAAACACGCACTGAAATTTGTCGTGTGGCGGGCGGAAAAACATTGCATTCCGGCGTCTTTGTGACAGCATGGAGGAGCCGACGTTCGGATCAGGAGGATTCGAAAGAATCAATAACGAATTGAACAGGCAAAATGCAGAGGTCCGTTCTCCCCATTCATAAAGGTGGAGAAGGGATTTGTCTCATTGTGCCAAGGAAAATACCTGTGTCGAATGTTCGGAGGTTTGCTGTCATGAGATCGATCCTGTTTGGCATGTTGGCGACTGCGGCGACGCTGTGGAGTGGTTCCACCGCCGAAGCGTGCCGTTTTTCCGGAGCCGGCTACAGTTACATGCCTGTGGCCTCCTGTGCTCCGACATCCTGCTACACCGCTTGTAAAGTGGAGCGGCAAACGTGTTATCGCACGGTGTATGAAACGGTCTGCGAACCGGTTCAGGAAACCGTGTATCGCACTGTGATGGACAGGACATACGAAGATGTCCAGCAGACCTGTTACCGGACCGTTGTCGAACAGCAGTTCCGTGAAGAACAATATCAGGTTCACCGAAACGTGACGGAAACCAGCTACCAGGAACAGCAGTACACCGTTCACCGTCCGGTCTATGAAACCCAGTATCGGGAACAGAACTATCAGGTCAGCCGCCCGGTGTATGAAACGGTGAATCGCCCTGTCACCCGGACCGTCTATCGTCCCGTGACCGAAACGGTGAATCGCCAGGTGCAACGAACCGTGATGCGTCAGGTCGTGGAAACCGTTAACCAGGAGCGTTGCTACACTGTCATGCGTCCAGTCACCACGATGCATACCGTCAATCGAACCGTCGGACAATGGGTCAACCAACCCGTAACGATTCCCGGTCGCCGTGTCCCGATGGTTACCCGGGATTGCAACGGGTGTCCTCGTATTTGCGTGACACAATGTCCGCCGACCGTCGTGAACCGTCAGGTCTGGTGTCCACAGGTGGTCCAGTGTCAGGTTCCAGTCACTCGTATGGTTCCTGAAGTCGTCCGCCAGAGTTGCCCCGTTCAAGTCTGCCGGATGGTTCCTGAATGTGTCACCGAGAACATTCCAGTCACCGTCTGCCGCATGGTTGCCGAACAGGTGACCGAAAACTGCCAGACTCAGGTTTGCCGCTGGGTCTGCGAAACCCGGACTCAGCGAATTCCGTTTCAGGTCTGCAAGATGATCCCCGAAACCCGGACCTGCCGTATTCCTGTCAACACCTGCAAAGTGCTGACCGAAGTGAAGACCCGTCGAATTCCGTTCTGCGTAAGCAAGCAGATTCCGTACACCAGCACTCAACGAGTCGCCCGGTGTGTTCCACGACAGGAAGCCGTCACTGTCACCAGGATGGTTTCGAAAGTGGTTCCACGACAGGTGGCCTACGAGGTCTGTCGTATGGTTCCCGTTCAGGCTTGCTGCGAAACGGGTTGTGCGACCGGTGACTGCAATCAGGGAACAACGACTTATAGCCCTGGAACAGCCACCTACAGCCCCGCCGAATCAACTCCACAGCCAGTGACTCCACAACCGGAATCCGGCACCTATAACAAAGTCCCCAGCCGCAGCACTCCTGCTCCGACCGGACCATCAACATAGTGGTGTCTGATAACGACACAAGACTGATGTGATCAAACCGAAATGCCCCCCAGTTGAATTCGACTGGGGGGCATTTGTTTCGTAGAATTAATACATCAGCACAGAAACATTACAGGAGCATGAGCCTGGATGGCCGTAGATGTGATGTTGTCCTGCACTATTTTCCTGACGAGACCATGAATACACTTTCTCGAATCACTATCGACCCTCATGTTTGCCATGGGAAACCATGTCTACGAGGACTTCGTTACCCTGTTTCACTCATCCTCGACTTATTAGCATCAGGGATGACACAACAAGAAATTCTCGCTGATTATGCAGACTTGGAAGCCGATGACATCAAGGCTTGTCTTCTGTATGCCGCCAAGCTGAGTGATGTCAAAACAACAGGGAAGGCGATTGCGTGAAATGGATCATTGACGCACAGCTTCCCTACCTTCTCTCCGAACAGTTGAATGCCTTGGGGCACGATTCGATTCATACGCTCGATCTTCCATCAGGAAATCGAACAACCGACATCGAAATCTGTAATTATGCAGAAAAAACTGGACGAACTGTTGTCACAAAAGATCGTGACTTTCTTGATACTCACCTTTTGCATCGACGGCCTCCGCGACTACTGTGGATTACCACTGGTAATATTAAAAACCAGACATTGCTGATGATATTCGAAACAAGACTTTCCGAAATCGAAGACGCATTCAGCAAATCAAACTGCATCGAGTTCGCTTCTCACGGATTGGGAATCTACACTCAAAAATAATTTTTCCTTGAGACGGTCCCTGTAATACAAACATCTATAACGCCAAGGCGATTGCGTGATTCTTGAAGGGCTTTGTACGACGACCAATCCGGATGGCAGTGTTAATATCGCGCCGATGGGGCCGATTGTGGATTCGGGGTTGACGTCGTTTCACTTTCGTCCGTTTCAGTCGTCAACAACATACGCCAACCTGAAACGAACCGGTCAGGGAGTCTTTCATGTCACTGATGACGTGGAACTTCTCGCCCGGGCAGCAGTGGCTCCGATTACGGAACCTCCTGAAATGTGGCCTGCCGAGGTCGTGAGCGGCTTTGTCATTGCGGGGGCCTGTCGATGGTATGAGTTTCGAGTGAGCGAGCTGGATGACTCTCAGCCCAGAACCGAAATCAAAACCGAAGTTCTGCATGTCGGCCATCTGCGGGAATTCTTTGGATTCAATCGGGCCAAACACGCCGTATTAGAAGCCGCGATTCTCGCCACGCGCCTACATCTTCTTCCCACCGAACAGGTCCGATCGCAACTCGAACAATTCCGGACGATCGTCGATAAAACGGCTGGACCGGCAGAATTTCGGGCGTTCGAATTCCTAGTGAATCACATCAAGAATCACGCCACGAATCCCGGAGAATGAACCACGGAAAAGACGGAAGTAACGGAAATCAGAAGGAAAAAATCTTTACCGCCAAGACGCAAAGAACGCGAAGGGGAGTTCATTTTTTCTTCGCGTTCTTTGCGTCTTGGCGGTGAAATCCTTTTCATCGATCAAGGAGCGGACGAGGAGTGGGGTTAAAAGTGCGAAATCCAAACGGAAATCACCTTTCCCCTTCCGTGCTTTCCGTCTCTTCCGTGGTTCCTTTGTCTTCCCGGAATCAGGCCGCATCCTTTTCCTGATCGTCCATTTTGCGTAATGTGCGGGATTCCAAGAGATTCGATTCAGGAGAAATAATGTCAGGTGAAACGTTGCATGCGGATGTCGTGGTTCTGGGAGCCGGACCTGGGGGATATCCTGCAGCATTTGACGCGGCCGATCATGGCAAAACCGTTATTCTTGTCGATCAGGACGCCCAGCCGGGGGGAGTCTGCCTGAATCGGGGATGCATTCCATCCAAAGCCCTGCTGCATGTTTCCAAGCTCATTCACGAAGCCAAGGAAGCCAGCGACTGGGGAGTCACTTTCTCCAAACCGGAAATCAATCTCGACAAAATTCGTGACTTCAAGAATTCGGTCATCTCGAAAATGACCGGCGGGATTCGTCAGCTCAGCACCGCCCGCAAGGTGAAACTGATTCAGGCTCGGGGAACTTTCGAGAACTCCGGCACGATGAAACTGAGCTATCCCGACGGCACGACCGGAAAACTGACCTTCGATCACTGCATCGTCGCCGTCGGTTCCCGTCCGGCTGTCCCGAAGATTTTCGATATCGAAGACGACCGGGTCATGGACTCCACCGGCGCTCTGGAACTCAAGGACATTCCCGAAACACTGCTGATTGTCGGTGGGGGAATCATCGGACTGGAACTCGGTTCGGTTTATGCCGCACTGGGGTCTCATGCCACTGTCGTCGAGATGCTGCCGGATATTCTCCCCGGCACCGACCGAGATCTGGTCAACCCACTGAAGAAACGGCTCGAAAAAGAGTTCGTGGCGATCCACACCAACACCAAGGTGAACTCCCTCAAAGCGACCAAAGATGGCATCGTCGCCGAATTGGAAGGAGAAGGAGTTTCTTCTCCACAGACTTTTGATCGGGTGTTGATCTCCATCGGCCGCATTCCCAATGGCTCCGGAATCGGCCTGGAAAACACCAAGGCCAAAGTGACCGATCGAGGCTTCATTGAAGTCGATCGAACCATGAAAACCTCCGACCCGAAAATCCTGGCGATTGGGGATGTCGTCGGCAATCCGATGCTGGCTCACAAAGCGACGCGCGAAGCGAAAATTGCGGTCGGTACCATTCTCGGTGAGCCGGTCGAGTTCGATAATCTGGCCATTCCCAGTGTGATCTACACCGACCCGGAAATCGCCTGGTGTGGACTCACCGAAACTCAGGCGAAAGAGAAAGGACAGGAAGTCATTGTCACCAAGTTCCCCTGGGCCGCATCCGGTCGGGCTCAGGCGATCGGTCGACCAGAAGGTCTGACAAAACTGATTGTCGACCCGAAAACAGAACGTATTCTCGGAATGGGGATTGTTGGTGTCGGGGCAGGTGAGATGATTTCAGAAGGAGTCCTCGCTGTAGAAACAGCAGCGGTCGCCCGCGATCTGGCTGAGAGCATTCACCCCCACCCGACCATCTCCGAAACGATCATGGAATCGGCCGAAGCGGTCTTCGGGCAGGCGACTCACCGATTCCTCCCCAAGAAAAAGTAAGAAACAAATAACATCCCGGGTGGCCCGGCCAGTCCATGGCCGGGTGCCGTAGGCACAAGAAGCTTTTCCCTCCGCGTTCACTACTGTTGATGATTGTCCATTGGTCGACGAATCGGAGAAAGAAATAGTTCTCCAGAACGGGGGGTTGAGGGTGGAGCATCTTGTCGCTGCGCGACCCAGCCATGAACTGGCCGGGCCACCCACGGTTCCCAACACCACATGATGTCAGGAATTGATTTCAGAATGGTTCCCCAATGGCACATTACTGCAAAAATGGCAGCGGCTTGTTCCCCCGTCGGGGAGTTTGGTGGTGCCAACTTGGCAGTGTTTGGTTTTCCACTCAGAACGCAACATATTTCTGTGTTGTGCTTTAAGTGATTTTTTTACTTTGTTCTTTTTGGCGCGCCGTTTGCCATTGCAAGAGGGCATACTTACAAAAAATCCCCGCGTGCGATTCGCGGTTTCGCTTTGAATTGGGAGTAACACACAATGGCAGTTTCAGAAAAGATCATCGGGATCGACCTGGGGACAACCAACTCCGTGGTTTCGGTCATGGAGGGGGGCGAAGTCAAAGTCATCGCCAACCAGGACGGTTCCCGTACCACTCCGAGTATTGTCGCCTTTACCGATAAAGGTGACGTTCTGGTAGGAGAACCGGCCAAGCGCCAATCGATCACCAACCCGGACAACACCATCTATTCCGCCAAACGCTTCATGGGACGCCGTCACAGCGAAGTGGAATCGGAAGAGAAAATTGTTCCGTACAAAGTGGTCGGCAAGGCCAATGAGTACGTGAAGATCGAAGCCAAAGGGAAGGATTACACTCCTCCTGAAATTTCGGCGCACGTTCTCATCAAGCTGAAAGATGCCGCTGAAAGCTACCTGGGACACCGGGTCAACAAGGCGGTCATCACCGTTCCGGCCTACTTCAACGACGCCCAGCGACAGGCCACCAAAGATGCCGGTCAAATCGCCGGTCTGGAAGTGGCGCGAATCATCAACGAGCCGACGGCCGCCGCATTGGCTTACGGGCTCGAAAAGAAGAAGGATGAAAAGATCGTCGTCTTCGACCTTGGGGGAGGAACGTTCGACGTTTCCGTACTCGAAGTGGAAGAAGGCTCGGTCGAAGTGCTTTCCACCAACGGGGACACTCACCTCGGGGGAGACGATTTCGACGAAGTTCTCATCAAATACGTCGCCGACGAATTCCAGAAAGAACACAACATCGACCTGCGCAGCCAGTCAATGGCTCTGCAGCGACTGCGTGAAGCCTGCGAAAAAGCGAAGAAAGAACTCTCGACGCTGCAGAGCACCGAGATCAATCTGCCGTTCATTTTTGAGGCGCGCCACTTGCAATTGACGATCTCCCGTTCCCAGTTCGAACGGCTGATCGATCCACTGGTCGAGCGCTGCCGCAAGCCGGTCGAACAGGCTCTGAAAGACGCCAAGCTCTCTCCGAAAGACATTGACGAAGTCGTTCTCGTCGGGGGATCCACCCGCGTTCCTCTCGTTGTTGAACTGGTCAAAAAACTGTTCAACGGCAAAGAGCCCCACAAAGGGGTCAACCCGGACGAAGTCGTTTCGGTCGGAGCCGCGATTCAAGGGGCGATCATCGCCGGGGACGTCAAAGACGTTGTTCTGCTGGACGTGACACCACTCTCTCTCGGAATCGAAACCGAGGGGGGCGTGATGACCGCACTCATCGAGCGAAACACCACCATCCCGGTAACCAAAGCCGAAACCTTCTCGACCGCTGCCGACAACCAGACCGCCGTGACCGTTCGCGTGTTCCAGGGAGAACGCCCGATGGCCAACGACAACCGGTTGCTCGACCAGTTCAACCTGGAAGGTCTTCCTCCGGCACCACGTGGCGTTCCGCAGATCGAAGTGAAATTCGATATCGACGTGAACGGGATTCTCAGCGTTTCCGCGAAAGACAAATCGAGCGGAAAAGAGCATAAGGTGACCATTCAGCAGTCGAGCGGTCTGTCGGACGAAGAGATCGAAAAGATGCGGAAAGACGCCGAGTCCCACGCCGACGAAGACCGTCGCCGCAAGGAACTGGCCGAAGTCCGCAATAAGGCGTCCAACTTCCTCTATCAGACCGAAAAGACGATGAAGGAACACGCCGACAAGCTGGACGACTCCTCGAAGACGGCGTTGGAATCGGCAATGGAAAAGGTTCGCGAAGCCGAAAAAGGGGACGATCCGGCCGCCATCAAATCGGCGCTGGAAAACCTCGAACACGCAACGCATGCCCTGAGCAAGCACATCTACGAAGCCGCCAACGCCCAACCGGGTGCCGGCGATGCAGGAACCGCTTCCAGCGGAACCTCATCCGGCGGTGACGACGATGTCATCGACGCCGAATTCGAGAAGAAGTCATAGGACTTCACAGTCGCAGTGAAACGCAACCGGCCGGATGTGATGACATCCGGCCGGTTTTTTATTGGAATCAATCCAGTCTCAACTTACCTGTTCTGCATGATTTGAGTGAACATCGCTGCTTGCTTCCGGGTCTGAATG
Organism: Planctomicrobium sp.; assembly: GCA_035556335.1. Taxonomy (GTDB): domain Bacteria; phylum Planctomycetota; class Planctomycetia; order Planctomycetales; family Planctomycetaceae; genus Planctomicrobium. The sequence goes on along the minus strand of DATMFC010000058.1, from coordinate 2,699 downwards.
TGCGTTACTCTCGGATGATCACAGAGATCAGACCGAGCTTCTCTCAGACCTTCCATATCGCGAGGCTGCAGGATGGAAGAGGACACAGGCCGTGACACTCCGACACCGGTTCACAACACCCTGGAAGCAGGACAAAATGAGACGTCCCGGCAAAATTCCATTTTCGTTTTCAGTCGTCCGCTGGGCCGCCGTGATTTTATCGTCTCATTGACGGTGATCTTTCTCGTCAAATATCTGATCGAAGCAGGTCTGGTTGCCTACCTGATCGGCAAGTTTTACTCTCCTCTCGATTTTCTCAACCCCATTTACAGTTATCGCTTCCAGTACCTGGAAACCCTTCCGGACTGGATGTCGATCATCTACTTTCTCTGGACGTTCCCGTTTATCTGGGCATTGGTCGTACTGTCGGTCCGTCGGACTTACAGCGCCGGTGGTTCACCATCAATGGGAATCTTCGTTCTGATTCCCTGGGTGAATGTGGCGATTCTGCTGGCACTGGCCTGTGCCCCTGAATACCGTCGATCCAAAACTCCTGCCCCAGCAACGGCACAGTTCCGGGAGATGAACCTGATTGCCGCGACCGTCATCGGAATTTCCGGGGGCGTTCTCACTGCGGTTCTGGGAACCAGCCTGATGCTGTCCAACGATTTCTCACAGTACGGACTGACATTGTTTCTGGGGTTGCCGATCCTGGCAACGGCCGTCAGTACCGCGCTGACAAACAGTGTCTCCAGCCTGAACGGAGTGCAGGCAGCCATTCAAGGATTGCTGACGCTGGTGGTCACCGCCGGAGCGTTAATCCTGTTCGCATTCGAAGGAGTCATCTGCCTGTTCATGCTGGCTCCCCTGGCCATCCCGCTGGCATTGCTGGGAGGGATCATCGGGAAGCTGATCACTGATGCCGTCGACTACCAGAATCAAAGCGTTGGCCTCATGGTGATTTTTCTTCCCACGATCTCAGTGGTCGATCAAACTCTTCCGCCTCCCCCGGAGCGTATTGTGACCACCTCGGTTGAAATCAATGCTCCCATTCAAACTGTCTGGGATCGCTTCATCGACTTTCAGGAAATCACCGGACCGCGTCACTGGATCTTTTCGACGGGCGTTGCGTATCCCATTCGAGCGGAAATCACAGGTCATGGAGCTGGAGCGGTTCGACACTGCATCTTTTCCACCGGACCGTTCGTCGAACCGATTACAGCCTGGGATGAACCACATCGTCTGGCATTTGACGTCACGGAACAGCCGCATCCCATGGTGGAATTGAGTTTCTATAAAAATCTTCACCCACCGCATCTCAGTGGAATGCTCCAATCCAAACGAGGAGAAATCCGCCTTGAAACCTTACCAAACGGGAACACATTGCTGACTGGAAACACCTGGTACGAGTTTCATGCAGAGCCTGTGAATTACTGGTACACCTGGTGTGACTGGGTGATTCACCGCATTCATATCGAAGTGCTTGAGCAGGTTAAAAAGATTGCAGAAACTCAAACACAAAATGAGGCAGTACAGAATGTCTCCAAATTTGAAGCACTCACACGATGATAACAAGATAATAAAAACCAGACGACAAATCCGAGAGTCAATGAAACTCTTCGTGGACGTTCCGCCCTGGTCTTCGAAGATCAGCCTGTCGATTGCCTCACTTCTGACGGCGCTGAATCTTGCGGTGACGCTCCGCTTCTGGAGAGATCAGTTCTGGTACAACTTTGGACAGCCGTTACCTGCGTATTCGATGGATATGACGGTTCTTTATTGTTGGATTGCCGGAATCATGATCACACCTCTCGCACTGCGTGCGATCATCGGAACTCCAACACTCCACAAGACGGCCCGCCGAGTGCTGGTCGCATTAAACGTCGTGGCTTTGGGAAGTCTCCTGCTGCATCTGTTACGGCATTACTTTTAGAGCCGCGAACAAAACCTCTCAATCCATGAGAATTTCCTTTCCGCGAGCGGATTGAGGCAAGTTTTGTTAGGGGTTCTTAATGCAACTGTCCTTCCCTTTATGAATCATGAAGTGAACAGCAAGCACCTGACCTGCCTGGAGTTTCCCGCCATTTTGCTCACTGTCATGCCGGCAAACGAATCACCCTGCGCCAGACTGAACTTCCGTGACTTTCATTCTTGAATTCGGTTCTCAGGAAAATTCGGGTTGATGTCCCGTGACATCAGGCCAGATTTCTGTTTGAATAAAGCGAATTCTGCTAACCGCTCGCAGAACTATCTCACCCAATCCCTGTCCTGCCAGAATTGTGGGGAAACGTTTTTATGTCGGCACCCGTTCTTCGAATTCAGATGGCGTTTTCACGGTCTTCAAGTTTCCGAGCCCTGCTGGCTCTGGGGCTGTGGATCACCTGCTTTGCATCTCTTCAAGCCGCCGACTTTGTGCTGGAAGAGAATGTGATGGTGCCGATGCGGGATGGAGTGAAGCTGGCGACCGACGTCTATCGTCCGGCGGTCAACGATGTCCCGACGAGTGAGAAACTGCCGGTCATTCTGATGCGGACCCCTTACAACAAAAAGGGGATTGCCAGTGCTGCGAAATATTACGTCAAGCATGGTTATGTGGTCATCTCGCAGGACACCCGGGGACGTTACAACTCCGAGGGAGTCTGGCACATGATGACCGATGACGGCCCGGATGGCGTGGACTGTGCCAAATGGATCGGAGAACAACCCTGGTCAGACGGCAA
>DATMFC010000057.1:0-10396 GCA_035556335.1 Planctomicrobium sp. | reverse complement strand
AACGAAGATACGTCGGTCTTTATACGGAGCCTGTTTCGACCGCTCGCGGGCCAGTTCATAGAACTTGATATGGTCGATCTCGCGCAGCTCGCTGCTCACTTCGAGATTTCCATGATAGGCGGCATTCAACAGAGCTTCTTCCAGCGCGACTCCGGTCCGCAGGCGGTCGCTCTCATGCAGGATCTCCATGTCCCGCAGCACTCCCTGCAGATAAGAAACCAGTGACGTCAGCAAGGTGGTGTCGTTCGTCAGTTCGAACTGGCACTCCATTGACTCCATGTGACGAAACAGGTTCCGTTTGGTTTTCTGCTCTCCTGCCAGAGTCAGAACCTGTTGGACGGTGGGGGTGAGCAACGATGCCAGTTTGGCCTTGGGAACGTAACTGCTGGCTCCCTGCTGCAGTGCTTCCACCGCGATGGTTTCACTCCCCTGAGCGGTCATCAGGATCACTGGAATCAGTGGGAATTCTTGCTGCACCTGCCGCACCAGATCCAGTCCGTTCATCTCCGGCATCTGGAGGTCTGTGACGATGGCGTCGGGGAGAACCTGTTGCTGATTCTGTACCCGATTCCAGGCTTGTCGACCGTCTGCGGCGAATTCGATCTCCCAACCGGTGTTGCGTTGCAGCAAACCGGCCGCGATTTTCTGATCCATGACGGAATCGTCAACCACCAGAATTTTGATCATGAACCCCTCAGCCGAACACCTGTGTTGCCATCGAATTCTGAGAAAATACCTGTTTGTGACACGAAAAACAAAGACTTTCAGATCAGGAACCGACAGGATTCTGAGGTTCGGAACGAAACCACACTGATTCTTAACAGGCGATGATCGGAAAATGAATGGATTGATCTGACTTTACGATGGCATGTTCTCCGAAGGGGAGATCTTTGATGACTTCTCCGAAGGAGAATGTTCTGTCGGCGTTTTGATCCCGGAACCACGGACAGGGACATGCCGTCGACGGGCGTCACCTCGTTTTGGAAGTCGGACGGTGAGCACACCATCTGTCAACGTCGCATCCACTTTGGATTCATCGACAGGACACGGAAGGAGAATTGACCGTGTGAAGTTCGAAAAACGCCGTTCGACCCGATGATAACGCCGGGAGTCCGGTTGCGACGATGAATCAATCACTTCCGGGCTCCCCAGCGGAGCCTCCGGGGAACCGGTGCTGCAAGATGCTTCACAATCAGACTCCACCACGGTTCGGGTTCCCCCCAGAATCAGGTGGTTGTCAGTCAGGTCGACTGAGATTTCGTCCACTTTCCAGCCGGGAAGATCCGCCAGAAGCTCCAGCGAATCGGGCAATTCGACGAGATCAATTCGAGGAAATGAGCCGCCGCGCCATTGTGGAACGGTTTCTCCCAGAAAAGAATCGACCATTTCTCCGACTTCCTGACGAATTTCATTCAGGGAGGTCGCGGGAAGCCAGTTGCGGAACGAACGGTCTCTCTTGGAGGATGCGGTTTCCATTGTCGTACCTTCGTGACATGACGGTATCATTGCCCACTTTGTTAATCATATGCCAATCTGTGTCACTGCGAAACAGGTCGATTCTCAGAAGAATCGCAAAATTCCGAGCAAAATGCCGCGTCAGGTGGCTGGAAGACCGGAAATCCGCCTGAGCAGGCTTGATTCTGTGTTCACGCCCTTCAAAATACAGGGCTGTATTGATTTGACTGTCTTCTTTTCCCCATGGTCCGAAACGGGCGATGTCCCAGGCACTTTCCATGCAACTTTCCGCTGTTGTTCAGGCATTAAAACCTTCCGCTACGATTGCCGCCGCCGCCAAGGCCAAGGAACTGAAAGCGACTGGTGTGAACGTTCATGAGTTCACGCTCGGGGAACCTGATTTTCCGACTCCAAAGCACATTTGCGATGCCGCCAAGGCTGCCATGGATGCCGGACATACTCACTACACCCCGGCCACCGGGATTCCGGAACTGAAGAAAGCGGTGGTCGCCGCCTATCAGCGCGATTACGGTCTCTCTTATGAACCGACTCAGGTGATCATCACCAATGGGGCGAAGCATGCCATTCATAACGTGATTGCCTCCTTGTGCGGGCCAGGGGATGAAGTGATTATCCCGACTCCGTACTGGGTCAGTTACAGTGCACTGGTCGAATTGACGGGGGCGACTGCGGTTCTCGTGCCGACCACTCAGGAGAGTGGTTTCTGCCTGTCTGCCGAGCAGTTTGAAAAGGCGATCACTCCGAAAACCCGATTGTTGATGCTCAACAATCCCTGTAATCCAACTGGATCCTCTTATCCGGTGGAAACACTGGAAGCCCTCGCGAAAGTGGCGGTGAAGCACCAGATTCCGGTCCTGTCCGATGAGATTTATGAAAAACTGCTGTACGGCGGTGCCCAGTTCCGGTCATTTGCTTCTTTTGGGGAAGAGGTCAAAGCGCTGACGATCACCGTAAGCGGAGTCAGCAAGGCATACGCCATGACCGGATGGCGGATCGGCTGGACTATTGCTCCGATGGCGCTGACTAAAGGGATGAGCAACCTGCAAAGCCAGCAGACTTCGAATCCCTGCAGCATCAGCCAGTATGCCGCCGTGGAAGCCTTGAACGGATCGCAGGACTGCATCACCGAGATGGTGGGAGAATTCGTGAAACGGCGAGACTATGTAATCAATCGCCTGCGTGCGATTCCGGGGCTGAGTTTTGCCGATCCGACGGGAGCGTTTTACGCGTTCTTCAATGTCAGCAGTTATTTCGGAAAGACACTTCCCGGTGGAGGAGTCGCTACGAATTCGACCGAATTCTGCGACCAGCTTCTGGCTGTGGGACATGTGGCCACCGTCTCCGGAGATGACTTCGGCGCCCCCGGCTATGTTCGCCTCTCCTTTGCAACCAGTCTGGAAGCTTTGAAAGCGGGACTGGATGCACTCGAAGCATTTCTGGCAGGCGCGAAGTGATCAAGCGCCTTCCTTTCGTTCTATCGGACTCCTCAGGAAACCCCTTTCTTTGAAAGCGTTCTGATGAGTCCGCATCGGCCGAAACAGACGCGAACCGGTCTCACGTCCCGGAAGAATACCGTTTCGGAGAGTACGGTTTCATTGCCTCAAGCGATCGAACCGTATTCCTGCCGATGGTCACGGATGGAAGTTCTGTGTGTGCTGCTGTTGTTGCTGGGACACCTGCTGTTCTGCTGGCACACGGCATTTTCAAAATCGATCACTCATGATGAACTCTGGCATCTGCCGGTCGGCGCGAGAAATCTGGGGGAGTGGCGCTTTGATATTGAAGTGCTGAATCCTCCCGTTTCCCGGGTATGGGCCGCCATCCCTCTGGTTCTGGGAGGAGCCGAGATCAGTCAAACAGTGAAGGGAACCGGAGTCGGGGGGCAATTTGTCCAAGATCATCCTCAGGATTTCATGACGTGGTATCACTGGGGACGTTTCTTTCATCTCTTCTGGACACTGGCCACGGCAACTCTGGTTTACTGCTGGGCGCGCCGGTTGTTCGGGATGAACGGGGCTCTGGCGACGTTGCTGCTCTATGTGACCTGTCCAAACCTGATTGCACACGGCAGCCTCGTCACTCCTGATACTCCTTCGATCTTCGCATTCATCTCAACTCTGTTTGCGTTCACATTCTGGTGCGAGCGTCCCGACTGGCGGCGAGCCTGCCTTTGGGGCGTGTTGCTGGGAGTCGCACAAGGAATCAAGTTTACCTGCCTGCTGCTTGTTCCACTTTTGTTTGCCATTGCGGTCGTTCAACTCTGGGGACGGCGAATAGCAGGTCTTCAATGGAAGCAAGTCGGTGGTCAGTTCGCGATCGGGATGGGAATCAGTCTGATCGTGCTCGGGAGTTGTTACGGATTTCAGGGATTGTTCGTTCCGTTAAAAGACTACACATTTCGTGCGTCGGAACTGGTCACTCTTCAGAAAGTGCTTGAGCCCGTTTCTCAATTGCCAGTTCCATTTCCTCGGGACTACATACTGGGGATTGACGAACAACGCCATGTGATGTCGGGGCAGCACCCGATCTTTCTGGACGGAAGATGGAGCTTGCAGGGGTTCCCTGATTATTTTTTCAAAGCATTGCTGTACAAGTTACCGCATGTGTTCCAGTTGCTGCTGGTCTTTTCATTCATCTCGTTCTGTCTGGGATGGAGTGGTCCGCGGCGCTGGCGGGATGTTCTGACACTGCTGCTTCCAGTGGCGTTGGTGTTGTTCATCACCAGTGGCGAGAGCCTGCAACTGGGAGTCCGTTATATCCTTCCGGTGATCCCGCTGCTGATGATTCTGGCGGGAAGTTCCTTCCGTGTTCTGGATCGTGCCTCGATGAAGACCAGAATGGTCACCGGCCTGTTTCTGGTATTGTTTTGCGGCTTATCGCTCCGGCATCATCCGCATCATCTGGCCTATTTCAATGAACTGGCTGGAGGACCGATTGGAGGGAGGCAGCATCTTCTCGACTCGAATCTTGACTGGGGACAGGACCTCCATCTTCTGAAAAAACGACTGGAAGAACGAAACTGGGATCAGTACCGAATGGCCTATTTCGGAAGTTTTTCCCCCGAGATTTTGGGAATGTCGTTCACAACCCCTCCGTCGCGGCGTCCGGAACCGGGGCGTTATGCGGTCAGTGTCAATTATGTCATGGGGCGTCCCCATGTTCTCTTTCAGGGAGACGGCACGGAGCGCGGGGTTGATTTTCAGGAATTCGGCTATTTCCGGGCATTTCAACCGGTGGAAACCATTGGAGGCTCCATCGATCTGTATGAACTGTCAGAGGAAGATGTGGCCCGCTGGGACGCCTCTGTTCGACAGTTTTCTTCTCCAGTGCGGTAATGCAGTAAGAATTCCCGCCAGCCACGAATAGATCAATTTCATTCGATTCTATGCCTGAGGATGCCAATTCGATCTTTACCGAATTGTAAAAATGACCATACACTCAGAGGATTCATAAAAGCGGTGGGTGGGAGAGCAAGCTGCTCTTAAAGGAGTGAGGGTGTGCAGTCGCTGACCTGGTTCGATATTGTTGTCGTCGGAATCCTGATCTTCTTCACCATGCGTGGGGCGGTGAAAGGAGTCATCTTCCAGCTGGCCAGTCTTGCGGGGATTGTTCTCTGTTTCGTCTTTGCGAACGGGATCTCCGAGGTTGCCGGTCCGTATGTGCATCTGGAGCCCCCTCTCAATAATTGGGTGATCTTTGCGGTCTCCTATCTGGGGTTCACGTTCATCTGTTACATGATCGCCCGGGCTCTGCATGACTGGATGGAAAAGGCCAAACTCAAGGATGTGGATCGTCATCTGGGAGCCGTTTTTGGATTCCTGAAAGGGGTGGTTCTGTCTCTGGTGCTGACCTTTGTGGTCGTGACGATGTCGGTCTCTGCCCGGGAATCGTTGAAGAATTCGTATAGTGGCCGATATGCCGCCATTATTATGGACAAGCTTCATCCCATCATGCCGAAGAGGCTTCATGACGCCGTCGACGAATACATCCATCTGCTGGACCATGACGGATTGGATCTCGATGCCCATCAACATGGAAAGACTCCCATCGTCGATTCCCCGTTCGGCCCCCCGGGGACTTTACCGGTCTTTCCGGTCACCAATCCGACAACCAACCCTCCGGCTCCGATTCCCTCGAACGGTTCTGGTTGGTGGAATCAGTTGCAGGGCTTTTTTAACACGGACTCACAGAGAGTTGTGAATGACGCACTGCAACGAGCCGATCCGCAGACCCGATCACAGATCGAGCAGTCGCTGCATGGGTTGATGCAGTCTCTCTCTCCGCAGGAGCAGGCGACATTACAACAGCAGATCACCCAGGTCGGGGCCAACCAGTTGAAACAGTTTCTGGATTCAAGGCTGGGAGCACTTGGACAACCGTTGCCGAATAATACTCCGGGAGCCACAACGCCGGGGAACGTGAATTTTGCTGCACAAAAACTGGCGTTGGCCAGTGAAATTGCAGCGATTTATTCCCCGCAGCAGAACGTTCGGCAGCATATCGAACAGGACATTGCTTACCGGACATCAGGCGTTCCCGACGCTGTCGTCGTGGCCGCATTGAACGACTGGAAGGCGGATCTCCAGAATCGCAAGCCCGATCCAGATCCACAGACAACCGCTGAGTTTCCGGTCGAAATTCGGCTGGTCAGGCAGCTGCAAATCTCCGGAATTCCTTTAGAACAGCTCAGTTCTCAGGTTCAACAGCGTCTTCGTGGAGGTCAGGCTCAGGGAGCGGGAACAGGAACCGGCAGCCCATTGTGATGCATTTCTGAATTTTGAAAAATCCGTTCCATTATAACAAAATATAATAAAAACAGTTTGGTTAAAATTGATGCGTTGGTATGCTGGAAGGATCTGGAATCGAACTTCTGACGGAGCGACTTGAAAGGGAGTGACGATGCCTCGCTATCAATCCCCTTCGCCTCTTCTTGAGGCAACTGATGTCTTGCCGGATGGGCCTGTTCCCGGCTTCGCCCAAAGTGGTATCTGCGGTGAAGAGAGCTGCAAAAAAGAGGAGCATGATCCTCATTCCATTGAACGAAACGTTCAACGGGCCTTGCTGACTCTGACCGAAGTCAGTTTCAGTTCCTTGCAGGTTCACCGTATGAAAGATGGAATCTGTCTGACCGGGGTGATGAAGGTTCCCTGCCATTGTGCGAAACCACCCATTGAACGGATCGCCGGTCGTGCTTCCGGAGTGGTTCGTGTTCTCAACCATTTGATGGTCAGAACCGAAGAGGAACTTCCGGAAGAACCTTAAACAGATCCCCAGGTGAAACCGGCATCCTTGCTGGAGAATTCTTGCTGCGCCCAATACTCTTGCCGCGAACAGAGGACGATCAATTCATTCACTCTGGGGTGCTGTTTTTTGCCCTGATCAGGTGACTCTTTTCCCTCAGTTCGTTACGTTAGAGACAGATCACAATAGACTGATGCCAGCGGTGTCGCAGGTTCGGGAAGTGCTTTCCGAATTCATTGGCCCCCCGGTTTCCATTGGGACAGAAGATTAAGGGACGCACAGCATGAGGGTAACGTTCGCTTTGGGTTTGATGGCTCTGCTGTGGACAGGGGGAGTCGTTGCTGATGAACCTCGGGACGGATTTCGGGCGATTTTCAACGGCCAGAATCTGGAAGGCTGGAAAGGTCAGGAGGAATTCTGGAAGGTGGTCGATGGAGTCCTCGTTGGGGAAACGACCGAAGATCGGAAGTTGACGAAAAATTCGTTTCTGGTCTGGGACAATGGAACGGTTGACGATTTCGAATTGCAACTGAAGTTCCGGATTTCCGGTACCGATGCCGCCAACAGCGGAATTCAATTCCGCGGAGTCCAGCGACCGGATGGCCAGGTCGTGGGTTATCAGGCGGACATTGATCGTGGCGGAGAATGGGTTGGTGCCCTCTACGATGAAGCGGCTCGCGGGATTCTCGCAAAACGGGGACAAAAGACCGTCGTCGCTGAAGACGGAACGAAGAAAACCGAAAACGTCGCCGATGCGGCGGAACTGCTCAAAGCGGTCCATCGTGATGACTGGAATGAGTATTCCATTCTCGCTCAGGGAAATCACATCACTCTGAAGATCAACGGTCAGGTGATGTCGGAAGTGATTGATAACGATCCGAAAGGACTTGATCGCAGTGGAATTCTGGCGTTGCAGTTGCACGCCGGTCCCGCGATGAAGATCGAGTTCAAAGACATTCGCCTGAAACGGCTCCCGCTTCAGAACGGCTGGAAGAAAGTCGTCTTCATTGCCGGAAAACCAAGTCACGGGTATTCCCAGCATGAACACAATGCCGGAAGCCTGTTGCTCGCGAAACAACTGGAAAATGCCCAGGCTCAGGGATTACCGGTGGTCACGGCGGTCTACTTGAACGGCTGGCCCAAAGATGTCACCGCTCTCGACAATGCCGATACCGTGGTCGCTTACAGTGATGGCGGCGGCGGGCACTTTCTGAATCCGCATGTCGAAGAATTCGACGAACTGGTGCAGGAGAAAGGGATCGGTCTGGTCTGTCTGCATTATGCCGTCGAAACGACAAAAGGGGAAAAAGGGGACTACTTCCTGAAATGGCTGGGAGGATACTTCGAACCACACTGGTCGGTAAATCCGCACTGGGTGGCGAACTATGACAAACTTCCGAATCACCCGATTACACAGGGAGTCCATCCGTTCGAGATCAATGATGAATGGTACTTCCACATGCGGTTTGTCCCGGAAATGGCGGGAGTGACTCCGATTTTGAGTGCCGTTGCTCCGCCAGAAACGATGAACCGGAAAGACGGTCCCCATTCAGGGAACCCTTATGTCCGTGAAGCCGTGCTGGAACGGAAAGAGCCGCAGCACACCGCCTGGGCGTATGAACGTCCTGACGGCAAAGGACGTGGCTTCGGGTTCACCGGTGGTCATTTTCACGCGAATTGGCAGCATGATGACTTCCGTCGACTCGTTCTGAACGCCATCGTCTGGACGGCAGGAGGAGACGTTCCGAAAGACGGAGTGGTGACTCCGACACCAACGCTCGAAGAGATGGAAGCCAATCACGACGGTAACCGTCCGGCAGATTACAAGTTCCAGTCTCCCATCAAGCCAAAAGCGGATGCCGCTCCCAAAGCAGGAGCAAGCACGACATCTTCCGTGACACCGGCCGTTCAAGCGGCGGCTGTCAAACCGGTGTTTCAATCCCCGGTCGTTTCGATTCAGACCCCCGGGTACGGAGTCGATATCAATGTGGATGTGACCGGCGCGAAATCGTTGTTCCTGCTGGTGACCGATGGTGGAAACGGAATTGGTTGCGATTGGGCCGATTGGGAAACTCCCCGACTGACCGGCTCCATGAACATTCCCGAATTAAAACTGACCGATCTGAAATGGACATCGGCAACCAGTGGATACGGGTCTGTTCGCAACAATCTGAACTGCGAAGGAAAACCGCTCCGTTCCAATGGACGTGAACTGGAGTATGGCATCGGCGTTCATTCCAACTCGATGATCGAGTACGAACTTCCGGAAGGGCACAAATACACACGCTTCGTCACACGTGGAGTGCTGGATGAAGGGGGAACAAGTCAGGGGTGCGGGTCAACCGTACAATTTGTGGTTTTCACCCAGCGTCCCAGTAGTGACACATTGAAGCGATTGTTTCAGGCAGGGAATCAGGCCAGCCATGAGTCCAGTTTGGCACTGGAGCAACTGGACGTTCATCCGGAACTGAACGCAACTCTCTTTGCCAGCGAACCGATGATGACTAATCCGGCATCGATTGATATCGATCATCTGGGACGGGTCTGGGTTTGTGAAGCGGTGAACTATCGAGCCTTTGCCAACAAAGATGTCATTGGAGACATGCGTAACGACGGAGACCGGATCCTCATTCTGGAAGATACCGATCAGGATGGGGTCGCCGATCGGTCGTTCGTCTTCTATCAGGGACACGATATCGATTCCGCTCATGGCATTCTGGTCCTTCCCACGATGGACGGGAAAGGAACTCAGGCACTTGTCTCCGCGGGAGACAGCATTTTTTTTTTAGTGGACGATGACGGGGACCTGAAGGCCGACCGGAAGGAAATGCTGTTCACCAAAATCGGGGGAAATCAGCACGATCACGGGATTCACGCGGTTCACTTCGGCCCTGACGGCAAGCTTTATTTCAACTTCGGAAATTCCGGGCATCACATCAGCGACAAAGAAGGAAACCCCATTACCGACAAGGCGGGGAACCTCGTTAACAACTCCCGCAAGCCGTATCAGGAAGGCATGGTCTTCCGTTGCAACATGGACGGAAGTGAGTTCGAAACCCTCGGCTGGAACTTCCGAAATAACTGGGAAGCCTGCGTCGACTCTTATGGCACAATCTGGCAGTCGGATAACGATGACGACGGAAATCAGGGAGTTCGCATCAACTTCGTGATGGAATACGGAAACTACGGTTATCGTCAGGAACTCACGGGGGCAAGCTGGTCGACTCCACGCACCAACTGGGAACCGGAAATTCCGCGTCGACACTGGCACCTGAATGATCCCGGTGTCGTCCCCAATCTATTGCTGACCGGAGCAGGGGCTCCGACCGGAATCTGTCTCTATGAAGGGACACTGCTTCCCAAATCCTTACGTGGCGCAATCATTCATTGCGATGCCGGGCCCAACGTTTGCCGGGCCTATGTTCCCAAAGTCGACGGAGCCGGGTATTCCGCTGAAACGGTCAACCTGCTTTCTGGAACGAGGAACCGCTGGTTCCGTCCCAGTGATGTCTGCATCGCTCCCGACGGAAGCCTGATGGTTTCCGACTGGTACGATCCCGGTGTCGGTGGCCACCGGATGCAGGACGCAGAACGGGGGCGCATTTTCCGTCTCGCTCCTCCATCCGCTGCAAAATATGTTGCTCCCAAACTGAACCTGTCCACTCCGGCAGGAGCAGTA
>DATMFC010000056.1:0-2836 GCA_035556335.1 Planctomicrobium sp. | reverse complement strand
CGGACAGCAGGCCAGAAAGATTTCGCCAAAACACCGCCGCTTCGCAATGGCGGCCTGCATGGGAGGCGCGCTGCTGCTCACCTCCGGGGCCGCCTGGACGATTGCTTCTGCTCCCACTCCCAATGAACGATTTGAACTGGGAATCAATGCGCTCACCGATGGACATTCTCCCCGTGCGGCGGAGCGCCAGTTTACCCGCATTCTGAACGCAGAACCGGATCGGCTCGACGCCCGCTTGCTACGTGTCTGTGCCTCCATTCAATTAAAAGACTGGAACGCGGCATTTGGTGAATTGAAAGAGTTTCGGGGAATCGATATGTCCCCGGAAAAACATGCACTCGCCGGTTACATTTTGTGTCAGTGGAACCAGCAGAACGAAATTGCAGAGTTCGAATACGAACGGGCTCTGGACGCGGGGCTCGAACGTGCGGACACACTGAACAATCTGGCTTACTGTCAGATTCGGGTCAACAAGTTGAACGCCGCAGTGGAAACGCTGGCTCAGGCGAAAAAGCTTGCTCCGGATTCACCGGAGATTCTCCTGAACGAAGCCTGCGTGGAACTGAAGTTGTGTCGTGAACTCAAGACGATGCCTCGTCTGGATTTCGCAGAAGCCATTACGAACCACAAAGACCTCGCCAATGATCGGGAAGCGTTACTTGTCGCGGCAACGATTTACTGGCATGGCGCCCGTAAGGATCTGGCGTTGAGTGAGAAGGCATTTGAATGTCTGGCGCAGGCGGTTCCACATGGCCTGACCAAGGAAGACCTCGAATCACTTCCGGCATCTCGGACATTGAAGTCTGCTCCGAAGTATCAGCAGATCGTACAACAGGCATCACGAAACCGTCGCTCAAAACGATCCGAAGTGACCGTTGCCCGACTGATTCCTCCACCGATTGAGAACCGCGACTATCTCAATCATCTGATCGCTTCCGTGGCGAAAGAGAACCTGACAATCGCGAATCTCACCCACAATATGACGTCAACGGGCGGTGCCCGTTAAGCTGCATTATTGGCTAAAACGGAAATGTAAAAAGAGGAGGCGTCTACTCAACAGACGCCTCCTCTTTCTTATCGTTTGGCTCTTGGGCTTTTCGAATTTGGTTCTTTCACATTCCTTCTATGCTTCGTCGAGAACTTCCACCGGAAGGAATCGCTTTCCTTCCAGCATCTCGAGGCTCGCTCCTCCGCCGGTGCTGACATGTGTCACCTGGTCGGCGAATCCCAGTTGCTGAATTGCGGCGGCACTGTCACCCCCACCGATGATGCTGGTAGAATCGGAGTCGGCAATCGCCTGGGCAACGGCTTTGGTTCCGGCATCGAATGGAGGCATTTCAAACACCCCCATCGGGCCGTTCCAGATGACCGTTCCTGCTGTCTTTACCAGTTCTGCATACTGTTCGGCAGTCTTGGGGCCGATATCCAGACCTTCGAATCCATCCGGAATCTGACCGGCGGCAACCACCAGTTTATTGCAGGTGGATTTGAAATCGTCGCCGCAATGGGTATCAACTGGAAGAACCAGTTTGTCTCCCCCCGCAGCAATCAGTTCTTTCGCGAGATCGACTTTGTCTTTCTCGATCAGGCTTTTTCCCACCTGTCCCCCTTGGGCCAGAGAGAACGTGTAAGCCATTGCTCCACCAATCAGAACCTTGTCGCAGACTCCCAGCAGGTTCTTGATGACGTTGATTTTGTCGGAAACCTTGGCTCCTCCCAGAATTGCCACGAACGGTCGCTTCGGGTTGGCGATGGTGTCACTAAGGTACTGAATTTCTTTCTGAACAAGGAAACCGACCACTTTAGGTTTGCCGGTCATCAATGATGGCACTGTATACATGCTTGCGTGAGCGCGATGGCATGTCCCAAAGGCATCATTGCAGTAGATGTCGCCGAATGCCGCGAGTTTCGCAGCAAAAGCCTGCTTGGCGGCAGCCTGTTCCGGAGTCGCTTTTTCGTCTTTGAGTTCTTCTTCCGGATTGAAGCGAACGTTCTCCAGAACGACAACTCCGCCCGGCTGCAATGCGGCCACCAGAGACTGTGCTTCTGGTCCAACAGTGTCAGCGGCGAAGGCGACGGGGGTTCCGAGAATCTCTCCCAGACGAACGGCTGCCGGTTTCAAACTTGCTTTGGAAACCACTTCTCCCTTGGGGCGACCAAGATGGCTCATCAGAACCACCTTGCCACCACGATCCAGAACCGATTTGATCGACGGCAACGCCATCTGGATCCGGCGGTCATCGGTGATGTTCTGCCGGTCATCGAGCGGAACATTGAAGTCCACTCGCATGAGAACCGTTTTCCCTTTGACATCAACTTCTGCGATGGATTTTATTGCCATCGTTAGGCATCCTTTAATTTCAGTACAGCAAACGTTCCAGGTTCTCTCACGCTGAGAGGATTTTGAACAACGTGAATTCCTTTGGTTGCGGCCGGAGCAAACGGGCCTTGCTGGAATTCACCTTGTGATGAGACGGTTGATTTTGTCAGATCGTAGAGAAGAATGAATTGACTGCCAAGCGCGTCGTCTGATTGATTATGATTGCCTTTGGCGTTCCTTGTTTTCATTTTAATGTCAGGATCAGTATTCAGTCATGTTTTCATCACACCCCCGGTATACCAATGAGTCTTTGTCAGAACTGAAAATTGATTGGCTCGTTGTCGGTGTTCCGGAAAACGCAGAACTTTCCCCGGAGCTTCAGCAACTTGATCAGTCACTTCATGGAGCATTAACTCAACTTCGAGAACGTGGGGAACTCAAAGGGAAACCGGGCGAAGTGACGCTGTTGCCGATCTGTCCCGGAATTGCTGCCGAGCGTCTTCTGCTGGTCGGCTT
>DATMFC010000055.1:0-11439 GCA_035556335.1 Planctomicrobium sp. | reverse complement strand
GCATGATTTCTCATTGACCCGTAAGTAGTTATCCGGAGTGCCAACGGCGCCATCGTCCGAGAACGAGGAGGCAAAGGGAAATACTCCGTAAACATCATGGTAATTGTGGAATGCCAGTCCCAGTTGCTTAAGATTGTTTTTACATTGGCTGCGACGCGCCGATTCACGTGCCTGCTGCACGGCAGGTAGCAGCAACGCTACCAGGATTGCGATAATCGCAATGACGACCAGAAGTTCGATTAATGTGAATCCGCCGCGACCAGAAGTCTGCCGTGGGAACATGGAAATTGCCTTTATTATAACAAGTGAGAAATCGGAAAGAATTCTGTTCAGAGCCTATTTAAAATTAAGGAGCATTTGAGATCACCAATACGCGGGCCTGATCCAGATACTGAGGTGGGGATGCTCCAAAATGAAAGGAAATCGTTCTTTGATCGTCGGAAAGCCAGACGTGGTCCTGATCTGGTTCCAGTCCTCGAAATGCCCCTGCTTCATATGACGTGTTTTCCAAACCGAAAATGCTATCGGTGGAAATCAATTCCGAGGAACTCCCGAGAACTGCGGCAATGGTATCGAAGAAAGAGATTGATCCTCGAGGAGAGATTGATCCCTGATCACCCGGATCAAAGTGGACGAGATAACTACTGACAACGGAACCCGCCGGAATACGAACAGGTCCGTTAATGCTTTTGAGAACCAATTCTTTGTCAATTCGGACTTCCTGCTGTTCCGGAACAACAAGCAAATGATTGAATGTGGAGATTTGACCGCTGCGAAGAGAGGGGACTTGTGCAACGGATGTTCGAAGATGTCCATCCAGACTACGGATCCCCCCCCGACTTTTATCAATGAAATGGAAGGATTCTGTTTGGAAATCGATTTCCTTGAATGTGTTATTCTCCTGTTTGATCTGAGCGGCTCGACTTGCTGTGAGTTCCAGTGTCTTGGTGGGTTGTCTTTGTGTGTTCAACAAACTGACTTGTGCCCTGCCGCGGCGGACGGAGACCTGGGTTCCTTGTCCGGCTTCGTACTTGACCAGAAATTCGGTTCCCAGGTCGACCACCTCCGCGTCCGGCGTGATTACCTTAAAACCTTCTCCCCCCGGTTGGACTCGGGCTGTTAATGTTCCCTGCTGTAATTGTACTTGCCCTTTCGCATCGAGCTTCAGTTGAGCAGGTCCGATCAGGTCGAGGAGAACGTGGGGGAGTTGAACGCTGATGACACCTTCGTCGATGGACAACGTTTTTCCAGTGTGGAGAACATGACCAAGTTCCAGTTCGCCTGATCGTAAGCTCGCGTTGCTTGTCAGAAACGCAACGCTTCCCAGTGCTGCCGGTTGAAACAGTCTGGCCACGAAGAACCAGCTGAACAGGCCACAGACGACCAGTACCGATGCCACCATGAACATCATTTCGCGGCGACGGGTTCGGCGTTCCTGTCGTTCACAGGATTGACTGAAGTCTCTTAAGACACTGAGTGCCGCCTGTTCGTCGGAATGAAAGTTGGCCTGACAGAACAGTTCCCCGTGCAGATTGATCAACTCCAGGTAGGCGACCCGACACGAGGGATGATTCACAATCAATTCATTCAGACGGTCGACTCCCCGCTGGTCGATGACGCCGTCAAACATCGCATCCGCGAGTTCACGAATTTCGTTCTGAGGACTGGAAGTGGTCGACATGGTCTATCGGGGGATTTAAAGATTCGTGAGAACTGAATTTGAGTGTTTCAGGAAATTCAAAATTCGAAGCACGAAATTCAAAACAAATTCGAAATCAAAAATTCGAAACAGAGCGATGTTTCAACGTCATCCGCGACCATATTTTTCATTTTTGGATTTCTGATTTTGAATTTGTTTCGAATTTTCGATTTTGAATTTTACCGTTTCCATCGACTTGCTATTTCGTGGATCCTAAAGCTGACCTTCTCCCCGACCGAGAGAACGATTGATACAACCGACCAGCAGGCTTCGGATTCGTTTCAGTCGGGTGTAAACGGTGGCGACGGGGATTTCTTCTTTTTGGGCGTACTCAGTGAGTGTCGTGCGAGCGCTGTAGCAGTTCATGAGGAACTGGCGGTCCTTGGATTTCAGTCGGGCCAGGCAGTTTCTGAGCAGTTCGCGTCGCAGTTCGAACAGTTCGCCCCCTCCCATTTGATCGTGGGTCAATTCCTTCAGAGCTTCGTCACTCAGCCCGAGACCTTTGCGGCGGCGTTGCTGACGCGCATGAAATCGGGCCATGTTGAAAGCGAAAGCGCACGCCCATTTTCGAAAATTCGTTCCCGGTTCGAATTCATCGAATCTCTGCCAGAGAACGACGCACACCTCCTGCAATACGTCTTCCGCATCTGCATGATTTCCCACGATCGACAGAATGGAGACGTAGATATCACGATACGAGGCCGTCAGTCCCCGCAAGAATTCCGCTTCTCGCGACGGCTCGGCCAAGTCGGTACGCAAGTCCTTGATTTGAAATGGGATAGGCATCGCAAGAACGTCAATTTGAGAACGCACGACAATTCAACATGTCGACATGCTTCAAACATAATGACCGCGAGCAGGGAGGATTGGGTCAAAATTCTTTGAAAAAGAGGTCAGAGTTCAGGCCAGTTCAGTCTTCAGGCAGACTTGAATTGAGCGGCGGCGGCGACGGCCAGTTGGTCGCAGCGCTCGTTTTCCGCGTGTCCGGCGTGTCCTTTGATGATCTTGAAGGAAACACGATGCCGGGAGAGAAGTTCATCCATTGCCTGCCAGAGTTCCACGTTTTTGACCGGCTTCCAGCCCCCTTTTTCGCGTCGTCGCCAGCCGTTTTTCTTCCAGCCGGGCATCCATTCCATGGCCCCTTTGGCAACGTAGGTGCTGTCGGTCACCACCTCAACAGACGATTCCCGACTCAACGCCTGCAGTCCTTCGATGACGGCAGACAATTCCATCTGGTTGTTGGTCGTTAACGGGGCGCCGCCGGAGGCTTCCTTCTCTTTGCCAGAGGCGGGATGCCGTAAGATGTAGGCCCAGCCTCCTGGTCCGGGATTTCCGCTACAGGCTCCATCCGTGAAGAGAATGACAAACGGAAGCGGCTCAGCAGGCATGAATTCTCAACCGTCAGCAGGAAATCTGCAGTCCCGGCGCGGCGGGTTTGTCCCGGCCGCGACCAGGCCAGTCTGGTCTGTCACATGGCCGCACAACATGCGTTTCACTAATAAAAACGCTGATATCCGCTTGCCGGATCGGCCATGTTATTTGTGGAAGTGCTGCCGTGCGATTAGCAGCGAATGTTTCGCCAAGGACCACTACTTGGCACGGTATGTGATGCGTCCCCGTTCCAGATCGTAGGGAGAAATCTCCACTTTCACACGATCACCGGGAACGATACGAATGAAGTTCTTGCGCATTTTCCCAGAGACATGCGCCAGGACGAGATGACCGTTGTCCAGTTGCACTCGGAATTGTGTGTTCGCCAAGGCTTCCAGCACCTGGCCTTCCATTTCAATGGCCCCTTCTTTGGCCATAAACCCATCACCTTTCAGTTGAGCAACTCAATAAACTTGAAACTTGCCGATTATTTTTAGTGCCGCGACAAAACCGTTCAAATGAAGAAAATCTCATTCCGCGAGCGGAACAGGAGCTGTTTTGTCGACAGTTCTTCGGTTGAAAAGAGTCGGAGAGTTTATCGGGCTCCCTCCCAAAGAGCAATTGGGTCAGCAATCAGGGCTTTCGCTTTATTCAAAATGGATTGGGAGGGGGAGGCTCCTGCCGAGCCGCAAACCATGGAAAGCGTGATCTTCCATGCGGCTCAGCAGGAGTTTCGCCCTCCCGGAGATTGCCCAGTTTGAAACAAGCAAAAGCCTTGGGTCAGCAATCTTCCATCGAAAACAGTGGAAGACCGCCCCGCCCGACCATGTGACGATGCATTGTTGCCGTTTCCAGAGGAGCTGTTCTGAAACGGTCGGGCTGGTGCAAAATCAGAATTCATTGAGATAGGTCAGCGGATCGGGAATATTCTTTGCAAGATTCGAATCAATTGGGTTGAATGGATTGCAACATGTTTTGTAGATGCGTTTTATGGATGTTTTTCCTCCGCTTTCATTACAGCGAAGTGCGGAAGTCGAACAAAATGAGGGGATTCGTTTACAATCATTTGCGATGACCTCTTCTGGAACATTCCCCAACTCATCCGGCGATCCTGTTGCTGGCATCGGAAACCGATCCGGTGGAGGATCAGGTTATCGACTGATCCCGAAATGGCTGACAGACCAGTTTCAAGGGGGGCTCGACTTCATCTTCCCTCCTGCCTGCCGCTGGTGTGACAAGATCGTCGGCAGTGACCGGAGAGGAGCAATGCTGTGTGACGCCTGTCAAACAGCAATTGCACCACGGCTTGAGAATCGTTGCTTGCGTTGCTCGGCGCCGGCGGGGCCTTATCAGAAAACGGACCATGGCTGTCCGCACTGTCGACCGCATCCTCGTCTGTTTGAAGAAACCGTCAGTCTTGGGCAATTCCACGGTGAACTGGAACGTTTGTGTTATCGCTGCAAACGGGCCCGTTCTCGTCCGTTGGCTGCGGCGTGTGCTCAATTGCTCTTTGAACGGGAACAGGAGCGGCTCAGATCCTGGAACATCGATCTGATTGTGCCGGTTCCTCATTTCTGGATTGATCGGGTCTGGCAGGAAAACACGGTCTCGAACACGCTTGCGGAAGAACTCTCCCGATTCTTGATGGTCTCGACAGACAGGCATATACTCTTCAAGCTAAAGTGGACACAGAAACAGCAAGGAAAAACGGCGACCGTGCGACGGCAAAACCTGAAGGATGCGTTTCGTGTTCATCCGAAAGCCCGACTCTCAGGGTTGCGTCTTCTGGTGACCGATGATGTGCTGACTTCCGGAACAACCGCCAATCGCGTTGCATCGGTGTTACTGGAAGCGGGGGCCAAAAGCGTCTCGGTTGCCGTTCTGGCCAGAACCATTCTGAAATGACTTCAGTACTTCCAGTTCAATACTGATTCTGATCTCCCGACAGCCTCAATTCAGGTTTCATTGTGACCGTTTCCTCACGCCGTACTCTTCGAATCGCCACCCGGGAAAGTCAGCTGGCTCTCTGGCAGGCAAATTATGTTGCTGATGAAATTCGTCGCATGACGCCGTCGGTTGACGTTCAACTCGTCCCGATGACAACGGCAGGGGATCGCGACCTGAAATCCTCGCTGCCGTCATTCGGAGGACAGGGAGTCTTCACCCGGGAGGTGCAGCGCGCTGTTCTCTCTGGTTCCGCAGATCTTGCAGTTCACTCGTTGAAAGACCTGCCGACGGAAGCGACACCTGGTCTGGTTCTGGCCGGAATTCCGCAACGGGCATCCCGATTCGATGCTCTGGTTCTGCCTGACTCGCGTCCCGGAACGCTTGATGACTTGCCGATCGGGGCTAGAGTGGGAACAAGCAGTCCCCGACGCCGCTCGCAATTGCTTCGGATTCGGCCGGATCTTCAACTTTTTGAGATTCGAGGGAACGTCGAAACCCGACTATCGAAAGTGGATCAGGGAGAATTCGGGGCAACCATCCTCGCTGAAGCTGGACTCCGACGCCTGGGACTGGAGGCCCGGATCAGCAGTTTACTGATCCCTCCGGTGATGTTTCCGGCAGTGGGACAGGCGGCGTTGGGAATCGAATGTCGCGACGACGACTCGCTTTGCCAGGAAATTCTTGCCGGGTTAAGTGATCCCCAAACGCGGATCGAAGTGTTGGCGGAACGGGCATGCCTTAGGGAACTTCGGGCCGGTTGTCATGCTCCCGTGGGAGTCTGGTCGGAAGTCAGGGAGTCCGGCAATGACCAGCAGGCGTCAACGGTGTCCCTGCAGGCTGTCGTTCTAGATCAGGAAGGAACGCAGTTCTTTCAGGTTTCCGTCGAGGGGCCTGCGGAGACTCCGGAGCAGGTCGGGATTGATGCCGCCAGACAATTGATCGCCTGCGGAGCAACTGCCGTTCTGTAGTGGGGACTCGAGATGTGGGGATTGGGACGATAATTTCGAGGCAGAAATGCGTGATCCTCGAAATTTCTCTTTACTGACCAGATTTCTAAAAAAATCAGGAAGAGATGCTTGCGTCATCCCCGGCCTCTGGAAAAAGATATCCTGCCCAGGAAAATTTGGCACTGATCATTTCAGTCTCAGCCACGAACAGGTCACAGCGCTCACGTGACTGGTTGGTGATGCGAAACTCCATCGTCCCGGCATGGCGTGTACAGAAAGACAGGCACAGTGCGAATTGGTGCAATGGGTCGATCGCGTCTGACAGGGGAAAAGTGGGCGGTTTGCCTGCACACAGTCGGGCAAACTGCCCTACAATAGAGACGGATCAGGAATCACTTGCGCGGCTGTTTTGTGTCGACCGTCGCCAAAGTGATTCCTCTTGTTGGAAATCCTCTCAGCGTGAGAGAATCGGATCGTTTGCAGTATCGTACAAGGAAGTGACAATGGTTGCGATCAGCCCTTCGAACGCCTGCCTGCTCATTGCGGACGATGACGATGCGTTTCGTGAAACGATCGTGGATATCGTCGAACCGTATTTTCGGACGATTGCCGTTCCTTCCGGCGAGCAGGCGATTCATGTCGTGGAAACGACACCGGTTCACGTTGCACTCTTCGATCTTCACATGGAAGTGCTCTCCGGCCTGGATGCCATCCGCTGGCTTCGTCAGCACCAACTGGAACTCCCATGCATATTAATGAGCGCGGATATGACGGAAGAGATTGAGAACCAGGCGCTCGAACTGGAAACATTTTCTGTTTTGCGAAAGCCTGTTCGGAGGAATGAGTTGCTTGATATCATTCATGGTGCATTGAAATTGTAGAATTGTGAGAGCAAAGTGCTTTCTTGTGGAGTCAGAGGCTTCCGGAACGTCCGACGATGCGCAATATGATGGGTGTGAGCGATGCAGTGAGTACTCGATATCGCCGTGGCACCCGCATTTCCTGCGGCATTTCCGGATAGACACTAAAGTGGTTCACGTTGTTCCAGATTCTCTCAATGGGAGAGTGTTTGGAATGTTTGCAGTACAGATTCGTTTCCAGCCCCGATCCAAGATCCTGCCCCAATGGCCCAGCTTACATTTCAGGTTGTCGAAGGTCTGGAAGCAGGACGAGTTTATCGTGACGTGGCGACCCCGTTGACCATTGGTCGTGAAGAAGACAATGACGTCCAGTTGAACGACGAGCGCGTCAGCCGGTTTCATGTCAAAGTCCAGGAAGATTCCGGTCGCCTGATTCTGACGGATCTGGACAGCACCAACGGAACCCGCGTCAATGGACATCCGGTTCGCCTGCGAATTCTGCAACCGGGTGATCTCATCATGCTCGGAAGAAGTGTTCTGCTGTTTGGCGGCCCCGATGAGTTGAAGCAGTTGTCGCAGCGTCTTCAAGATGCCTCACAGACCCAGTCTGATCGTGATCGGCGGGAACAGGAACCGGGTGCTGGAAGCGACGCGGATCGACCAATTGACGCGAGCGAACTGAGTGAAGCCTTTCCGAATGGGCCTCCTCCTTTACCGGCTCAATTGATGCCGTTGCAGACTGCCGAACTGGTTGATCTGCTCGAATACCTGAGAACGGAGGTTCTCAGTGTTCTCGGAACTCCTGTTGATGAGATGCGAACCAGTGAAGGAAATTTTGTCCGCGTTGAACGGGCCGCCTGGTTGCGACTGGAACTGCTTTCCCCTGAGCTCTCCCGCATGATCAACGAACTGACAAATCCTCACCAGTAAGCAGGTCTCTGCCAACTTCAGGTTTCGCCCGGATTATTCATCGTCGGGTGGGGCGTCGCCAATAGCTGATTGTGCCTGCGGCACCCGGTGATCTTGTTGGTCGAGACAATCAATGAAACCGCCATTGACCTGAAAGCGGAAAACCAGATAAGACTCCCACCCCTACGGCAAGTTCTGCCGGTGATCACATCAAAACGTTCTATAAAGCGTTTCCTTATCCCCTCTTTCTGGTGCCTGAATTGTCCCCTCTGGTTCCCCGTCTCGTCTGGATGGCCTGTTCGCTGATCGCCATTGCGATTGGTGGAACCGTCTACAGTCAAAGTCGGATCAACCTGGTCAGCGACTGGCGGATGGCATTGGGAAACAAAAGTGAAAAACCCCAGAACGGAGCATTCTCCCTGCGGTCAGAATGGCCGATGGAAGCTGAGGAAGCGGAACGCCTGTTACTGGAAATGGCCCGACTGCAGTCGGATCTCACAGAAATGTTTCCTCTGCCGTTGAACGGACGTCCGATTGAAGGAAATCTGTTCGCAACGAAAGAATCGTATCTGGCATATGTGACGAAACGGTTCCCTGAGGTTGCCGATCGCCCTGCCTTGTACGTGCATGATGCCGGTGTTGGGCGAATTCTGCTGTATGCCCATTCGAACACCCTCGATGATCTTCGTCACGAATGCACGCATGCCATTCTGCACAAAATGTTTCCGTCGATTCCACTGTGGCTGGATGAGGGGCTGGCGGAGTACTTCGAAGTGCCACGGGACCGGCGCGTCGACGAAAACCCGTATCTTGTGGAATTGAAAGAACTGATACAGGCCGGCTGGCAGCCCAATCTGTTGCGACTCGAGCAAAAACTGCAGCTGACGGAATTTACCGGCGAAGATTACCGGGAAAGCTGGGCCTGGACTCACTTTTTGCTGCATGGTCCCCAGCCTGTCAGACAAGTTTTTACAGAATTCCTGATCGAATCACAGTCTGGGGGGGGAATCAGCCGATTGAGTGAAAAGCTGAACTCTTGTTTCACTCAACTTGAGACGGATTTGATCTCCCACCTGAAGGATTGGTAACGGGCGTTTCCACGGAAGGATTTGAGATGACATCACCAACGCGATTCCTGCTTGCATCAGGGTGCCTTGCGGTCGTCCTCTCTCCATTGTTTGCGATGGGGGGGGAACCGTTCTCTCCACGCACGCGCAAAGTGGAAAAACCGACAGTCATCGACCTGCTGCTGGGACGTGAAGGGACCCTGGAAGGACAATTCCGGGATGCAGGGGAGCTTCTCGCAGACGGAGCAACGGTCTCCATCTGGGAAGGGCATAAGCTCATCTGGCAGGGAACTCCAGATGAAGCGGGAAAATTCCAGTTGAAGAACGTCAAGTCCGGGTTGTATCGCGTGGTCTATGGCAGTCAATCTGTGATCTGCCGGGCCTGGACCGATGAGACCGCTCCTCCGCAGGCCAAAGGCGCATTGATCCTGAATCGGGAGAAGCGTCGGGATGCCCACGATGGCTCGTCGTTCCGGTTTCTTCCGGCCGGAGCCCTGTTTCCGCCGATCTGGAGCGGAACACATTCAGAATCCCGGTTGCCAAGTCGGCCGTAACAATTCAAAATAGCTCTCGCATTGTTTCGTCCAGCAGTCATGGACGTTGCCCCCCGCAATCTCAGGGGTTCACCCCCGTTCTCGTCTGCGGCAGGGCATCTTTAATTCCGTGCTGATGATCCTTTGCGAAAATGGACTGTTATTGAAATGCCGTGCCATGCGAGGTCTCTTTTTCTGACAAAGAATCTGCATGTCATCAGACGCTGGTAGGGAGCCTGACATGATCCGAGGAAGTGTTTTTCAGCAACAACGCCGGTTGCGTTCCGCATTGCTGATTCTGGTCGGATTGGTGCTGTTACCCCAGGCTGTTCACTCACAGGAACAACCCCCCGCCGAGCACCCGCTTGTTCCGGCGATCCAACTTGCCATGCAGTCGTATGAGGTCCTGAAAAAAATCTCTGACTACGAAGCGACTCTGATCAAGCAGGAATTTGTCGGAGGGCGACTACTGACACAGCGGATTTCCATGCGGCTCAAAGAAGAACCGTTCAGCGTTTATCTGCGTTATGAAGAACCGAACGCCGGGCGCCAGATTCTGTTCGTCAACGGACAGAACAACAACCAGCTTCTCGCGAAGGAAGCAACCGGATTGTCGTCACTGGTGGGAACCGTTCCACTGGCCATCGACAGTCCTCAGGTCATGGCGGAAAACCGGCATGTGATCACCGACCTCGGAATGCGGCGGATGCTGGAAATGGTGATCAACCAGTGGAACATTGAATCCAAGTTCGGGGAAATCGATGTGAAGTATTATCCGAATGCCAAGATGGGAAATGCTGAGTGTGAAGTCATCGAAGTGTCACACCCGCGCCCGCGGAAACAGTTCCTTTATCACATGACGCGCCTGTTTGTCGAAAAGCAGTCTCGACTGCCGATTCGAATCGAAAACTATGGCTTTCCCCCTCAAGCCGGACAGCCTGCTCAACTGCTGGAAGAATACACGTATGTGAACGTCAAAACGAACCTCGGCATGACCCCCGCCGACTTCGACCGCCGTAACCCACGATTCGGGTTTAATTAGAGCCAACCTGTCTGTTTGACATTAAAAGAAGACTCACGCAAAGGCGCTAAGGCGCAAAGAAATTGACGTGAAGCCTTTAATTTATGGTCGTTGCGTTTTGAGTAATACGGACAGATCCGAAACCATGAATTTGACGAATCGCACGAATGAACTGCGATGATACTGCCAGACAGCAATCAGAGGATGAGAATCGCGCAGACCACCCTATATACTACAGTTGCAGATTGCGGATTTTCTCATATTCCGATGATCAGTCATACGGGAGGGCGAAGCTCCTGCTGAGCCGCATGAAAGGTCACGTTTTCCATGGTTTGCGGCTCGGCGGGAGCCTCGCCCTCTCGGGACCGCTTCCATCAGATAAAAACACTCAAACATTGAACTTCTCAATAAGTGCAACTGGAGTACTAAACTGAGATCCCCTTCACACTTCCTGGAAATAAAAAGAGGGGAGTTCACATAAGACGTGAAACAAAACTCTTTGCGCTTTAGCGCCTTTGCGTGAGCCTCTTTCACTCTGTTTTAATGGCGCACACCATGGTTTATCTCAATCGTATCTACACCAAGTCCGGGGATGCCGGAGAGACTTCTCTGGGGAACGGCGAGCGTGTTCCCAAAACGCACGCACGGATTATTGCTTACGGGTGCGTGGACGAACTGAATTCCAGTCTGGGAGTGATTCTCGCACTGGGAAATGTGTCCTCTGTTCGAAGTGCGCAACTGCAGAAGATCCAGAATGATCTGTTTGATGTCGGGGCGGATCTCTGTGTCCCGGAATCGGATCAACCGCTGGAGTATGTTCCGTTACGAGTCACTTCGGATCAGGTGCTGGCGCTGGAACGAGAGATTGATGCGGCAACCGCAGAATTGAAGCCACTGACGAGTTTCATTCTCCCCGGCGGCACACCGGCAGCCGCACTTCTGCACCAATCCCGAACCATCTGCCGTCGGGCGGAGATTGACGTTCTGAGATTGACCGCTACCGAAAACATCAACCCGCAGGTGGCGATCTATCTCAATCGTCTTTCTGATTTATTATTCGTTCTGGCCCGACTCGAGAATGACCA
>DATMFC010000054.1:0-3677 GCA_035556335.1 Planctomicrobium sp. | reverse complement strand
CCCAAGGGCCGACTCGTCGCCTTGACCCGCGACGAACTGGTGGAGTGCATGGCGCTGATACGAGCCGTTCGCCAGCGACGCCTCGACGTCACGCCGATTCCGGAAGCGCCGCTGGATATTCTCGCCCAGCAGATTGTCGCCGAGTGCGCGCTCACCGACTGGAACGCCGATGATCTTTACGAGTGCTACCGCAACGCCTGGCCGTATCGATATCTGACGCGGGAACAGTACGAGAAGACACTCACGATGCTCGCCGACGGCCTGACCGATACCGGCGGGCGCGGGCGATCACTGATCTACTACGACCGCATCAATCGACAACTCAAAGGACGCCGTGCCGCACGGATTCAGGCACTCTGCAACGGCGGCGCGATTGCCGAAGTGGACACCGTTCGGGTCCTTCTCGATGCAGAGAACACTGTCGTCGGAACGGTTGATGAAGAATTCGCTGTGGAAAGCAGTGGAGGAGATATCTTTCTTCTCGGCAATTCCTCCTGGCGAATTCAGCAACTGCGGGGGAACGATCTGCTCGTTTCCGATGCACAAGGTGCCCCGCCGACAATCCCGTTCTGGCGCGGCGAAGCTCCCGGTCGAACGATCGAACTCTCGGAAGAAATTTCCAATCTCCGTGAAGAAGTCGAACAACGCCTGATCGCGGCCGATCAACAGGCTTCCGGTTCTTTGGATGATGAGACCAATGAACATCCTGTGCGATGGAAACCGATTGCCGAGTGGCTGCAATCGGAAACGTTGTGCGATCTCCATTCCGCATGGCAAATTGTGATCTACATGGCCGCACAACGGGCCGCCATTGGATTCCTTCCCACACAACATCGAGTTGTGTTTGAACGGTTCTTCGATGAATCAGGGGGAATGCAACTGGTTGTTCACGCACCGTTCGGAAGCCGCATCAATCGGGGTTGGGGACTGGCGTTTCGGAAACGGTTCTGCCGGTCGTTCGATTTTGAACTGCAAGCGACGGCCGATGATGACGGTTTCATTCTCTCTCTCGGCCCGCAGCACAGCTTTCCGATTGAATCCCTCTTCCCGATGATGCGCACCGACAACGCACGCAATCTATTAGAGCAGGCGTTGCTGGTGGTGCCGATGTTTCATTTCCGCTGGCGTTGGAACGTCACCCGATCGTTGTTTGTCTCCCGAATGAACAACGGAAAGAAGGTTGCTCCGGCGTTGCAGCGGTTTCGTTCCGAAGACCTGTTGACGGCGGTGTTCCCCAAACTGACGGGGTGTCAGGAAAATATTGTTGGTGACCACGAAATTCCCGACCATCCACTGGTTCAACAGACCATGGCCGATTGCCTGTTTGAAGCCCTTGATATCGAAGGACTCACCGAGGTTCTCGGAAGGATTGAAGCCGGCGACATTGCACTGGTCGGACGCGATACTCGTGAACCGTCGCCGTTTGCTTACGAACTGCTGAACTCGAATCCCTATGCGTTTCTGGATGGGGGGGAAGTTCAGGAACGCCGAGCCCGTGCGGTTGCGACCCGACGTTCTCTCTCCGTTGAAGGACTGCGCGATCTCGGCCGGCTGGATCCGCTGGCCATCGAACAGGTCGTGACGGAGGCTCAACCGGAAATTCGGGATGAAGATGAACTCCACGACTTACTGGTCAGCCGATTGCTGGTACCGGTCTGGACCGATAGTGTTTCGTCACCGCATCCCACACAACAACATCTTCAGTTAGAAACGAATCAATACGGCATTCTCTTTCAGACATTGAGGGAGTCTGGTCGAGCGATTGAATGGGAATATCTTCCCGGCCGCCGTGCCTGGGTGGCAGTCGAAGCCTGGCCTGCGGTGTCGGCGTTGTTTCCGGATGCCGCGAACGGTGTTTCTGTTTCCTTGCCGGAATCCCTGAAAAAAGAATGGCAACCCGTTGATGCACTGATGGCGTTATTGCGGGGATGGATCGAAACCAGTGGACCGGTTACCGCCATCCAACTGGAAGAATTGCTCGGACTTCCCGCCGCGCGACTTTTCGCCACGCTGGAAGCGATTGAAGGAGAAGGACTCGTTCTTCGAGGACGCTTCCTGAATGTGACGGATGACATCAACAGCCAGTCTCTGGAAATTGAGTGGTGTCACCGGCGATTACTGGCACGGATTCATCGTCGTACCATTTCCGGGTTACGGCAGGAAATTGAAGCAGTTGACCCAACGGTGTATCTGGAGTTCCTCGCCAGACATCAGGGAGCCGCTCCCGGGTATCGCAAGTCAGAAACAGACGGCGTTCACGAAGTCATCTCACAACTGCAGGGTCTCGACATTGCAGCAGGGGCTTGGGAACAGAACGTTTTACCACTGCGAGTGGAGAACTACCGACCGGGTTGGCTGGATGAACTTTCACTCTCTGGTGATGTCGGTTGGGGACGGTTGGAACCGCAGGCCGCAAAGAAAAGTTCCGGGCGTCCCATGGCATCAATGACCCGATCCATTCCGGTCTCGCTCTTTTTGAGGGATGATTTCGACTGGTTGACGACAAAATCGCGAACCAAAGACGAGAACGAACTTTCTCCCGTCGCTCAGGATCTTCTGAAGAAACTGCAGGCAGAAGGAGCGTTGTTCTCCAGTGATCTGTGTCAGCGACTGCAAATCCTTCCGTCTCAACTGGAAGATCTGCTGGGAGAACTGGTTTCGGCTGGCTGCCTGACTTCCGACGGCATTGCCGGATTACGTTTGTTGATTCGTGGCACTCCCAAGGAAGAGGAACGCCGCATTCCCGGGCGTTACCGTCGTGTTCGCCGACAAACCGTTCCGCAAGGACGATGGACACCGCTGATCACCAATGAAGTCGATGCTTCAGAAGTCGATGTGGTTGAAGAATGGGCCTGGCAGTTGATTCGCCGTTGGGGAGTGGTCTTTCGTGATCTGCTGCAGCGTGAACCACTCGCTCCGGCGTGGTGGGAGCTGTTGCGAGTGTATCGCCGTCTTGAAGCTCGGGGAGAGTTACGGGGAGGACGATTCATTCGCGGGGTCGGCGGAGAGCAGTTCGCCACCAGTGATGCCGTTCGCGAACTGCGTACCATTCGACGATCTGAAGAGGCAGGAGATCTCTTCACCATCTCCGGAGCCGATCCACTGAATCTCACCGGAGTCATCGGACCGGGCAAACGAATTCCGGCGTTAACGACTCATCAGATTGCTTACCGGCGTGGGGAAGTTGTGGGCTGGAAGAAAGCGGACGAACACTGGATCTCCCCGGGATTGCCGGTTCCACTTCAACAGCAACTGGCAGCAAACTGGGGCCTGACGTTCAGCACATCAGCAACACCGGTTCTGGCAGAGAACAACGAGAAAGCAATTTTGGAACAGGAACCGGCAATCAAAAAGCGCCGAAGTCCAGTCCGCAGCGGCATTCCGAAACCGTTTCCGTTTTGAAGTGGTTTGAAGGAAGAGAGAAAACTCACGCAAAGGCGCTAAGGCGCAAAGAAATTTGTTCTACGACCTGTGTAAATTCATCTCTTTCAATTCAGGAAGACCGAGAGGAGATTTCAGCAGAGCAAATTGCCCTGTCGCATTTCATTCGTACGATTCGTGACATTCGTGGTTTTTGAATAATTCATAATGAACTATATTGTCCCAGCAGCTCGGATGACCATGAACGACGTGATGATTATCTCTTTGCGCCTTAGCGACTTTGCGTGAGTCTCCTC
>DATMFC010000053.1:0-2144 GCA_035556335.1 Planctomicrobium sp. | reverse complement strand
CCCCGGATCATCCCGGTTCGTCTGGAACGAAGTGATGACCGAAGCTTTCAGGCTGGCTACCTGAAACGTCTCGATTGGGGGTTGTACACCCGTCTGGCAAGCCCCGTGGCCAAACGGCTCTACCGGTTTCTCGATAAGCGGTTCTATCACGGGAATCGGGTGGAAATCGACTTGCAGGAACTCGCCATCCAGAAAGTGCTACTGTCGAGTCGTTACACCACGGCGCAGTGGAAGCGGGAACTGTTAAAGGGGATCAGCGAGCTGGAAGAGTGCTGGGATCTGCGACGAGCGGATGACAGCAATCGATTCGTAAAACAGGGGAAAGGCTGTTGGAAGGTGGTCTTTGAACGCAAGCCCCCCAGGCCGAAGGGGATCGCCGTCTCAGATATTCCCGTTACAGCTTCAGCGGTTCTTCCGGCCAGTGATCCTGATTCCCTCGTCACTGCTCTCACCAAGCGCGGCATTGGTCCCGGTGCGGCGGACGATCTGATTTCCAATTTTCCCGAGACTAGCATCCGAACGATGATGGAACTCTTCGACTGGTACAACAACCACAGACAAGACAGAGGTCCGGGATTTCTGGTCAATGCGATCAGAGATCCCGGGAAGATCACGTTCCCGAAAGGATTCGAACCGTCCGAATCGCGAGCGGAGAAACAGAGGGCCGAGAAAAACCGTGTTGCTGCCGAACGGGAACTCCGCACAAAGCGGGAGCGGGCGGCTGCCGAACGGGAGAACGCCCGCCAGGAAGCATTTCTCACATTCTGGAACAGCCTGTCTCCCACCGAGCAAAGCGACTATGAACGGGAGGCATTGGAGTCTGCCGAACCGACCAAACGGACCGGCTACCTACGGGCGATGGGAAAGGGAACGAGCCCGGTTTTTGACCAGTACCGAATGATCGTTCTTCGCGATCGTTTCGAGCGACGCCAAAAAGCGGGACCGGTTCAAAGCAAGTGATCCCACGATGAATCGCACAGATCATGTATTATCTACGGAAAGGAGGAACTTGATGCATATCTCGTTGACCAAACAGCAGGAGGAGTGGATTCAATCACTGATCCAGGACGGCCACTACGCGAGCACGAGCGAAGTGATGCGCCACGCCATCCGGCTGCTTCAGAAGGCAACCGAGGTCCGACAGGTGAAACTGATGGCCCTGCGGGAAGCCGTAAAAAAGAGAGCCGATGAGATTGAACGCGAGGAGTTTTCCAAGAAGAGCGTTCAGGACATCATCGCCGAAGGCAAGCGGCGCGGAGCATGAGAGACCGCCTTCCGAAAATCGCTGAAAGTGATCTGTCCAGGATTTGGGAGTACACCACTCACACCTGGGGGGAAGCCCATACCGAGAGTTATTTGAACCGGCTTGTGAAATCGTGTTGACGACGATGCAGAAATCCTGTTTGACTGTGACCGAAAAACCATGATATTCTGAAGAGAATGAGCAATTTCGAGAAGGAATCAGGATGCAGATCGAACTCCCGAAGGATCGTGACGTCAAAGCCCAGGCCATTGCTGCCGGGTTCTCCACGGTTGAAGATTACGTGGCCACGCTAATCGACCGCGACGCCGAGCGGATCGCGATCCAGGAAGGGATCGATGCCATGAGGACCGGTGACATGCAACCTTTCGAAGAATTCGATGCCGAGCTTCGCGAGGAATTCGGATTTGCGCCACGAGCATGAGCTATCGCGTCCTGATCACCGGTCCCGCGAAACGCGATCTTCGGGCAATTGTCGCGTGGTGGTCCGAACATCGATCTACAGAACAGGCGCAGCGCTGGTACAGCAGGATTTATCCTGCAATTGCCGCGCTTTCCGAACAACCGGACCGTTGCCCGCTGGCTCCTGAAACGGACCTGCTTCCCAGCGGGCTGAGGCAACTCCACTTCGGCCTCAGCCGTCGGACAACGCACCGCATCCTGTTCACCATCGTTGGGGGGGAAGTCCGCGTGTTACGGGTACGGCATACCGCCCAGAACGACCTCAGCGCTGACGGCCTTACGGAATCATAGAATCGGCAAATCGTAACCGGCCAAACGGACCGGTGATCTCCGGGCGATGGGAAAGGGCGCCAGCCCCGTGTCCCTGGCGGCAGGGGCGATTAAGCTGTTCGACCCCGCGGATCGGGACCGAAGTGACCTT
>DATMFC010000052.1:0-2520 GCA_035556335.1 Planctomicrobium sp. | reverse complement strand
CGACACGAGATTCCTGGCGCCTTCGTCCACACGAGGATGGGGTTCGTCATCATCGTCGCGAAGCTGCGGTTCAGGAATTACCTCTCCCGATGGTTCCCGTCGCTCGATCCGTTGGCGTTGAAGTTCTCCGGTGTTTCCAGTCGTGCGTTGCGCGACCAACCGTTGAATTCGACGACGGCCTGTGTCCGACATCACTCCCGATGGCTCCCGCCGGTCAACTACTTGACGCTGAGTTTCTCCGGTTCTTCCAGTCGTGCTAGGCTCGACCAACCGTACTCTTCGACGACCATCTGAGTCCGAAACAACACCTGTCTCATTGTTCCGAGCACGATCCACTCGATTTTTTCGATTCCTTTCCATTCTTCCATCCTCCTCCTCCTCCTCGGAGTCATCGTCAGGATAATAGGAACCTCCGAAACGTCTCTCCTCCGACGTTTCTATCGCTTGTCCGATGTTGCGAGAATCGTTCGCAACGATCGCTTGACCCTCATCCAGGTCAATCAGACTCTCGCGCGGCTTCGGTCTCCACTTGACCAAGTGCCGGACGTTGACCAATCTGTCTTTTTGAGTCTGTTCGTCTCTCACCGCACAGTAGTTCTTGGACGGCAGCGCGACGATCCGAGCAAGATTTTTAAACTCTGGTTCAAAAGTGCGTGAGGTGCGTGGATCACGAATCCACACGCGATCACCAATCTGGAACTGTTCCTTGAGGACTGCATGCTTCTTCTCCAAGTATGCATCCTGCGCTCGTTCCGCTTGCGTGATCTGGTCCTTGGCTAACCTCGTAGCCTCTCGAGCGATCTTTTTGCCGTTCTCAACCAGCTGGCGTAGCGTGGTTGAACTCGTTGGCTGTATCGCACTGGCTAACGGGCCAAGCCTGTGCCTGTGATACATCAAGTAGAATGGTGCAAAACCGGTGCTTGCATGAACAGAGGAATTGTACGCGTGCACTACTTGGAGAAGCGTCGCGCCAGCTTGCAGTTCAGACTGCGTTACACTGCGCATTCCTTCCTTGATCGTTCGGACCAAACGTTCGACCACACCGTTACCCTGCGGGTTGTACGGTGTCGAGTGTTTGCCTTTCACCCCACCATTCTCATAGACCTGGCGAACAGCTTCCGACACGAATGCAGCGCCGTTGTCTGTGAGAACTGACTTGGGATATCCATGTCTGGCAAAGATTTCCTGCAAGAAGAGCACGACATGTGCGCTTCCGACATCCGACACGAGCTTCGCCTCCGCATACTTGGTGAACAGATCCACCACCAAGATGACCCAGGCCTTCTTGTCGTTCGTGCCCACTCGGAATGGGCCAAAATGGTCCATGGCGAGCGACTCCCAGACACCTCCTTTCTCAATGTGCTGAAGCTCACCAACTGGACGTCTTCCAGTTTGCTTCACCGCACATGTGCCACAGTCATGCACGAACTGCTCAACATCTTTTGCCATCCCAGGCCAAAAGAAGTTCTGTCGCACTCTGTGCAAGCTTTTCTTCAGGCCAAAATGACCTTCACCGTGAGCTTCGGCCATCGCTTCACGTTGCAAGGCCCGAGGCAAGACCACCTGAAGTGCGCCATCCTCGCCAACAACGTAAACGATGCCTGCTTCTAACAGTGCATCCGGGTGACTGTCCCGAATCTTCACGACCTCTCGGTCCAATCGTTGCATCTCAGCAAGCGATTCCCACTCGACGCGAATCACATGCACCATTCGCGACAAGTAGTCTGGCACTACATTCCGGGTTCCTTCGACATACTGAACCTCGTAGTTGAATTCTGCGAGCTGGAAAATCCTCCTGCTCCACCTTGCTCCGAAGGGAGACTCTTTTGTCTGCAGAATGCCAAGCAAAGGTCTGTGGTCCGTCTTGACCAATACCTTTTTCGCTCCGATGTAATGACGAAAGTACATCAGCGAGTTGTGCACGGCCAGAAGTTCCTTCTCAGTCGCAGAGTAGTTCCTCTCAGCCGGCTCCTTCAAGATTCTCGAGAAGAACGCAACGGGATACGTCGTGTTGTCCCTTCTCTTCTGCATCAGCACTCCGGCGACCGCCACGTTGGATGCATCCGTGTGAACTTCGAGTGTTGTATTCTCGAGGTAGTTCGGGTACACCGCAGGTAGCTCGCCCAGCTTCCTGACCAAAGCGTCGTACGCCTTGTCACAGTCAGGAGTCCACTCCGCTGTCTTGCAAAACTTCCTCAGTGGCTCTTCATGATCTGCAAAATGCCCGATCAAACCACGATAGTAGTTGGCCATTCCGAGGAATTTTTGAACCTGTTTCTCATTCTCAGGTTTCACCAGCCGTGCAAGCGCTTCAGCGCGCTTCTCACTGGGCGTCACTTTGCCGGCGGAAATCGTGAATCCGAACGCCTCCACGCTGGGTAGACAAAATTCACATTTCCTCACGTTTGCCTTCAACCGGAAACGTTTCAGCCTTTTGAAAACCTCTTCGATGGCTTTCAAGTGTGACGCACGATCTTTTGAGTAGATGACAATGTCGTCAATATACCCGGACACTCCTGG
>DATMFC010000051.1:0-2069 GCA_035556335.1 Planctomicrobium sp. | reverse complement strand
GCTTTCCGGAGGAGAACCGGCTGCGGAGTTGAAACAACTGATCAGTCACATTAAGACCGGTCAAGTGATGATCGCCGCCGATCCTGCCGACTGGGTTCTTCAGAGTCGTCCTTACATTACCGAATTCAGAGAACTGTTTGGTTACATCGGGCACATTGAAGGACGTGATGCTTCTCGTGGAGGAGGACGGGAAGTTCCCATCGGGCAAGGAGAGATCGACTGGAACGAACTCGCGGCGCTTCTGACTGAAATGGGTTACGCCGGGTGGATCAACATTCAGCGAACGGTCGGCAATGACCGCGTCAACGATATTGCCCGCGGCGTTCAGTTCGCCCGACAGTTGTTTATGGTGGGAACGCCGTAAAACCGACTTCAACACGGGGCGAAAGACAGAATCTTCTTGTTCCCAAGCTCCGGTTTGGGAACACACTCGACGCCAAGCTCCGCTTGGCCAGTCCTTGATCAATCCCAAAATAAGTTCCTGGGTGGCCCGACTAACATGGCTTGCTTCTACCCACATTTTTCTCGTTGACGCTCACCATGGGGATGAAGAACGGATCTTCGCAACCATCTGCCCTGAAAGGGCTTCATAACACAGCCCAGGGTTGCTCACGAAGTGAGCGCACCCTGGGTTGATGGAGACATCATTTCGGGTCGACCCCGAAGGGGTTGCACAATCCGACTTCGTTGTGCCACCCCTTCAGGGTGGGTTTGTCAACTCGACGTTCTTCCACCCAGGGTGCGCTCACTTCGTGAGGCGACCCTGGACTGTATTGTCAAAACCCCTTCGGGGTAAATAATGGTTAATGGTTGGGGCATCCATGAGGACTGAAGAACTGTCAAAAAATGTAGGTAAAAATAAGCCACATTGGCCGGGCGACCCGGCCTTCTCAATGACTCTTCTACATCGGGAACTGATTTCAGGACTATTCCTTAGTTGCATCTCTACAAAAAGAACGGGACTTGTGAGTCAGGTTGTCATTGCGTGAAGCAGAGCTTCGGGGCAAGTGCGTTCCCAAGCCGGAGTTTGGGAACGAGGATGCCTATCCGCGTCGTGCTGGTCTTTTGCTGGTGGTCTGGCAGACATCTGTAACCCGGCCGACGTCATTCAGGGCGATATGAAATCGGTCATCACCTTCTAAGCGATGGACGGTCATATGGTTGTCGCTGCTGACCTTAGCCAGATAGGGGCGCAAGGACGGTTCATTCAATGCCCGTAACTTGCCCCAGGAACCGTCTCCCAGATAAAGCACGCCATGCTTGTCATACATTCCGTTTGTTAACGGATGAGATCGCTTAAAGGTATGGTCGTGATGCTCCAGAACCAGGTCGATTTTGTATCGTTCGAAGAGAGGGCACCAGAGTTCCCGTTGTTTATGACCCGTTCCAGGTTTTCCATCTTTTCCTTCGGTCGCCCGAAACGATGGGTAGGATGGGATATGGTAAGCGACAATCACGTGCTGACGGTCTTCCCGTTCAGCTAATGTCTTTTCAAGCCAGTCCGTCTGCTCCCCTTCCACAGGACAGAGATGTCCGGTGTCCAGCATCACAAGGCTCAGGTAATCTCCGATATCAAGCACCCCGTATGTCGTTTCGGAAAACAGGCCGTCAAAGAAACTGAGATATTGAGGGGCAAGTTTGCGGTCCGTTGCATAGCCGCCGTTGACTTCATGATTTCCGATACAGGACAACATGGGGATCAAACGTCCGGCGGAATCCACCATCTGAGCATGCCAGTTCTGCAGGAACTTCGTGAAGGTGTCCGGAGATCTTCCGTTATCATAAGCCAGGTCTCCCCCGAGAAATGCAAAACGGGGTTCCTGCATGGCCGCAATCTGGTTGATTCGCACTGCTTCCTTGCCAATTCCGCTGTCTCCTCCGGAGACGAACTGAATGGTGTTAGTTGCCTTAGCCGGCATCGTCCGAAACCGGTGAATGGCGCCGGTGCCACTGACCCGAATCTGGTACTCCGTATCCGGCTTCAATCCGGTCACTTCGCAGCGATGAAGTTTCAGTTCCGTCTGCTGATACGGACGAGTTTCCGTAACATGTGTTTTCCATTCATCACG
>DATMFC010000050.1:0-3383 GCA_035556335.1 Planctomicrobium sp. | reverse complement strand
AGTGTGCGAGAAAAGGAGACTCAACAGTCTCATTCTCTCGGACACCAAACCCTTCTCAACCCCTCCCGAAGGCTCGTTTCCCCCTCGGGGTTCGGAAGTCTATCCGCTCTTTATTAACTGTCAACCTACTTACACTCGTTTGTTTTGAGCAATCTTATTTCCAATTTCACTCAAAATTCACTTCAAGCTTCGGCGGGTCGACCATCTTAGTTGAACATTTTCCTCTGTCAACCAAGCCTGCCAAGTTTTCTTCGAGTCGTTTTGTTTCAAACCCTCTCGAAAACCGGTCTTGCGAAGTTTCGGATCGACCATTTTAGTCGTCCTGGCCTTCGCCGTCAACAGTGCGACCTGTCAACTTTTTCTCATCATGAAGCTGGGGTGCCGACATCAAGCACCCACACTCCCCAAAAGAGATGGAGACGATCGGGATCGAACCGACAACCCCCGGCTTGCAAAGCCGGTGCTCTCCCAATTGAGCTACGTCCCCAAAGTGGAAGGACCAGGAATCTAGTTCCTTGGTCCCTCCAGTAATGGGGGTACCAAGATTCGAACTTGGGACCTCAGCTTTATCAGAGCTGCGCTCTAACCAACTGAGCTATACCCCCGGCTTCGCCCTGCTGGGCGAGAGGCGGATGTTAGTGACGGCTTCACAAACTGGCAAGCGTCTGGCCATGAAATCTGAAGAAGATCCGGAACACCAATCCACACAATGCCACAACACCTAATTTTAAAACACCTTACAAACAAATCAAATTGTATGACGACTTTCACAACATTGAGGTCGCTCACGAAAACATATCACTCTTTCAGACTGGGGCGGGGGATTTCGAATGGAGGTCGCGTCAAAAATTCGCCAGGAACCAACCCTGAGGTAGCCATCTTCTTCAGATCGCTCTGAATCTCCTCATCCGAGGGAAGCAGACCCGCTTTTTGTGCCTGCTGGTATGCAGCGACATACTTCGGGATTTTGACATCCACTCGGGCACTGGTTCCCTCTTCACGCATCCGATCCGTGAACATGATGCCGTCGAGGTGATCGGTTTCATGCTGAACCACCCGGGCAGGAAGATCATCAAGATCCATTCGAAACCCGTTCCCAGACAAATCAAAAGCTTCGACCACCAGCGCAGCAGAGCGTCCGACGTCGCCATAGAGTCCCGGCAGACTGAGACACCCTTCTTCCCCGACTTCTCTCCCTTTTCGTTTGGAAATCACCGGATTGATGAAGACCAGTTCTTCATCTTTTTCATCTCCCCTCGCAGCCAGATTCACAATAAAGAAGCGAAACGGGAGCCCCACCTGATTAGCGGCCAAGCCAATCCCTTCTGCCTCGTACATCAACTCAAACATCTGAGCCACAACCTGACGGAGGGTATCGTCGATCTGCTTGAGATCTACGGAACGAAACGAGAGGGCAGGGTGTGGATAGGGAACAATCTGCATCGGACGAAATTCGATTTCCAGAAATTAAACTCATAAGATGTACGAGCGATTCATCTCTTCTTGAATCGCCATCAACAGACAACATCCTACCTTTTCAGGGCATTCCTCAAAACACCATCACAGGAGACACCCACCAAAACCCGAGATTTTCCAGCAGGAATCCCAGAAGGCCGGTCCCATTATGTCAGGGATCACTCCATTTCCTGAGTTCCCGAGCCGTGCATCTGTCGCGGCGGGTATCCATGCCAGACGAGGGCTTTCCCGATTCTCTGGGCCTGTTTGGTTTCGAGCCCTTTCAGAACGTCGAGAACGGTACGATTGGTAGCAAGCTCCCGTTCCAGTCTTTTGATGACGTCTCCTGGCACCTGAAGTGATCCCGCGCCGGGTCCTCCAGACTGAAACGATCCCTTCTGATTGAACACGGCCCAATAAATACAGCGGGGATGAGCTTTGGCCCCTTCCCGTGCCTTTTCGGCCGCCGATCCTTTGGCCCGTTGTCCACT
Organism: Planctomicrobium sp.; assembly: GCA_035556335.1. Taxonomy (GTDB): domain Bacteria; phylum Planctomycetota; class Planctomycetia; order Planctomycetales; family Planctomycetaceae; genus Planctomicrobium. The sequence continues at coordinate 1,437 of DATMFC010000050.1, read as the reverse complement.
GATCTGATACAGATCACGCCGTTCGAAGATCACCGCGACGACATTCCAGTCTTTTCCGCCAAAGATCCCGAACATAACCGTTGTTCCTGTTTAAGTAGACGAGAATCCCTCGAAATATGAGAGAATCATCAGAAGGAAATGGAATCAGCGAGAAAACTGATCTCTGATTCAGACGACCAATATATGGGCCTCTTCAGAACAATTCACCAGAATTCCCGCCTCTCGAATGAGATGCGACCTGACATGAGAGTTTAGACCGTTCGTCTCCGATCTTCTACCAACATCATGCAAGCACTCGGCAGAAACAGGGCTGACATCATCTTCGGAACCTGTTATCACTATGAACATTGATGCAGAAATAATGATGCTGTTTTGATCGGACTTACCGATCGGTTTTCACGATGAGATGACCCGAAAACAGATCGCCGATATCCAGGATGGAGCCTTGCCCCGATGGGTGTTCCCGTTTCCCAAATGTGGACCGTTGCCTCGTACGTTCTGGGACAGAAGCTGCGCAGACGAAAACGCTACCCTCTGGTATTGATGCTGGAACCGTTGTTTCGCTGCAACCTGGCTTGTGCCGGATGTGGAAAAATCCAGTATCCCGCGGCTATTCTGAAGCAGCAACTCTCTGTTGAACAATGCCTGAATGCGGTTGATGAATGCGGGGCTCCGATGGTTTCCATCCCCGGTGGCGAACCGTTGCTTCATCCCGAGATGGACAAGATTGTCGAAGGTCTGGTCGCTCGAAAGAAGTATATTTACCTCTGCACCAATGCCATTCTGCTGAAGAAACATCTGCATAAGTACAAGCCGTCCAAATATCTCTCCTTCTCGGTCCACTTGGACGGCCCGAAGGAAGAACACGACCTCGCCGTCTGCCGGGATGGGGTCTATGACGTCGCTATCGATGCCGTCCGCAGCGCCATCGACGCCGGATTTCGGGTGACCACCAACTCCACCGTCTTCAACAACAGTTCCCCGGAAAAGCTGCGAGAAATGTTCGACACACTCATGGAAATGGGAGTCGAAGGAATGATGCTCTCTCCCGGATATCAGTATGAAAAGGCTCCGGATCAGGAACATTTTCTCAGTCGCGGCGAAACCATGCGACTCTTCCGGGACATTCTGAAGAAGCCGAAAAAGTCCTGGGTTTTCAATCAATCCCCGTTATTCATGGAGTTCCTGAAAGGGAACTGGAATCTGGAATGCACCCCTTGGGGAAATCCGACCTATAACCTGTTCGGCTGGCAGAAACCCTGCTATCTCCTGCAGGATGGCTATGCCAACAGCTTTAAAGAGTTGATGGACACCGTCGACTGGGATGCCTACGGACGCGCCAGCGGCAACGAACGGTGTCAGGACTGCATGGTCCACTGCGGTTACGAACCTTCCGCAGTGAACGCCACGTTCGGCACGATCAGTGGTCTCTGGACC
>DATMFC010000049.1:0-5465 GCA_035556335.1 Planctomicrobium sp. | reverse complement strand
CACCCCGACTCGACCTTCGATCACGTAGTCGGCATCTTCCAGATTGAAGGTGAGCAACAGGCCTGCCGCGGACATCTGCTGCCGCAACGCACTGATCACGTAGTCGGAATTCACAAAGCCGACCCCCTTGTAATTGACCATATACCGGGTGTCGAAGTAGACCTTCTGCTTAGTCAGTGGAGTGAAATCGATCTTCGCAACAGCGGCGTCAACCGCGTCCGAATTGAGCATCTGTTCTGTGGCCATGTTCTGCTTCGTCGTGCCACAGCCGGTTTCCGCAAACAACATGAAAGACAGGATCAGAAGCAGAGACAGGAACCTCGCTGCGCACGCAGTGGCCTCGCACAACATTGCAATGTTGCGACTCAGGACCGGCGACAATAAAGACCGCAAAGCACACATCATGGCTTTGGCAGCAAACTCTGTTGTATGGGAAAAATATCGAGGAAGGGGACGCTCAAGGCAGGCAAGGGACGCGCTTCTGGTTCAGGAAGAACCAATTTGACAAGGAATCTTAACGCCTCCCCACAAGTTCCTCCAAGACGAATTCCCGACTCGCCGACAACACCTCTCTATTTTCGCCAAATCACCTAAACTCTTTTTGACAACCGTCCAACCCCTTGTTTACGGTCAATCGAGATCAAAGACATGTTTGGAAATTTAAGGGTTGTCGATGCCGTCACTTCATTCTTTTTCGTCTCGCTCACCCCTCCTGCGTCCTTCCAACTGGATTGCGGGAGTTGTGGTTGGAGCCTGTCTGTGTGGGACATTCTCTTCTATTCGCGCTGGCGAGTTGCTGGTTCCTCCGTTACCAGAGAATCCTGCCCCTCAAGCTGCGATCGAAATCCCTCCTCTGATGGATGCTCTCCCGGCAGTTGAGGCCTTGCCGATCCTTGAAAAGCTGCCTGCATCCCCGGTGAAGCAGACTCCTTCAAATTCAAGGGTCGTGAATTTCGAGGAAGAAAACTGGTCCATGACCATTACACCCGGTCCCACTCCCCACCCGGAAGAAGCGAAATACCGCGCCGCGTATGAGTCGGTTCCTTATCGTCGTTCAGAATATCTGGCGAACCCGGGATACCGTCATGAAGCGGCCATGGACAAACTGTTCGGGGAACGACGCTCGATGGTCGTTCAGCGTACCGATCATGCCGAACGGGTCGTCAATCCCCGACCGGCCATGACGCAGCCGTATCCCCTTTCTCAGGCAGAACTTTACCGCTATCAGTCTGTTCCGTTTTACCGTGGCTTCCTGCCGGTTTTGCCAGCAATTCCGTAGAGCGAATCATTCAGAGGAACCACGGAAAGGACGGAATTCAGACAAAGGCCAAGAGGTAACATTTTAGCCAAGTGAAGTTGCCATTGGGGGTGGCGCCAGCCATGCGAGGTCATTGTTTGGGCGTTGCAGACTCATGAGCTGTCTGATGACAGATGAGGAATCGTTCTGAATTGAAAGATACTCTGGAGAGGAGAGCCTCTGGTTTGCGGCCTCTCACGGCTCCGCCGCCCCGATTGCAAGCAATCGCGGCCACCCTGACCCATCTCAGCTTCAGACCACGAAACTGTTTACTGTTACGAAAAGAGGGTTGTCAAAAATTCTGACGATTGACTGAAGCAGCAGTCTGTTTTTCAATATCTCTCCATCCCGCCCCTTCTTTTCCGCGTTTTCCGTTTCTTCCGCGGTTCCTCTGAATGATTCAGGACAAAGCCGAACCTCTCTCAGAGAAACGACTGTTTTCCCGGTTCCTCAGGGTGTCTTTTCCAGAAAATCAGCCATTTCCGGGACGACGTTTTTTTCGCAACATCTTGTCAGAGAGGAAAATCCGCTACGAAATAGGGAATCATCTCCATTCCCGCCCGTGACGTGAGGGTGTTGGGTGTCTATGATCTTGATCATGACGTTTTCAGGAATGACTCCCTCATGGCCAAACCCAACTTCACCGAAACCAATCTCGGCCAAACGGTGATTCAACCCGCTTTCCCACATCTCGGGGAACGAGATCACGGGGAACGAGCGACTGAAAAAAATGCCCATGGCGCGCCGGAATCAGATTCCGGCGATCGTCCCCCTGTTTCTGCCAAGCCGATCGCTCTGATCGAAGGGAGTCTGCCGGACTTCACACGGGAGACGAACAGCCTGCTCCGTGATCGCCTGCGACAGGTTTCTCTTATCTTCTTTATTGGATACACGGCATTCTTCATTAAGTCGCTGGTGTATCCCAGTCACAATTACCCGGTGACCGAGGCCATTTGCCTGAGCCTGATGGCACTCACAATTGCGATCAACGGGGTGATTGCCCATCGTCTGTGTAATCGATGCCATTATGTGCTGAAACACCTGCGCGGGGTCGAGGCCCTGATCTTCGGTTCTTCCGCCGTGCTGTTTCTGGCGATTGGTTATGCGAAACTTCTGGCCACCTCCAATGGAGGATATCTGGAGGATGTGACTCCCCCCTGGCTGCTACTGATCTTCTCCTACGCCCTGTTCATTCCGAATTCCTGGCAGCGGGCGGCCCGTATGATTACCCCCATGGCATTGGGGCCATTGGTCGCCATTCTGGCCGCCTGGGTCACTTCTCCAAAAGTCAAAGACCTGATTGAAAACTCAGACGCCTTTCACCATGTTTTTCTGGAAACCATCATGGCGATGGCTTTTGCTTCAACACTGGCGATTGGTGGTGTCCGACTGATTCGAAATCTCAGATCACAGGCGTTTGAAGCCCAGCAACTCGGTCAATACCGTCTCAAACGTCTGATCGGTCGTGGAGGAATGGGGGAGGTCTATCTTGCGGAACATCTGATGCTGAAACGCCCCTGTGCGATCAAGCTCATTCGTCCCGAGAAAGCAGGCGACCCCGCAACACTGGCCCGATTCGAACGGGAAGTTCAATCCACCGCCAAGCTGACCCATTGGAACACCGTCGAAATCTATGACTTCGGTCGTACGGATGACGGCACGTTCTATTATGTGATGGAGTACCTTCCCGGCATGAGCCTGGATCAGATTGTCGAGATGCATGGTCCATTGGAGGCGTCCCGAGTGTTACACCTGCTGGTGCAGACCTGTGACGCGCTGGCGGAATCGCATGCCCATTCTCTGGTGCACCGGGACATCAAGCCGGCAAACATCTTTGCTGCCCGGCGAGGAGGAACCGACGATGTGGCCAAGCTGCTGGATTTCGGTCTGGTTCGTTCCACCGCACCGGAAACGTCACTCCATCTGACTCAGGAAAGTGTGGTCACCGGATCGCCGCTGTACATGTCTCCGGAACAGGCTCGTGGAGACGAAGCGGATCATCGCAGCGATATCTACGCATTAGGATGCACCGCCTACTTCCTGCTGACAGGGCGCCCGCCGTTTGATGAAACCTCGGCCGTCAAGCTTCTGCTCGCGCATGCCCAGAAAGCTCCTGAGCCCCCATCGGTACACCGTTCTTCCATTCCACAGGATCTGGAAGCAGTCATCTTGAAATGTCTCGAAAAGTCTCAGGATCAACGCTACTCCAACGTTCTGGAGTTACGTGATGCCCTGACGAGTTGTCGAGACTACGGGGGCTGGAACCGCCAATCCGCCTACAACTGGTGGACCGATTTCGGCTGCCCCAAAAAGCGGGATCTGGACCATCGAATCAGCCAGGGACTGGCTCTCAAGGGGGATTCCACTGAAGAGCACATCCACGAGGCCTGCTCGGCAGAGGAGAAGGATCTGGAATCACTCTACCCGGCAGTCAGGTGAGCAGGCAGGCAAGCGGTGAATATTGGGCGAGAACCCCTGACAAAACCTTCCGCGATCCGCTCGCGGAAAGGGAATTCTCATCATTTGAGAGGTTTTGTTCGCGGCTCTAAATAATGTTGGGTGAATGTTGACTGTTCCTGTCGTCGCGAACAGCAGCTATGATCCATGTCATTCACTTCCAGATTTGATTCCAGTAAAACCACTCGGTGACCCGGCAGCACAGGGAGAAATCAGGCCATGGGAATCTTCAATAAGCTCCGTAACGAACTGATTGACATCATCGAATGGGTCGATGATTCGCGTCATACCATTGCCTGGCGGTTTCCTCGCTATCAGAACGAAATCAAGAATGGCGCCCAGCTGATCGTTCGACCGGGGCAGGTCGCCGTCTTCGTTCTCAACGGACAGCTTGCTGATCTCTTCGAACCGGGGCACTACACCCTCAAGACCGACAACCTGCCAGTTCTCAGCACACTGGCCGGCTGGAAATATGGCTTCAACAGTCCTTTCAAGGCCGAAGTCTATTTCGTCAGCACCCGGCAGATCACCGACATGAAATGGGGAACGCCCAATCCCATTATGCTGCGTGATGATGACTTCGGCCCCGTGCGGCTTCGAGCGTTCGGAACCTATGCTCTGAAAGTCGATGATCCCAAAACTCTGCTCAAGGAGTTGATCGGAACCGATTCCAAATTCGAAGCGGAAGAAGTGACGGAACTGGTCCGATCGGTGATCGCAACATCGTTTGCGGAACTGCTTGGAAGTTCAAAGATCAGTGCCCTCGATCTCGCTGCCAACTACCGCAGCCTGTCGGATGAATTGCGAACACTCGCCAACGAAAAGATTGACGATGAATACGGGTTGGACCTGACCCAGATGTTCATCGTCAATATCTCACTCCCGGAAGAAGTCGAGAAGGCGCTCGACACCCGATCCAGCATGGGAGTCATTGGTGACATGAACAAGTTCCAGCAGTTCCAGATGGGGAAAGCCATGACCATGGCCGCCGAGAATCCTTCCGGTGGGGGTGCCGCCGAAGGGATGGGACTGGGGATGGGATTCGCAATGGCCAACCGCATGGTTCAGGCCGGACAACCTGCATTCGGGGGAACTGCTCCCGGTGTCGCTCCCCCGCCGCTCCCCAATTCCGCCGTCTGGCATGTCGCCCTGAACGGGCAGTCACAAGGTCCGTTTGACGTCCCGTCTGTCCTGTCAGGGATTCAGGCCGGACAGATTCAGGCCAACACTTTGATCTGGAGTCCGACTCTCGGAAACTGGACCCCCGCCGGTCAGGTCAACGAATTCAGCACCGCCTTCGGTTCCACTCCCCCACCGCTTCCACCGCAGGCAAATTAGGGGAGGAAGACAAAGGAGGAACAGAGAGAAACCACGAATAAAACGAATCGTACGAATTTTCTAATCAGCGTTCATCAGGAATTCATTCGTCGGATTAGTTCGATTCGTGGTTTCTGAATTCCTGAAAAGACTTCAGGACGATTTCTTCAAAAGAGTTGTTCCTTAACTTTACAGGGCGAAGTACTGAGAGACGCCCGGTTTCTTTGCAATTTGAAGAAACTTCATTTCCGTTCCGCATTTCCGTCATTTCACAGGATCCGTGTGAAGCGATGCAATCACTATGATACGGCATTCGAGGAACTGCTACGGCAGTTGCGGCGGCCGTACATCTCGGTGAACGAGACGCGGCGGTCGCTCCTTCAGGATGCGTCGC
>DATMFC010000048.1:0-3177 GCA_035556335.1 Planctomicrobium sp. | reverse complement strand
CTTGTTCCCGCCGACGGCAGCTCCTCCCGGCCGTTACTTCGTTCACTGGAACTGGCGAACGACTGGTGGTCCCGCTTTCGCGGCTTGCAATTCCGCCGGGAACTATCACCCGAGACCGGCCTGTTGTTGCTCCCTTGTTGTTCCATTCACACCCATTGGATGCGGTTTGCGATTGATGTCCTATGGCTGAATCGATCAGGCGAAATTATGCAAGTGGACCGATCCGTTTCCCCATGGCGGATGATTGTTACCAAACATCGTTCCCATGCCGTTCTCGAAATCGCAGCGTGTGGGGTCGATGCGGCTATTGGAGACCGTATCGCCGTTTCCGAACCGATCACAGGGCCGCTCCCGTCATCCATTCAATTCCTGTCACGACGGTCATCGGTCTCTTGTTGATGAGGAGAAGAATTCATGCATCACTCCTGTCGAAAATCACCACACCCCCGAAGTGGACAGGCACTGGTGGAGTTTGCGTTCATCAGTTTCATCATGGTGACGATGATGGGGGTGACGATCACCATAGGCTACTTCCTCTATGCTGCCCAAACATTGCAGCAAGTTGTGGATGTTGCTGCCCAGGAGATCGCCAGGATGCCGTACGCCCCTACAGACGAACTTGGATTGGGACGAACGGGAACCAATAACGATGCCTGGGTAATGCATGACCCGGATTTTCGAGATCAAATTTACAAACCCGAATTACTTATTGTGACCAAAGACACGCTCGATGGACATGGCTTTCAGGAATTTATGGCGGATCAACCGCTGGTTAACCGCCTCCTCTCTCCACTGATGATTTTCGAAAAATCTCCCGATGGGACTGATTGGCGTTATCGTTACCCAGGGACCATTGTTAATGACACAGAGAATAACTACCAAACCGTTCTCATTCCGATCATGGAATACAATGCAGATGGTAGCGAGGAATTCATCAATTGGGTCGCTCCGGTAGAGGAAATTAGCCGTACAGATGGCATGTTCCCCTACGCTGTGGACTCATCATCAGACCCAATGAGAGGTGTTGTCGCCCTTCGCATCAATTACCCGGCACAGTCCGGGCTGGCAGTTAAAATTCCATTTCAACAGCTAGGACAAAAGGAATTCACGGAACCGAATGATGACTTCGATAATGATCCATCCAGTACGCGTTTTACTGTGTTGGGCAACGACTTTGTCGGGGTCTATAACAACCAGCATGATCACCAGGTACAGGGAGGCCGGTATGGCTTAGGACGCCTGTTTATCAATCGGAATGCCGCTGATGTGAATTCGGAACCGATCCCGGTTCGGCCCTACCGTAAAGTGATTTCCGTGCAGGCAATCTATCGTCGGGAGTTGTTTCAATGAGACGACACCGTATTCGTCATTCTTCTTCTCGCCCAGGACAGGTTTTGATCCTGTTTGCATTCTTTCTTTTGGCTTTCATGGGGGTTGTCGGCCTGATTATCGACCACGGCTATGCCCGCCTCGCGCGAAGACAAATGCAGACTGCCGTCAACTCGGCCGCTCTGGAAGGACTCCGCTGGCAGGCACTCGTCGGAAACGGAGACCTCACTGATGAAGAGCGGCGAGATCGCGCTCGCAAGATCCTGCGATTGACGTTGGATGAAGAGTTCAATCCTGATAATCCGCTCTATCACGATGAGAACGAACCAGAAGCAGTCCCCCTACTGACTGGTGATGGTTATCAGCAAGTAACCACCACAGATTCGCCCGATGTCATCCTCCACAACAAATCAAACTACATTTATCGGGGACAGCGATTTCAACGAAACATGGCAAACGAGGCTCATGGTGACATGGTTTCGGGAACCTGGAACGATGTTCGCCCAAATGAAGAAGATAATTACAGCCGGGGGGATTTTACACCGTCGTTGTCACAACCGGATGCCTTTCTCGTTCGAATGCGTCGCATCCCGGGGAACAACCCGTTGGATGCAGAAGAGGAGGACGAGGAAAATGGGATCCATTCACACGGCCCCGCTGTCCCGATGTGGTTCGGCTTGCTCAGCCAGATTCCGGCAACAGTTCATGTTCCCCCAGGGAGCCAGCATCTGCGTCGCGACGGGATTCCCGTCCGTGCTACTGCCATCGCCGCCGCCCGTCCGGCCATGACCGTGGGGCCTGAAATACCGGCATCCCAGCAATTCGAATCGATTCCCGGTTGGGCTCCTTTTTCCATCGTGCGAAGCAAATGGCCTCCTGCGCTCGATGATCTCTCCATTCCAGTCACTCCGCTGCGCCTCACTCGCTTGATCTCAGATATCAATGCGACCGCAACAACTCTTCAAGTTGAGAATGGAGATGGCTTTCCGGATCCGATGACGGAAAGCCCGTTTATCATTCGGATTGATGAAGAATTGATTCGTGTGACAGGCGGAAGTTTGACAAATTGGGAGGTCGAACGGGGCGTCAATGGAAGCGAGCCTAGCCAACACCCAATGATTGCGGGTTCGGATAGCTATGTCCGACTTCAAAAGATTCTACAAGTCGGAACGCCAATGACTCGACTTCATTCTCAGGCAACACCTGGCAATTCGTTGGTAATTGCAGGTGAGACCGCATATGTCCCGATTACTGATGGGGCTTATGTCATCGGCTTTGGATTGGTCGAGCGATGGGAACTGGAATACGATTCTGATGAAATACCGCTAGGTTGGAAATTGAATCCGGCCCCTGCAACCGTTGTGAGAACTTCCCCTGTTGCGAATCTCAACGCCATTTCAATTTGGCGAGAGTCGCCGGAGATTATTAACGATGTTGTAAACTGGCCTGGCCTTTGGTCAGCAGTGGAGACGTTCTACGCCCCTGGGGTTGCTTCCACAAATGCTCCCGTTCTGGCTCCGGCTCTGGTCCGCACGATTCGGTGATTTGGGGCATTTTCACTCAACTCTCCCCTTGAATATGCAATTCAAATGCAAGTGAATACATTTAGGCACAAGTTCACAATCGCCACATCCGATAAAGACGATACAGTCGAAATCGTTTCTAGCAGTGTCGGAGGGGGTCGTGATCTTGTCCAGGCAATTCAAGCTCGGCAGTTGCCAAGTAGTAACGCATTACAAAGTAATGCTTTGCTGCGGATTGACGGCCATCGTCGCGGCTTCCAGCCCTCTCCAAGGGCAGGATTGGACTGCTCCTCGACCTGGGGTGTTTCAATTGGAGAACGATTCG
>DATMFC010000047.1:0-2137 GCA_035556335.1 Planctomicrobium sp. | reverse complement strand
GGACAGGGAACGCATGCGCAGCAACAGGCAGGCTGATCTGCCCGATTCCAAGAGGCCGTCGACGTTCTATCGAAGATCAGGGCCGGGGCATTCCGCTTCGATCTTCTTCCAGAGTTTGCTGAAGGGAGTCCCCAGTGCATCGGCCAGCTGTTGCGCAATGCGGACGTTCACCTGAACTTTTCCCAGCTCGACGGAGCTGACATCAGTCCGGTGAATCCCCGCCTGCACGGCGAAGGCTTCCTGGGAAATCCCCTGTTTCTCCCGCGCGGCGCGGACGGCTTTTCCAAAACGTTGTTCGATCAGCTCCCTAAGGCACAAGACGGCACGCTTGCACCTCATTGATCTACAGAGTATTTATAGACAGACGATCGTCTACGTTTTTGAGTAAGGACAATTGAATGGAATTGGAACGGGCCGTCGTTCTCTGAACCATGTTCACTTGACGTCTTCAGGTCTCCGCAGACGCAAAGCGAGTTTTTTGTGTGCCAAAGTGCTTTCAAACTCCTGTGGGCCGGAGAAAAAACGGCTGTCGTGAGAACTCTATTATGAAAACGGATCCCTATTTGATTTTCGCGGGGATGGCCATCCTCCTGCTGATTGTGGGAGGAGGATATGCTTTCCATGATCTTCGCCAGCACCAGTTGCAGCAAGTTACAGGCGGTCCCGGTAGCGCAACTGATCCGGTCTCCTGGGGACCAGAAACTGGGGACAACTCTCCTGTTCAGAGCGACGAAACGGGAGACCTTCCCCCGCCGGAACCGACGCCGGTGGACGAACAGACTTTAGCTTTACCTGCGCTCCCACCACTTACTGAGCCTCCAGCCCCTCCTGTTGCCCCACAGCCCCCTGAACCTCCGCCGCCTCCCCCTGTTCCTCAAGTCGTCGAAGATCTCCAGGAGAGCATTGTTGCGGCAGGATTTTCTAGCAACCTGTCTCTGGACTCGACACTGGAATGGTATGTGCGGTTTGGGTGTCCGGAAGTGCGGGATCAGTTTCAGCGCGGGGATCAGTTTGATCGGATTGAGATGAAAGAGGCTCTGATGGAGCACCAGCGGGAACTCGCGAAAAAACGATTTCGTTTGACGGGACTTTCGTTCGTAGCGCACGGTCAGAGAACAGACATTGAAAGTAAGGGGTTACTGGGGGAACTGACACTCCCTCTGCGTGTGCGGGGACGCAAACCGTTCTATCAGGACCGGCTTGCATTCTCAAACGGACTTTCGGTCATGCACCCGACGGAAGTGAATTACTCGGCGTTCGCATTTTTGACAAAGGACAAGACGTTAAGACCCTGCTCCTGGGACCTGGTTCCAAAAGTTCAGGAGAACAATGGGGTGCTCTATCACCCGGAAGTGCCACAGACGACACTGATTTTCGTCTTCAGGAATGACATCGACCAGCTGAAACAAATCGCTCGGAAGACCAGTGAGTATTCCGTCGAACTGGAACTGACGAACCTGACCTGGAGTCGTTCCTGGAATTGGGGATGGTACAAACGGAACGCTCTTTTCGAAGCCGACGGTGATTGTGAAGAATTACAGCGGCGAAATCAATTCGGTCTTGATGGTCCACAACTTTCCTATTTCCCTACAGAGCCAATTGAAACACTGCCGGAAATCCTCCGTGCCACACTGTTGTCGTTGCGCGTGGTGCACCGATCGGGAGCCCTTGTCGGGCAGTATGAGCCGATCAATCCATCGCCCCGCTGAGTTCCCCCAATTCAGGAGACCATCATGGCACTCTCCATCCTGGAGACATTCGAGCCGAATTCCGCACTCGCCGTCTGGCTGTTCTCTCAGGGACGTTCTGTACTGGGGCCTCATCTGCAAAACTTAATCGCCGATCCTGCCGGAACGATTTCCCGGATCGGGGACCTGATCGTCTGGAATGGCTCCCAGGGACAACAGCTCCTTGCCGGATTAGAGGGAATGGGAGATCAGGTGGAACGAATCAATCAAGCGGTTCAGGGGATTGAAACGGCATAACTGACGATGCAGGGAACATTGCTGGGAGGTTGGAGCGCCTGGCAGATGGCCCGGCAAGATCGTTTTCCAGAGGCGACGAAGTTCCTGGTGCGCGCTCAGGTGATCGCCGGAGTGACGACCCTGATCGGCCTCTCTCTGTTTCTGCGCTGGCC
>DATMFC010000046.1:0-1707 GCA_035556335.1 Planctomicrobium sp. | reverse complement strand
CACGGTAGAGCAGACTGCTCTATTTTGCATTTCCAGACCAGCCGTCGCCGTGATGTCAGGGTTCTCCTGATGTCAGCCTCCCGAACTTTCCCAATCTCTCTGAATTCAAATTTGTTTCACTGAAGGACTTGTTATGAAACGGTATATCGCCTTGTTGTCACTGGCTGCGCTGGCTGCTGGTACTGGCTGTTGTGCTTCTCGTCAATGCAGCCCGTGCGGAGGCGGTGGATTCGGGTATGGTGCCGGTTACGCTCCGACGTTTCAGCAGCAGCCAAGCTGCCCAGGTGGGAACTGCGGACCGATGTACCAAAGTGGCGCTCTGACACCAACCAGTCAGCAGGCCATGATCCCCGGTTCCACAACCGCTTACACTCCTTACTACAGCACTGCTTCTCTCGATTATTTGCCTGCTTACTAGTGTTGCGTCAGCATTCAAAATGAGGGTGAAAGAATCGAAACGGGAGCGGCCAACGAGCCGCGGAACATGTGAGACAACCCTCAGTTTGAAGCCTGACAAGGCACTAGTGCCGTGACACGGCAATAGGCCGAGCGGGGTTGAGCGAGTTGTTCGAAGAGAGTCATTTTGAACAGGACCCTGCTGTCGTCTGTCTGTGTGACTGACAGAGGAAGTCCCTGACGGTCTCTTTTCGTCAGAACATCACCACGATCCACTTCCCCTTGATGGAGACATGTTTTAAATGATCAGCTGCAGAGTGGCCGCCGGGGCAGCGGCGCCGGGTTGTCTCTGTTCCTGATACATGGATCGCAGTCAATTCTGCTGACGCCGTTATAAACTGGGAGACCCACAGGACGAATCTTCCTGTCGTTTGCTTGTCCTCTCTCCGTACTTTTTTCTCCGCCCCCGGCGTTGCTGCTGCCGGGCATCATGTCGCACTTCGGCATCATTGCCGTAAGCTGAATTCAACCAGTCGCTTCCGGCGAATCTTCTCTCCGTCAGACTCATTCGTGTTGTCTGACGGCATCATCTCGCCAAACGGGCTGAACAGAGGTGTTCAGAAAAACCGACGCCAATGGAAATTCCGTAACCGTTTTCCTTGAAACACTTTGTGGGGATCGTCCGCGCAAAGTGTTCAATGATCTTGGCGCTGTGAAGTCAGTTTGGCACTCCCTCTGCTTTAGTGTCCTTCATCAAAGTCACCCCCACACAAAGGAATACGAAGATGAACGCTCTCCTGAACAACCTCGTCAACAACAGCCTGATCAACGACGAAGCTGGTTTCATTGTTTCTGCAGAACTGGTACTGGTCTCCACCGTCGGTGTACTGGCCATGATTGTTGGCCTCGGCGAAGTTGCCTTGAACGTGAACAACGAACTGGAAGATGTCGGTTCTGCTTTCGCCAGTCTGAAACAGGGTTACAAAGTTCACTGCTCCGGTGGACACAAAGCCTCTACCGACGGCAGCCGCTTCTATGACGAAGCCGAATTCTGCGACGGACAGCACGACGTTTACTAAAAATTCGGTAACACTTTAGCGGAATGAAGTTGCTGTTCCTCGTTCCCAAGCTCCGGCTTGGGAACGCACTCGCCCAGAAGCTCTGCTTCGAGATTCGTATTAAAGACAACCTGATTCACACTCTCTCCTCTTTTTGAGAGAAGAAAACCAAACGTTCAGTGGCCAAGCTGGAGCTTGGCGTCGAGTGTGTTCCCAAGCCAGAGCTTGGGAACAAGGGAAATCCACTTCACTT
>DATMFC010000045.1:0-6091 GCA_035556335.1 Planctomicrobium sp. | reverse complement strand
CTGAATCCTGATCCCTTGCTCTCCATCACAAACAAACTTGAAAAGAGTAGTGTTGGTGAATCATCCGCTCTACGTCCGGCGTTGCCACAGTCCACGCCAGATGGGTAATCCGAGTTTGCGCTTCTTGCGCTCGTAACTGGTCTGGTAGTCCATGTCGTCTGCAGGGGGACGTTCGACCGGTGTGGGTTGTGGAAGGAATTCCGGGTGATGGTTCATCAATCCGGAGATGACTCCATAGTATTCCTCGACATCGGTCCATGAATGCAGCCAGCCTCCCGGCTTGATTAACTTTGCGGCCAGATCGGCGAAATGGTCGTTGAACACCCGACGTTGACGATGCCGTCGTTTCCACCAGGGATCCGGGAAGTAAACGTGAATCGCATCTACCGAATGAGGGGCGATCATCTTGCCGAACGCCAGAAAAACGTCTCCTCCGACAACACGCACGTTGGGAAGTCCAAGTTTCTGGATTCGTTTCGCTCCCCGTCGGGCTTCCTTGTATTCAATTTCCAGTCCCAGAAAATTCGTGTCCGGGCGAGCCTGACCTGCATGAAACAGGAACAAACCGCGACCGCATCCGACATCGATTTCGACCGGATTGTCGTTCCCGAAGAAGACCGGCCAGTCGAGTTTCCCTTCTTCCTCCTGGATTTCGGTCAGAACCTGAAAATAAGGTTTGAGATCGGTCGGGGGAGAGGAGAGAGACATAATGGCAGGGGCGGGTTGATACAGTAAAAAACGGACAGTACTTCCAAGTCTATTCACATAGAAGCAAGGGGTCAGGATTCAGGGATCAGAAAAGGCTGGAAATTCATGCCATTTCCTACCCACTATCCACCACCCACTTCTCTCCTATTCAGATCAAACTTGGAAGTAATGACTGAAGACAACTGGCGTCCCCCGATCAGATGGAGGACGGAAACTGCCATCATAGGGGAAGACCGTTCAGTCCGGCAATGGGCCGAGAATCTGGCATCCGGCAACGTAATGGTGTGGTCCCTTTTTCTGCTGCCAGCAGACTTCCAGAAAGAGCCGGACATTCCGGTCTTCCAGACAGTCGAATTCGGCGACGTAAAAATGCTCTTTTAACGGATGATCACATTGAATGCCGATTCCACGGCAGGAGAGGTTACAGGCCATTGCGATCTGTTCCGGAATCTCTTCCTCGATGGGGCTGCTTGAAGCCTCTTTTTTGACCGGCCAGAGATAGAACGGGATCGAAACCACTGTTCGCTGCCGGGAGCGACGGTCTCCGGCGATTTCCGGAGCTTCATCCAATGTCGTTCCCGTCAGACGCAGGCATCCCTCCTTGTAGCTGTCACGGATTTCATCCACGAGTTCTGTCAGTTCATCACGATTGGGCTTTCTGGTCACTGCCAGAATGCAATCCATGAGTTCCACCATCTGCATTTTCCTCCTGCATGCCCTCTTCAATTTCGACTGTGGTCGCAAATCGTTTCCTGTCCCAGAGATGGGTGTCCCAAGAGCTGGTCTTGCCTGGGGCGGAGAGCGGAGTCGACTGGTTCAAGCAGTCGGTCCAACAGTCATTTCAACAGTAGGTTGAAAATTCACGGACATGAGGGAAGCAATCCTGCGTCCTTCGCTGATTTCCGGGATCTCCGGCAGAGAATGCTGAACGGATGCGAAGTGGAAACATTGTCGCAACATTCGTTGTTGCGATTTGGCAATTGCCGGGAATGCCCCAAAGTTCCCCTCGCCCTACAACCGATCCATTCGATACGGACCATGATGTCGCATCCGGTAATTGTCACAGCTTTGTCACAAAGTTTTCCTGCCGGAATGGAGGCATCTGCGTAATCGTTTTTTTGAGCACGCTCCCGGGGGGCTGGAAGCATGGATGTAATGCGATGGATCGGGGCAGGAGGCATCCTGTTCGGTCTGACTGGTTGCCAATGGTTCGGGATCACCGAACGATATCAGGACGCCATTGACCACGTGGCAGACCGCTCACCGCATGCCGATCACTGGTATTGTCCAGGGTTGGATGTCTCGCGAATCAACCAGCCTGACTGGTATCAATCCAAATGGAACCAGCATCTGGTCGATCCCTCGTTTGTGCGGGGCTACCGGCCATTGCCGACATATGTTCACAACCCGATCCCGGCACCGGGAGACCTGAATTTTGAGAGTGAACCGCAGCCTCGACCCATTCCGGGCGTAGACGCTGCTCCCGATCCGGCAGAACAGGTCAAGCCGGGAGATAATTTACGCCCCATCCGGGATTCCAGACAACTGGATGAGACCGGACGCTCTCTCCCGCTTCCTCCAATTCCCTCGGGGCCACTTCCCTCCGGAATTGTGCCTCCATGACCAGCGGATCAGGCCAGTGAAAGTCATCATCATCGGTTCCGGGATCGCAGGGCTTTCGACGGCAATTGGCTTGAGAAAAGTCGGCATTCAAGCCACCGTCTACGAACGTGCCCGCGAGTTGACAGAAGTTGGAGCGGGAATCAGTTTGTGGGCCAATGCGTTGCGGGCGCTGCAGACTCTGGGAGTCGGCGAGACGGTTTTGTCCCGTTCCATCTCGCTTGAAAATTCCGAAATCCGAACGGATGAGGGACGTCAACGTCTCATCTCCTTCCCTGCAAGCATACTGGAAAAGCAGGTGGGAATGACTCCCATCGTCGCGATGATTCACAGGGCAGATCTGGTCGAAGCCCTGGCCGAATTCGTGCCGACGGAAACCGTCAGATATGGGTTTGAATGCGTTGGTATCGAACAGAACGATCAACGTGTCGTCGTCCGGTTTTCCAATGGTCACGCAGATGAGGCAAACGCCATCATTGGGGCGGATGGAATTAAATCTGTCGTGCGGACCTGCTTGTTCGGAGAACAACCGCCCCGTTATTCCGGATACAGCTGCTGGCGCGGGATCAGTCCTTTACCTGCAAACATCCCTTCCGGCTACATCGGAGAATGGTGGGGAAGAGGGAAGCGATTCGGGATTACGACCCTGAGTCGGAACAGAGCGTACTGGTTTGCTGTTCACAATGCCCCCGCTGGACAGCACTTTGCGGATGGACACTCCGTAGTGGCCGAACTGTTCCGGAACTGGGCCGATCCTGTCCCGGAAATCATCGCTGCAACTCCCCCGGAACGACTCATTCACAACGATATTATTGATCGTGTTCCAACAAATACCTGGTCGCGAGGACGAGTCGGACTGATTGGAGATGCGGCCCATCCGACCACGCCGAACTTAGGGCAGGGGGGATGTATGGCCATTGAAGATGCCGTCGCCGTTGCACGGGCCCTGGCCACATCAACCGACCCGGAGATGGCGTTCCTGTCATTTACGAAAGAGCGGTTTCCTCGCACCGCTGCAATCACCAACGAGTCCTGGCGGTTTGGAAAAATCGCCAGCATGGAGGGACGCCTGTCCTGCTGGCTCAGAGACACGATGAGCGGGCTTGTTCTGCCGTTGATCGGAACTCAGAGTCTCTGCAAGCATAGCGCATTTGATATCGGTCCTCTCCCTGCCCCGTAACGCCAGACGCGATGTGTCCCTGCAGCTCAGGCTTCCGGATGAAGCTGTTTTCGGAAAGACTCGAGCATCGGCTTGGGAGTTCCATCGACCGAGAGAAGTCCGGCGTGTGGGTAACGATGAGGCACACCATCATGGAAGTGTGACAGAAAGACCCCGGTCACGGCGGGTTTTGCCAGCAACACCGGAATCACCTGATTCATCCAGTCTGTCTGGGTTTCTTCACTCCAGGGGGCCTTCCAGATCCCATCACAGACTTGATAGCGGGGGTGGGCATTCAGGTCGGGGCTGGCAGCGGAAGGACAGGCGATGTTCACATGGATCTGAATCTGCAGCATGCTCCAGAAATCGATCAGCTTCGAGATCGCCAGCATATCCCGAACGTAACATCCTTCCGGGGAATATCCCACGTTCAAGTCCAGCGTCACACCGGACAAACCGATGTTCGAACGAACCAGTGCGTCGACGAACTGCAACGGTGAGAGACGGTGATTTCCCTGTCGGAGGTATTCTCCCCACGGGCAATCCACTCGCACAAAGAATTGAGCATCACTATCGGTTCGTCGCGCGGCATCAAGTGACCGGGCAACCAGGGCCAGACAATGATCTTCTTTCAGTCCGAGTGCTCCGCCGGTGTTCCCGTAGGCCGCAACTTCCCAGAGTCGGATTCGTCCCTGATAGCGATTCACGGCCGTTTCAATGTAATCACAGACGAAACTGGGAAGATTCTGGAAATCCTGTGACCACGGGGCGAGCCAGGTGGGAAGCCCGTTCAGGCTTAAATCGATCAGTGGTCCCCCGCGCAGAATGAGCCGTTTATCAATGGCATAGTTGACGAACTGGTCAATCCGCTGCCAGTGATATTCCCCTTCTCTGGTCTCGACATCGTTCCAGTTCACCGAGATGGATGCGGTATTGAACGCCTGCTGGAATGTCGTGAGTCCACCATCGGTCAGGACATGGCCGTCGATTCGACAACCAAGCAATCCGGGGGACTGATGATGCATTCGCCGAATATTGGCCAGTCGTTGTTCCGCATAGGCGGACATCAGGATTGCCGAGGCCTGACACGCTTTCTCGATCGATCGCGTTGCCAGACGGCAAACCGAATCCAGAGACTCCTGCGATGTGCATGCCTGTGAAAACAGGGCGAATGACTCTTTATGTGCGGTACGAAACTCCGAAGGAATCACCATGCCGGCCTGCTGCCACATGGCGACCAGATCGCAGAGTTCCGACAGTCGACCGCGTGCCAGTTCCAGAGTCAGATTGTAGGGCTGCTCCCGTTCGCGCAACGAGGCGGTCGTCAGTACCCGATGGCCGAAACCGGCGACGGGCCAACAGATGTTCAGCTTGCAGCTCTCTGACATCGGGCGTCGAAATGAGAGTTCTCCCTCGCTCACTTCGATCTGGGTCGGAAAAATCTGGCCATCCATTCCGCTTAAATACGAAATATCCGGTTGGACCAGTTCTCCAATCCTGCTGGGCGGATGAACGAGAAATCGCATCACACCCATGAGTTTCTTGCTCCGCCCGCATTTCAATTGATTTTGTTCACGACTTCAGAAAGCAGCCTGCTTGACCACGCCCAGCACACCACTGCCTCATGTTTTTCTGTGACAACTTTACCTGTGATAACAACTTCAGAAATCAGACAGGACAGGGTGCCCCTGCCACCATTATACTGTCAATGAGTCGATCCTGAGGGGAGCAAATGACGTTCCTCCTCCAGATTGAAGTGTATCCCTGTTGAATTCCCGCATCAAGCCGCGCCCGGCGGTGAGAATCGGCAACGCGCGGGGTGCGGGTGACGACAGAAAGCAACACTTTCCCCACAGTCTCTCGAACAATCGTTTCCAGCACCCCCCTTGAAATCACGACTGCCCGACCTGTGCCAGATCAGAAACACCTCTTCCCCAAAACTCTTTCCGTAATCGAACAGGGACTCGTCGATGGATTGCATTCCGGTGTTCAGGTGTACGTCTCGCGTGATTTCGTGCCGGTCGCTGATTTTGCGATAGGAGAGAACGCTCCCGGTCACCCGTTGACGACAGACACTCGAATGCTCTGGCTCAGTGCCGGTAAACCCGTCACGGCTGTGGCGATCATGCAGCTTGTGGAACAGGGGAAACTGCAACTGGAGACCCCGGTTGTTTCGGTGATTCCAGAGTTCTCCGGTTCCGGGACTGAGAAGGTGACTGTGTGGAATCTACTGACTCATACCGCTGGATTGAAGCCGATTGTCACCGGTTATCCCGATCACACATGGAGACAGATCATTGACAAAATCGGCTCTTCCGGGTTGAAACGGGACCAGACTCCCGGAGCCGAAGTCGGTTACGATCCGGGAAGAACCTGGTTCCTGCTGGGAGAGATGCTGCAACGGATCGACGGACGGTCGATTGATCGTTACGTCCGGGAAGAAATTCTCGAACCACTTTCGATGAATGCCACGTGGATGGCGACTCCCCCTGATGTATATGACGCCGATCCTGAGTTGATTGGCATCACATACACCTCGAAAAACGGCACATTGCAGCAAAACACCAGCAGTCAGCGTCGTGTCGTCCTGTTGCCCTCCCCGGG
>DATMFC010000044.1:0-1741 GCA_035556335.1 Planctomicrobium sp. | reverse complement strand
ACCGATTGGTGGCCTCATCTCGCGAAACAGGTCGACGACCTTTGCTTCGTCCGCAACATGTGGACGACCGACAACGACCACGCTGCGGAAAATCAGATCCATACCGGTCGCCATCGTCTGGATGAGACGCAACCCTCGATCGGTGCCTGGGTTCACTATGGTCTGGGGACACTCAACGAAAACCTTCCCAAGTTTGCCGTACTGGGAGGACCGACCGCGTCTGTCACGCGGCAGTCGATCGATGGTTATTATCTCGGTCCCCAACATGCCGGGGTTCCGTTGCAACTCGACCCGAAGAATCCTCTTCCGTTCGGTCGACGGCATTCCGGTCAAAGCCTTGAACGGCAGCGTCTCGAATATGACCTGATCCATCAGTTAAATGAATTAACCGCCGTCGAATATCCCCACGATCAGCAGTTACGAGCGAGGATTCGCGCTTATGAGCTGGCGTTTCGGATGCAGGACGCCGTCCCGGAGGCGATCGACTTCTCACTGGAGACGGAAGCGACCTCAAAGCTGTATGGTCTTGACAACAAAGCAACCAAAGCTGCCGGAGAGCGATTGCTGGCGGCGCGCCGTCTGATTGAGCGGGGCGTGAGATTCGTGCAGGTCTTCCCGTCTGCATACAGTGTCTGGGATTCGCATCAAAAGTTGAAAGAAAACCACGAGCGATTGTGCGGTACCATTGATCTTCCGGTCGCCGGGCTCATTCAGGATCTGAAACAGCGGGGACTTCTGGATGAGACGATCGTCGTTTTCTGTACCGAATTCGGTCGCACGCCGGGATTGGAACTTCGGGGCGGAGGGACCGATGGCCGGGATCATCATCCTAACGGATTCACCATCTGGATGGCCGGAGCAGGACTGAAGCAGGGCTACATTCACGGCGAGACCGATGAACTGGGATACCACGCTCTCGGAGAAGGGCACTATGTCACCGATCTGCATGCGACTGTGTTACATTTGTTGGGACTCGATCACCATCGGCTGAAGTATCCGGGGCGTCAAAGACTGGAGATCGATTTCGGCAACGTCATGCATGACATATTAGCATAATCAATCTGGAAGCCTCAGAAGAACACATCATCCCAAAACTTGATCATCTCCTGCTTCACAATTTTGAAAATGACATTTATTGAAAGATGGATATTACAGGTGCTCGTAACTCATCAAATCAGTCGTTACTCACTGAAAAAGGGCAATTCTCATGCTTTATTTTTTACGAAAAGGCCAGTGGACGATCACAGCAACACGGGGCCAAGGCTTCACATTAATTGAGTTGCTGGTCGTGATCGTTATTATCGCGATCCTGGTCGCACTGCTACTCCCGGCGGTGCAGCAGGCCAGGGAGGCAGCACGCCGCAGTACCTGTCGAAATAATCTCAAACAACTGGGACTGGCGCTGCATAATTACCACGATGCCCATAATCTTTTCCCTCCCAGTTGCATTGTGACCAGCCCTGGGGGGACCTGTGCGGGCTACGGAGCTCCTGCGGTTAGTGGACTGACGTTATTACTGCCGTATCTGGGTCAGACGCCACTTTACAATAATTATGACTTCAACGTCGGACAGAATGGAGGGGGTTCCGGTACTTCGCAAGGGCGTCGAGTGAATGAAGCTGCGGCCAATACGAACATCTCAGGCTTTCTCTGTCCTTCCGATCCCAACCGACTTGTACAAATTACGGGTGCCTGCGTGCGTTACCCATTCCCCGCCGCCGAGAATTCCGGAGGGACGAAT
>DATMFC010000043.1:0-13400 GCA_035556335.1 Planctomicrobium sp. | reverse complement strand
AATGCTTGTCATGTAGTCTCCCCCTCCGCCATTCGACGCACCTGAAGGGAGCTTTGCCGTTGGCAGGCAGTACCCTGGGCTGCCTCCCATCCAGATTGCTGCCCGACGGGTTTGGTCCGAAGGGGCATTATCGTTTTGGTTCGAACTGCTTTTCTCCGAGATGATTGCAGTATTACTGAGACCGTCGGTGATATCTCGGATGCGAATGCGGCTGTCATGAAACATGGTTCCATTGATGATCGACGCGTCATGAGTACAGTGTTCGCCGTTCGTCCCGGTGATGGCGGCGTAGTTTGAAAGCGCGATACGGAAATCAGCGGTTCCGTCTGGGATTTTGATCCAGATTTTGGGATGCTGGCTGAAGGGTCTGCTGGTCTCAGAGGGACAAATGTAGACCGGAAGAACAGTTCTCCCGATGTTGCGCGTCGCTTCGTCTCCAACATCCATCACGCCGCCGATATTCAGCTTCTGGTAAATCGGCCCCTGATCGACCATCGGCAGGAGCATTGTTCCCCATCCCCAGCCGTTTAATGAGTAGAAGGAAGCCGGGAAGACCTGGTGCATGTCATGGTAGTTGTGCAGTGCCAACCCGATCTGCTTGAGATTGTTTCTGCATTGGCTGCGTCGGGCAGATTCCCGGGCCTGCTGGACGGCGGGAAGGAGCAGGGCGACCAGAATCGCGATGATGGCGATCACCACCAGCAACTCAATGAGGGTAAACCCCTTCCGGCGCGAGCGAGTCATTCAAGATCCCTGTGTTGGAAGGCATCAATCAGACAAAACCATTTGTCAATGGCGCAGATCGACGAAATATCAACAAAAACTTTTCTGTTTTCTTGAATCCGCTGCTCGACGATGAAAAACTTGTTGACGGATGGAGAATTCTCGCCATTAGCTTGATAGAGGATGATTGTTCCCAGGAAGTTCTCAGACAGGGCTGGATTTGGACATCGAACCGAACAATCTGGAAGCCTTTCTGTGCGAACTGACCCGGCACCAGCGGCGATTGCGGGGGCTGGTCCGTTGCCTGTTATTCGATCCTCGGGATGTGGAGGACGTCTGGCAGGACACCAATGTTCTGTTGCTCAGAAAGGCTCATGAATTTCAATTGGGAACCGACTTTTGGGCCTGGGCCAGCGCGGTGGCACGATATCAGGTGTTGACCCATTGCAAACTGCTCGGTCGGGATCGGCTGGCGTTCGACCTCGATCTGATCGCCATGATCGCGGCGGAAACGGAACAACTGGGGGAATCGATTGACGAACGGCGAGACGCCCTGCAACTGTGCCTGGAGAAACTCCCAGGGCCGCAACGGCAACTCCTGGAAATGCGATATGGGGCAGGGACGTCCCTGGAAGAGGTCGCGGGGAAGCTGGAACGTCCGGTCGGTTCGATCCGGCAGACGCTGTATCGAATTCGTGAAGCCCTGCTGGCGTGCATCGAACGTCGTATCAATCTGGATTCCGTCTCGTGAGTGAATTTCTTCATGCCGATCAATCTGGTCAGGACGACGCGTCTCGTCTCCCTGCAGAAGGGCAGGATCGAGGTGTCACCGAACAGATTTCCGCCCTGATCGATGGAGCCGTGGACCGGGAGACCTTCCAGCGGTTGCAGGAGCGTCTCAGACAGGACGCGGCATCACGCCGACAGTTTATCCATCTGATGCTGCTCGATGCGGATCTTGCAGACGAGTTTTCCACGGAATCAGTGGGGGGAATGGTCGATGTTCTTTCGACCCCGCTGCCGAAACCTGTGTCCCCGATTCAGCGGCATGTGGAAGATCATTCGCGCGGGAGTGATTCGGTCCGCCGTTCTTGGATTCACGGGGGGATCACTCTGGCGACAGTGCTGCTGGTTTGCGGAAGCCTGTTCTGGTGGAACCGGTCTTCGGCGCCTCCAGTGGCGGAATCGCGTTCTGCCCTGGCGCAAGTCGTCCGGATTTCGGACTCCTCGCTGGAACCGGAATTTCGTGCCGGACAGAAATTGGAAGCAGGCACGGTTCGACTGATGTCTGGTGTCGTGGAAATCCGAATTCAAAGTGGCGTGACGGCGCTTCTTGAAGGACCGGTGGAACTGGAGATTCTCGATCCGATGCAGGCCCGGCTTGTCAAAGGCCGGGCTCTCTTTCGCGTTCCCCCGCCCGCCATCGGGTTTACCTGCCGGACCGCCAATGCCAGCGTTATCGACCTGGGAACGGAATTCGGAGTTTATGCCGGAGAGGAGAGCGGCACCGAAGTTCAGGTCTACGAGGGAGAAGTGATTGCAGGAGCGGCTGCGGCGATGCAGCAACAGTCCGGTCAGCGGGTGCAAAGTGGACAGGCCGTTCTCATTCGGGGAGACGGCCTTAGTGAACCGGAAGAGATTCAGTTCCTGCCAGATCGGTTTCGACGCTATCTGCCCGATCCTAAGGATCCGCATGATCCAGATCGGACTTCCACAGGCATTTACAACGACGCCCAGCATGAAGAACTGAGGATCGTTCCGACTTCCGGCAATGTCGTAATTGATGGTTCCCTGGAGGACTGGAATCTGTCTGGAGAATTCGTCAGCCGGTGCCGCCCGCCGTTTGAGACATTTTATCATTTGCGAGGGGCGGCAATGTATGACGATCAATACCTTTATATCGCCGCCAACGTGGGAGACCCGTTCCCCATGCGCAGTACTGTTTCTCCTCATATCAAACGTGATCTGTACGGGAACGGGGGTTGTCTGGCGTTTCGGATTTCCACCGATCGCCGGATGGGCTGGCCCATTCGGGGACTTGCTCCAGGAGTGGATCGAAACCGTCAGTTGCTTCCAGATGATGTTAACGAAAAACTGGTGTTTTTAATTCTATGGTATTATGAACCGGAACGGCTTCCCTGTCTCCACGTTAAGTACGGCATGGATGAACATGACCGGAAGGTGAATCCTCCAGGGTATGAGGGGGCCTTTCGAAAATGGCCGGACGGGCTCGGATACACGGCGGAATATCGGATTCCCTGGTCATTGCTCAGTGCCGAAGACGCCCCTCCTCAGGCGGGAGACGTGTTAGGCTGGACCTGGCTGGTTCACTGGTCCGGTCCGGAGGGCCGCAACTGGAAAGGACAGCTCATTGATATCAGCAACCCCAAGGAAACCGGCTGGAATTTCCACCGGGCTGCCACCTGGGGAAAAGCCGTCTACACAGGTCGCAATCCATGATGCCGAACACACGGATATGGGATCACTGGATGTGAGGGCTTGAGGTTTCTCCTGACCGATCCCCAGATTGGAGCTTCCTGTCAGGTAGATCGCACGAACACAGAAAAGAAATATTGCTGCGACTTTCATCACGCTGAATTAATCTTTCCGTTGAAAATGACAACGCTTCTTTGTTGTCAGGATCAATCCCATTCAACGTTCCAGTGCAGAACACCAATCGCAACGGCTGGTCAGGGTGGACAAGACGACATAACCCTAACTCAGCGCCCACCATTCGTGGGGAACTCCAGTTCCGTTCGGCGAGAGTTTGCTTCTCGGATTTGATCGATGTATCGCCTCAGAAAACTCGCGGCGTTAAAGACCTGATCTTTATCGAACGTCAGAATCATTCCGACTGCTGTGGATACACCAACAAAAAAGCAGAACAGAATCCCGAAGAGTTGCATGGCCAGCCCGCCCGGAAATGCGGAGAGGGTAATCACCTCAGCCGCAGTTCAGAAAGCAAAGAGGGTTTTGGAAGCAGGCTCGCTTCCAAAACCCTCTTGACCCATGATTGTAACTCATTCTTCAGAACAGAGTTACAGAAAGGGTGAGCAACGGGACTTGAACCCGCGACCCCTAGATCCACAATCTAGTGCTCTAACCAACTGAGCTATGCCCACCACATTTATCCCAGCCATTTCCCGTGTTGCATCAATCAATGAGAATGATCACACCACAAAGCAGCGAGGAAAAGGAAGAATATCGGACAACCGTTCATCAGGCAACCGAAATCGAGGGTGCCGCCGACGGCAATGTCGAATTCGCCTGTTTCAGGCCAATCTTACGCGGCTTGTCAATCCTCACCGCCGCGTTATAAACAATGTCTTGCAACCCAAGCGTTCAGTTGATCATCGTCTTGTTGATAGTGGTACGCTGTTCCTCCGGCTTCACGAAACCATTCAACTGATTTCTTGCTATCATCAATCAACAAGCTGTTGGAGTATCCGGCCTCTGGTCCGAGCAGGCAGAAAGCATGCTTCCAGAGTTGCCGCTTATCTATTTCTCGCTGATCTGCTGAATTGACAATAACGTCAAAAAACTCATGGAGATTCTGAGTTGGAACGACAACTTTCGTGAAAACGTCCGCATTGATCGTCACAAGAGCCGACTTCAGGCCTTTTGATCGGGTGTCCTGTACCAGTTCCATTACGGAAGCATTCAAAGACATACAGGCACACCCACGACGCAACTCGATTTCAATGTCCACCGCGTTTCGGCCTGTGTGAGATGACAACCAGACTGCGACATCTCGTGCCGTCCAAGTTCCAGCCATCCAACGGTCTGTGACCGATTTGTCGTCACGAAACATTAACTCCTGCACATGGGCAAGAAAATCCTGTCCCAGTGATCGAAAATAGAGATCGAAGCTCAGGGTACCAGAGTAGTCGACAACCAAATTCGAAAACTGACTCTGCATTGTAATAAAGCTTGTCAATCTCCACAGTCGATGTAGGGTGGGTCAAGGTCAGCATCAACAGTTGAGCGAGGAAAGCAGTTTTGCATCGCGTTTTCTGAAGGTGTATTTTGTCGAACCGCCCGACCGCCGACCCACCGCCGCGCGTGGTGGGTCGGCGGTCGGGCGGTGATTTTTTTTCACGTCGTCATATGTTCATTCAAACCACAACGGTTGAGAACGTTGAAACTGTTTTGCCGACCTTGACCCACCCTACCAAATCCCAATTACTTCCGGTCGGTTTGCGGAATGTATTTCGGCAGTTTCTGAGTTGCGAACATTTCCTTGCTCGTGTTTAGGCGCGCCAGTCGGACACGGCCGTCGATCAGCGGGACACTCACCCAGTCGTCTCCGATGAGTGGTCGGGCGTAGTTGAGGAAGTCGTCGGTGACGTCGGTTCCGCACTCGGAGATCCACTCTTTCGGGAAATGGCGGTCCTTTTCGGCCACTTCGGACAGTGGAGCTTTGTCGTAAACTGGGCGGTAGTTTTTCCAGTCACCGCGAAGAATGGTCGCCATGTAACCATGCTCGCCGGCGGCGGCCAGCAACGCCGCTTTCTGGCCGACGTAGTACGATTCTTCCAAGTCCACCGTGCTGGCGTAAGCCATGTCGTTTCGCTGGTGTGTTCCTGGAACGTTGCAGCGAGCGGCTCCTTTGACCGGCAGCTTACGCTCGTTCAAGGCATTGGTCAGCATCTGGGCCACGGTGATTTTGCTGGAAGAGAGCATCGCGTGCCCGAAGGAGTCACGAACGATGAATTCTTCAGGAATCTGCAGACCTTCAATCTCAAGCCCTTCACTGACCACGACAATCGCGCGGCCATGTTCTTTCAGGCTCTTGTTGATGTTCTCGTGAATCTGGTCGATAGTGACCTTACGTTCTGCAAGATAAATCTGAAGGGGCATTTCCCGTTTGGGATCTGCCAGTCGGGCCGCAGCGGGAATGTAGCCGATCTTTCTCCCCATGGCTTGCAGAACCAGAACAGGATCTGCCGGGCAGGAGCCGTTGTTCTCTTCGTTGGCCATCTGGACATAATGTGTCCAGTAACGGGCGGTTGACCCGTAACCGGGAGTGTGGTCGACCAGTTTGAATTCACTGTCGCCGACGTCGTTGTCGATGGTTTTCGGACCGCCGATGCCGCAGATATCGAGTCCTCGTTCCCGGGCCATGTTGGCCACTTTATTGGCGGTGTCCATCGAATCGTTTCCGCCGATATAGCAGAAGTATCCGATGTCGTGAGCCTTGAAGATTTCCATGATCCGGTCGAAATCTTCGTTCTGATTCGGCTTGAGTTTGTAACGGCACGTCCCGATCGAACCAGCGGCCGGAGTGGTTCGCAGCAGGGCGATTTCCTGAGAACATTGATCGGTCAGATTGAGGAGTTCTTCTTTCAGAACTCCTTCAATTCCGTGCCATCCGGCGTACACGGTGCCGATTTCGTCCATTTGCTTCGCGGTCTCAACGATGCCGCGCAGCGTATTATTGATGACAGGACTGGGACCGCCCGACTGGGCGACGATCATGTTCTTTGGAGGCATGGCACTTCGGCGTCAATAGAAGGAAACGATGTGTGAAAACGGGAAACATCCCCGGAATTCATGCGGATACAGATCTTAGACAATCCCGCGATTGAATTGAACCGATCCGCCTTATCCCATTATCCCAGACAATGATCAGAGCAACTTGCAAAATGATTTACCCGTCCTCGCCACGCGGAATGCAGGGTTTTTCCTGCTCGAACACCGCGCTGCGCGGGCACATGGTAGAGCAAACTGCTCTAGCCCTGACGGTTTCGCAGACTGCTGGGAAAATTCGCCAGTAAGTGGCGAATTCGTTCCGCTCTTTGGGAATCCAGCCCCCCTTCAATGTCGAGGTACGCCTGATCGACAGCGGAAATTCCCATCCAGCCGGAAATTGTCGGATCACCTCCAGCATCCAGAAGCAGTTTGACCACCTTGCGATGACCATTGCGAACCGCTTCCCGCAACGCGGTGTTTCCGCTTTTCGCCTCATTGTGGGCATTGGGATTCGCTCCCGCTGACAGAAGCAACGAAACAAGTTCAAGATGCCCACGCTCGGAAGCCCACATCAGAGGCGTGTGTTCCACTTCGTCAAAGGATTCCAGTGAACGCCGGGCACCATGTTCCAGGAAGAATTCGACAATGGTGATATCATTCGCTTGAACGGCACGATGAAGAAACGTACTTCCACACGGTTCAATCATGTCGTCGAGACACGCTCCGCTTCGAATCAGTTGCCCGGCCGTTGGTAAATCACGGGCAAGAAGAGCGGCCCACAAGGGAGGCCACTCATCCTCTTCGACAGAATACGGATCGACAGCGAGTGTCATGACAACACCTTTACTGTGCAACCATCATGGTACAACGGAAGTGGCAGATAACCAGACATTCATCCAGTATGACTCGTCTCCGGTGCGGAAGGCAATGTTGTTCCTCCTGATCCTCCCGTCAGGGGTGAGGAAAGCCCGGAAACCACGCGGGTAGCTGCGATTGCTTGCAATCGCAGCTACCCATTTGTGCAGCACAGGACATTGTGGCTTTCCTGCAAACTGCTGCGTTTTCATGCACCTGAAACCTGTACAACCTGTCTAACCGGTGGCTGTTCCTGCAGAAATTGCCGATTTCCGCCATTACACGCACGCAAGTTGATGTGTCATATCGTATTGAGTCGATAGCGCCAGTTACCATTTTGGCTTCCCCGCCTCAAAGTTACCACTCCGCAGTTCCTCACAGACGTATACTTATAGTGACGTTTCTTTCAATGAGGTTCACTGTGAAAGTGGAGACCTGTGACATGGAGCCTCGCCATGATTTCGATTCAAGGTCAACCTGTTTCTCTCTGCGATTCCCTTGATCGCCGATCCTTCCTCAAGCTGGGCGGACTGGCTCTGGGAGGGCTTTCACTTCCGCAAGTCCTCAAAGCGGAACACGCACACGGTGTGAACGGACATGGCAAGGGAGTCATTATGATCTTCCTGCCTGGTGGACCGCCTCATCAGGACATGTGGGACATCAAGACAGATGCCCCGTCTGAGATTCGTGGGGAATTTTCCTCCATTCAAACCAATGTCCCCGGTGTCGATATCTGTGAACACTTCCCCAGACTCGCGGCCAATGCCGATAAACTGACATTCATTCGCTCGATCGTTGGAGCCACCGGGCAGCATTATGCCTTTCAATGTCTGACCGGAAACGACGATCGGAATCAACCGAGCGGTGGCTGGCCGTCACTGGGAAGCGTGGTTTCCAGTGTGATGGGACCACGTAATCAGGCGATGCCTCCGTTTGTTGGTCTCTCTCCCAAAACAGGACACGCTCCCTGGGGAGACAACGGTTCCTCCGGCTTTCTCGGTCTGGCACATGCTCCGTTTACTCCTGCTGGAGACGGCAAAGAAAACCTGATCCTCAACGATATCACACTCGATCGGCTCAACGATCGCCGGTCGGTTCTCGCCTCGTTCGACCGGTTGCGTTCGAATATCGACAACTCCGGAATGATGCAGGGAGTGGACGCCTTTCAGGAACAGGCATTTGGAATATTGACGTCGAGTCGACTGGCGGATGCATTGGATATCAGTCAGGAACCAATCGAAATCCGTGAGCGATATGGCCATGGTGAAGATCGGTTGCAGGATGACGGCAGTACCCGACTGCTCACCAACTTCCTGGTTGCCCGTCGTTTGATTGAAGCAGGCGTCCGCTGTGTGACGCTGTCATTCAGTCGCTGGGACTGGCACGACCACAACTTCAAGCAGGGACGCCGTGACTTCCCGATGCTCGATCAGGCCGTCAGTGCGTTGGTGGAAGACCTCGATCAACGGGGAATGCTCGACGATGTTTCTGTTGTCGTCTGGGGTGAGTTCGGTCGTACTCCCAAGATCAACAATATGGGAGGCCGTGATCACTGGCCGCAGGTTTCCTGTGCGATGCTGGCAGGGGGCGGAATGCGACACGGACAGGTCATCGGCGCCACCAATCGCTTGGGTGAATACGTGACCCAGCGCCCTGTTCATTTTCAGGAAGTCTTTGCGACGTTGTACAAATCGCTGGGAATCGACATCACCCGCATGACTTTCCCCGACCTGCAGGGGCGCCCCCGATTTCTGATTGATCAGAATAAATATCAGGCATTGCCGGAGTTGATCTGAGCAGAGCAAAGGTAAGGAAATTCGAATTTCAAAACCCCCGGGTGGCCGCGATTGCTTGCAATCGGGGCGGCGCAGCCGTACGAGGCCGCAGACTTGACGTTCTCTACCCTGAGCAGTCTCAATTCAGAACGTTCTTCCTCTGACTTCAGACGAGGCAGGAGCAAGCAAAGTGTGATCAGTGGCCTCGTATGGCTGCGCCACCCAGATTGCGAGCAATCTGGGCCACCCAACTGTTTCGAATTTGATACTGACACCATTTCCGTCAACATTACTCTTCGTTGTCCATTACTCTCGAAAAGGACGGCGGGTTCGATAGAGTTCCAGCGCCTGATTGAATTCATCACGGCGATCTTGTGGGGCCGCTTCTCTGGCCTGTGTCTGAACCTGAACGGCCCGATTGAAGTCACCCGTTTCCGCGAGTGCGGCCGCGAGCGTCGCCAGATAATCAGGGTTGCGATTCTGGGTCAGTTCACACGCCCGGGTTGCGAGACTCACGGCTTGTCTGCCGTTGCGGAAGCGGTCGACTGAACAAGTTGACTGCAGCCAGGCCAGACTGTTGTAAGAGGACGAAAGACGAGGATCGAGACGAATGGCCTGCACGTAATCGGCAATCGCTTTCTCGTATTCGCGTCGGGTCTTCCAGATGATCCCGCGATTATTGAACGCTCTGGCTGACTGCGGGTCGGACTCAATCGCAGAGGTGTAATCCGCAATCGCCTTATCGAAGTCCCCTTTGTTCTGCCAGGCTAAACCTCGATTGTGATAGGCAGAGCCGAACTTGTCGTCCAGTTCAATTGCCTTCGTGTAGTCAGCAATCGCCATGTCGAATTGTCGAAGATTCTGTCGGGCCACTCCGCGACTGTGGTACGCCCAGCCAAATCGGGAATCCAGCGTTAATGCCTGAGTGTAGTCTTCGATGGCGCGAAGATGTTCTCCCCGATTCTGCCAGGCCAGCCCGCGATTGTAGAATGCCCAGGTGAAGTGGGAATCAAGTTCAATGGCTTTGGTGTAGTCGACAATGGCCTTGTCGTACTGCTCTTTATAATGCCAGGCACTTCCGCGACGGTTGTAGACTGCGGCGTCGTGGGGATAAAGCTGAATCGCTGCGTCGTAATCCCGAATAGCGTGATCGTGCTCACCCTTATTCTGCCAGGCGCGACCACGGTTGAAATAAGCGGCGGCATCCCGGGGATCGAGCTTGATGGCCTCGGTGTAATCCATGATCGCCTGATCATGGTCTCCCTTGTTCTGCCAGCTCAATCCGCGATTGAAGTAAGCAGTCGCATCGAGTTGCGCGAGCGCTGGTTCAGCGCTCCAGAAAAGGAGAAATGCAACGATTTGAAATCGGTACCAGAATTCCATCTTCCACTCCGTTCGGTCTATTAGAAACGGAGGACGTGAAAACGCAATCCTCTATTGAAGACCACTCTCCAAACGATTCAGACGGCACCGACCATTTCGGAACCGTCTGACGAATTCATTCACTGCAACGGATGCAGTTCATGGAAAGTGGCTTTGAATCGCTATTATTCTTCAGCGACGTATGGCAGCAGGCCAATGAACCGAGCCCGGAGGATCGCTTCACGTACGGCACGCTGGTAAATCGCGCTGGTTCCGGTTCGACGACGTGGAAGGATACGTCCTTCCCGGTCGATCAACTGACGGAGAGTTTTAACGTCCTTGTAGTCGACGTAGACTGGACGTGGAATGACACCGTCCGGGGAGAAGCGGCACTTCAATTTGCGCTTCAGACGTGCACGTTTCTTACGGATTTTGCGGATGTCAACTTTGTTCAGCGTCGCCATGAATACCTGATCCTGTCAAAAAAAACGGGAAGCAAAGAGTATTACAGATCAAATGCCTTCCTGCAACTTCATCGACAATGAGCCTGCAAAAAATCCCCAAAGGGGATGCAATACGTCGTAATTAATGTTGTGGTAGCATCTTATGGAAAAGTCACAGCTACGCATTCTCTTGCGGAGGCATAGTTTTTTCATAAATTCTCTGGTGAGCGGCACTTCGACCGGCAATTCGTTATGTTCCAGTGAAGTCATTATGAGCCGGTTTCAGCCTGGGGCTTTGTCGGTCTCAAGATGGGCAATTTCCGGGAGCTTCGCCCTCCCGGGACATTTTCAATAAAGCGAAAACACTGAGTTTCAACCCTCCAGTATCCCTGACACCGTCTTCCTGAAATAGACCCGCACTCCATGTGGCATCCTTTGGCCCCGTTGTCTGAATTCCCGGATCGTGCTGGTCGTGAGTTTACCGTCGAAGACCGGATTGTTGCGGTGTTTCGCGATGGGGACCGACTCTGGGCACTGGATGGAATTTGCCCCCATGCGGGCGGACCACTCGCTGAAGGAGACGTGACTCCAACTGCGACCGGAGCCATTGTGACCTGCCCATGGCATGGCTGGCAGTTTGATGTTTCGACCGGAAAGCACTGCTTGAGTGCTCAAATTCGACAACAGCGGTTTCCCGTTCAGGTGGAGGAGGGGATTGTGATGGTGGAACTTCCATGAACAATCAGTCCCCATCTTCCCCGCCCATTTCCGCGATTGAAACTCCAAAACCACTCGACCGGTTCTGGGGAATCTTCGCGACCGGATTGGGAACCGGGTATGTCCCCAAGGGCCCCGGAACCGCAGGAAGTCTGCTTGGTCCCTTGCTGATCTGGGGACTCGGAACAGATGGAACGACTCCTGTCACAACCGCCGTCGCCGGGATTATCGCTTTTCTGATTGGGGTTCCGGTCTGCAACGCAGGAATCCGACTCTTTCAGCGAAAAGATCCTCCGCAGGTGGTGTTTGACGAAGTTGCCGCGTTCTTCTGGGTCTTTCTCCTGACTCCCATTCACTGGACAACGGCAATCGGCGGTTTTCTACTGTTTCGCCTGTTCGACATTGCCAAGCCCTGGCCGATTCGTCGATTTGAACGTCTGCCGCGCGGATGGGGAATTATGGCGGACGACGCAATCGCCGGAATTCTGGCTGGAGTCCTTCTCGCCATCGGCTGGCGACTCTTCTGACATGACCCTGCTTCTCGTGTGAAGACTCGGGAGAGCTTGGCGTCCGAAACTTCCTTCCCCGTTTTGAAAAATTTGCACTTCCGCGACAGGACTGTTTCTGATATTTAAACTGGAGAAACAGGGAGCTTTCGGTGAGTTGTGCCGCCGATCGCACCAGAAAGATCGCCTTGTCACGGGATCAATACACAATCAGTCAGGATCAAGACTGAGAATGACAAGGCAGAAAGGAGTCGAACGTGGCAGAACGCCGAAACATTCCTAGACCGCGACACCTCTTCCCGGAGACGGCGGCGTTCTTCATCGGACTGCGCCGAACAGCACTCTATTTCGGCTTTGGCTCCCGTGCAGCCGTTGGGAGAATTCCCATCTGGATTGCCGGATCTCTGGCCGGAATCACCTGTATTATGCTGACAATTTCCCTGTTCTTTCTGCGGGAACAGGCCGTAGCAGCTGTGACTCCCACTCCGGTTGTGGCTCCCGTTGAAGTGATTCCACAAACGGTCCTTCCGGTACCGGTTCCTTCTTATCCCAACCTGCCGTATCCCAACTTCGAACAACCCGCTGCAAAACTGACCATGCTGTTCGAGCGGACCGAGTTTCCGTTCCTGTTTGATGAGTTGACCCCATTAACACAGTCGTCTCTGAATCGTACGGTGACAATCCCCACTCTTGCCGGGAGAGATCTTTGGCAGCAGCGGATGTCGCGTGCCGCTTCCATGGCAGCGTTTTCTCCCTGGCTGGAATTTGCGCGGCAACTTCCGGTGACATTAAGCGGACTCGCAGCCTCCAATCAGGTTCCGTTGCAACTGGCCCCGGATGCCGATCGTGATCTCGGTCTGTTGATTCGCAAGTCACCGATCGTTGCGGGAACTCCCGGGGAACCGGTGAAGTACGAAATCCATCTGATCAACATCTCACTGAAAACCATCGAACAAGTCATTATTCGGGAAAAAATTTCTGAACTTCACCGCGTCACCGAAGTGCTGCCGAGTGCCCATCTGTCCGACAATGATCTTGTCTGGACGCTGAATTCCCTTGAACCGGGTATGGTCAAACGTCTGACGGTCACCCTGATTCCGGAAGTGGCCGGCGAAATTCAGACCGAAACACTGGTGCTGCCGACTACGCGTCTCAGTGCCACGGTCAATGTACGGGCACCTGCTCCACCGAAAACTCTTCCTCCCGTTCAGATTCAGCCGGAACCGATCGTTGCGGGGGCACCTCTGCTGAAATTGACCTA
This sequence comes from Planctomicrobium sp., assembly GCA_035556335.1. Taxonomy (GTDB): domain Bacteria; phylum Planctomycetota; class Planctomycetia; order Planctomycetales; family Planctomycetaceae; genus Planctomicrobium. The sequence continues at coordinate 286 of DATMFC010000043.1, read as the reverse complement.
CACGGAATTACGGGCACTCCGTCAGGGAGACATTCTTTCTTTGACCTTTTCGGTCACGAACGCGGGAACGGCCGCTGCGGAAGATGTGCAGCTTTATGTCCGATTGTCCGGAGAGTTTGAACATCGGTATGGCGAATACGTTCACCATCGGGTCGGTCGGCTGGAACCCGGACAAACCCGTCGGGCGTTGTTGCAGGCGACTGCAAAAGCCTTCGGAAATGCCCGCCTTTCCACTTCTCTGACAATGCAGGGAACGGAAACTGAAGCCCGGGAATTAAAAATTCCG
>DATMFC010000042.1:0-3346 GCA_035556335.1 Planctomicrobium sp. | reverse complement strand
ATGAATCCCCTGAATTCATTGCGGAACTCGCGGAGTTCAACATCATCCGTGCCTTCCGTGTCGGCAATGAAGGTCTTGACGATGTCGCCCGACAACTCGAACGATTTCAGCAACTTGGCATCACGATGACCCGTTGTATTGTCGATGCACTCGTCTCCGGTGCGTATGGCGGAACCGGTCATCATGCTCCCTGGGATCTTCTCAGACGAGACTGGCAACCGGACTGGCCTGCACTGATCCTTGCAGGTGGCCTGACTTCAGCGAACGTCGCGCAGGCCATTGAAGCCGCACAACCACAGGGAGTCGACGTCGCCAGCGGAGTCGAAATTTCCCCCGGTCATCACGATCCCGAAGAGATCGCCCGATTTATTCAACGCGCCCGGGCAGCGCAGTCGTAAATTCACTGCGACAACTTCAAAATGAGAAGAAAGACCCCACCAGATGTCCCCCGAAATTCGTGCCGCGCTCCAGAAGTTGCTAAATCATCAGTCCCTCGACACTGAGACGATGCGAACCGTCATTGGTGAGATGATGGGAGAACAGGCCGGGGAGATTGAAACCGCGGCACTTCTGACGGCTCTCAGGATGAAAGGGGAGACTGAAGAAGAACTGGCCGGAGCCGCACTGGCCATGCGCGAACGGGCGACCCGGATTCCCACCACCCGGACCGGATTGATCGACACCTGTGGAACCGGCGGCGATGGAATGCGAACCTTCAACATCAGCACGGCGACCGCCTTCGTGATCGCCGGTGCCGGTGTGCCGGTCGCCAAACATGGAAACCGGAGCGTCACCAGTTCCAGTGGGTCGGCCGATGTGCTCGAAGCACTTGGAGTGAACATCGAACTCTCGGCGGAACAGGCGGGAAAATGTCTGGATGAAGTCGGGATCTGTTTCTGTTATGCCCGTACGTTTCACACGGCCATGAAGTATGTCGCCCCGATTCGGCAGCGTCTGGGCTTCCGGACGATCTTCAACTTTCTCGGGCCACTCACCAATCCAGCCGGAGCCGAATATCAACTCATCGGTGCCTCAACCAACGACTTCGCCGCTCGAATCGCGGGCGCGGCGAGCCGATTGAACCTCAATCGGGCCATGGTGGTCTGTGGAAATAATGAACTGGATGAAGTTGCCTTGTGGGGGACGACCCAAATCTGGTCGGTCACAGCCGGACAGGTCGAAAATCTGGAGTGGACCGCCAGCGACTTCGGGCTGCCGGAATGCCATCCGGAAGAATTGAAGATTGATTCCAAAGAAGAGAGTGCCCGAGTGATTGACGGAATCCTGAAAGGAGAACCCGGCCCTGCCCGAAACATTGTGATTGCCAACGCCGCAGTCGCATTGCTTTGCCGGGGACTTGCCACCACACCCGCTGAAGGAGCTCAGCAAGCCACCGACGCCCTCGACAACGGCCACGCCGCAGACATTCTCAAGAAACTGGTCGACTGGACGACTTCACATTAGAGCGTTTTTGCAAATAATGAACGACGTCCTGCCACGCGGGCACCAGTGTTTTCATTGAAAAAACGCGCGCTACGCGGGCACATGATAGACCAAACTGGTCTAGATCGGTGCTTCGAGGAGATCTTGAGGGGTGAAACAAATGAAAGGTTGGCCTCAAGCGGTGAATCGGATCGGACGTGCCATCGTCGAATTTCTGATCGCTCAATCGATTCTGAGTGTGATTTTGATCTTGATTTCACCTCACCTGGATGACAATCCGGTCCGGAGGAATCTCATCGGTTGTGTGCTGCTGATCAGTTCGGCATTGATTGCATGGAAAAGTGATGCTCAACGAGAGAGACGAAGGCAACGCACCGAAGATCAGTCTGGCTCGATCTGACTTTTGCCATAGCGTTCCTCAGACTGAATTCAGAGTGGAGAACATCAACTCTGCGGCCTCTCGCGGCTGCGTCATTCCTCCGGAAAGTCATGAAAATTCCTGATTCGAGAGCTTTTCGCCAGTTCGCAGTAGCATGGCCTCAAGATTTCTCGTAATATCATGACATTGAATTGATCAACCTCTGATTGGCGGGTTCTCGGTCAATCTACTCATTCAAATTTCCCTGAGGTTCAGGGGAGAAAAGTCCATTCGAGAAAGCGCGAGAAATCGAACTATGAAACTTGTTCTCTGTCAGGATTCAACAGATCTTGGACGTCGTGCGGCCGCAGCCGGGGCTCCCCTGATTCGTGAGGCCATCGCTCAACAGGGAAGTGCCAATATCATTGTGGCGACGGGGGCCTCTCAGTTCGCAACGCTCGCGGCACTGCTTCAGGAACCGGACATCGACTGGTCGCGCGTCGTCGCGTTTCATCTCGATGAATACATCGGGCTTCCGGTGACACATCCCGCCTCGTTCCGCAAGTTTCTGCACGAACGTTTTGTCGACTTGATTCCTCTGAAAACTTTCCACGAAGTACAGGCCGATGCTGGCGATCCACATGCGGAATGTGCCCGACTCGGAGAACTGATTTCCAAGATCACCATCGATGTGGCCTTTGTTGGAATCGGCGAGAACGGACACCTGGCTTTTAACGATCCTCCTGCCGACTTCGAAACAGAAACCCCCTACCTCGTTGTTGATCTCGACGAAGGGTGCCGGAAACAGCAGTTGGGAGAAGGCTGGTTCCCGACACTGGAAGATGTCCCGGCAAAAGCGATCAGCATGTCGGTAAAGCAAATCCTGAAGTCACGACACATCATCTGCAGTGTTCCCGATTCCCGAAAATCAACCGCCGTTCGGAACTCTGTCGAAGGACCAGTGACTCCGGACGTCCCGGCTTCGATCTTGCAGAAACATGAAAATACTTCGCTGTTTGTCGATCCTCCGGCGGCAGAACAATTGAGCCGTTAAGCATCAATCCCTTCAAGCATCAATCTTTGTGGAATGGGCGATTTGTGAACAGCGGGAATCATTACCGCTGTTTGCTTTGATTTCAGGAAATGACATGTCTGGTTATGTTGATCTTCAGATCAATGGTTATGCGGGAGTGGATTTCAATTCTGAAAGACTCCAGCCCGACGAACTCCATCGCTGCTGCCGAACCCTCGAACGGGACGGAGTCGATGGTGTTCTGGCCACGGTCATCACGGACGATGTTGACGTTATGTGCCGTCGGATCGCCCGTATCGTGAAGTTGCGGGAACAGGATAACCTGGCCCGGCAGATCATCTGGGGAATTCATGTCGAAGGACCGTTTATCAGTCCTGTCCCCGGGTTCGTCGGTGCCCACCCCGTAGAGCACGCACAGCAGGCGACTCTCGATTCCATGTCACAATTGCTCGACGCTGGTGACGGACTTGTGCGGTTGGTGACGCTGGCCCCGGAAATGGATTCCGAACAGC
>DATMFC010000041.1:0-2487 GCA_035556335.1 Planctomicrobium sp. | reverse complement strand
CAAGTTCCTTGATGTCTTCTTCGCTGATGAAAACCGCCATCAATCGGGCTTCATCCTGAGTCACCAAGGCCATGACCGCTTCCCGGCTGGCTTCTTCCGCTGAGATGACCTTCCATTTTTCGATCTTGCGATCTTCATTCTGGTCGATTCCCCAACGGGTTCCGCCGGTCGTCAGCCAACGGGACTGATCCACCTCGTTATTCCCGTTCGTGTCGAGATCACGATAGACCTCAAGACCATGCTTGTAGTATCGGAATTCATCGACACTCTGATCCCCGTTCGTATCCATGAAACGACGGAGGATCTGTCCCTGAGGGTTATACAGAACCCAGCCAGACCCCTTGTCTGTCCGTTCAATCTCCAGCTTGCAGTTGGGGAGTTCTGCCGCAGTGGGGACATCGATATCAACATCCTTCTGAGCCGGTTGAAAGGCCAGAACCGTCTCAACCTTCACCTGAGCCTGCGCGGGAACAACACTCGCCGCAAACAGGATCATCCCCCCGACAACGACTCCATAACCATGTCGTCCATAACCATGTGGACCAAAGACCTGTCGCCCAAAGATCTGTCGATTGTGAAACATCGGATTCCGTTCTCCAGAGTATTTCCACCTGCGGCGACCAGCATATCGCCTCACCTTGACTCCGAATCTTAGAGAATTGGCGAGCGGAAGTCAGGTCTACTTTTACAGAGTCCCAGACAAATTCCATTCTTCCTGAGTTCCACAACAGGGAAAACATGACCAAAGCCATCAGGGAAGCTCAGGCTGGGAAATTCTCGCCGGATTCAGGCTGCTTTTCAGAACATGCACTTCACGCGGAATTCGTGAGGCCGGATTTTCCGGAGACAATTCAATCGTCCAGTGAGTTGCTGTCGGAGCCACGTCAACCTGGGTAATTCGGCCACAATAGATAGGCACTCCAACCGGCGAAGCCATGGGATCAGTGTAAACATCATCCCCGATGGCCACAGCTTCCGTAGCGGAGACATCATCAATACGACATTCGGTTCCGGTCCCCGCAAGAATCCCGGCCGGTCCCGTCACAGGGCCGAATGGGGACCGACGATAAATTCGCACCGCCATTCGAAACGAACCATCCGTCAACGGCTGCACCAGTGATGTCTGTTTGCCAACGCGGGTTGTTCTTCCCAGCAGTGATCGCCCCGCCGTCATCAGTTGATCAGGGTGAATCTGTTGTTCGTTTCCCCCATCCAGAAGAAGCCCGTCTCCGGTCAGAACAAGTTCGGATTCATGGAGTCCGTGCGATTTCCCCAGAGCGATCAGCAGTTGCAGATTGGAGGAAACCGGGTCTCCTTTCCGACCAAGAATTCGTGTCACAACCGATGTTGTCTGAACCAGTTCGTCACCAGAAGGGAAGGGGAGTTTCTGATGCCGTTCCCATTCATTCTGTTGCAATCGGAGTTCAGCGACCTGCCGTCGCAACTCCCGGTTTTCCGCCTGTAATACCGCCAGAGTTTTCGCCCGATCACCATTCCCGTCAGCCGATTCGACATCAGAATCAAGGACGGGAGCAGGGAGTACCGAGAGAGTCCAACCGACCATCCCCTGCAGGCCATTTTGAATCTGTTCTGACAGCCCGCGTGGTCCCACGTTCAAAAGAACCGCCACCACCAGACACCCGGCCCAGATGAAAACCGCATAAGACGACCGGTGATAAACATGATCGTTCATAGCATAAGAAAATTCAAAATTCGGAGCGGGAAATTCGAAACAAATTCAAAATCTAAAATTCGAAAATCCGTAACATTTTAGCGGAATGAAGTCTGTTCAAATTGCTACGAGTGTTGTGTCAGTATTAAAAATGAGGGTAGAAGAATCGAAACGGGAGCGGCCAACGAGCCGCGGAACATGTGAGACAACCCTCAGTTTGAAGCCTGACAAGGCACGAGAATTTTTACCGCGAAGATGCAAAGGACGCCAAGAAAGAGGAAACCACGAATGGGCCGAATCTGACGAATCTGTTGTTCGGCATCTCACTATGATTCATTCGTGTCATTCGTTCGATTCGTGGTTTCTTCAATACGCATTCAGGTCCTCTTGACCAGATAGACAGGCCGGAGGAGGCAACTCACTCATGATTCCCAACCCCTTCGCGTTCTTTGCGTCTTTGCGGTAAAAACTCTTCACCGTCAACGGGAGGGACCAAGCCAACACCAGACGGCTAACGTGTTACGAAAATCCTGAATTTCACCTGACTAAAACAAAGATCATCCCTTATCAATTCTTTGCGCCTTTACGTGAGTATCCTCTAATATTATCCACGCGTCGAGACGCACTCTGTTGCTTAGAATCCGGCCCCTTCGGTTTGGAAACGTTGCTGCCAGTTCTGCATATGTTCAAGACAGATGGCCGTTCCTCGGGCGACAGTGCTCAGTGGATCGGGATCGATTCTTACTGGAATCCCCAGTTGCTCGCGCAGAAATCGGTCGAGGTTCCGTAATTGGGCTGTGCCGCCAGTGAGCGTG
>DATMFC010000040.1:0-2771 GCA_035556335.1 Planctomicrobium sp. | reverse complement strand
GAAGTCATGGGAATTGATGACGACTTCGCCGCGGCATTCGCCAAAAGTCAGATTGCGGCCGGAATTGAGTTTCCGCACACCGGAACGGTCTTCATCAGCATGTCCGGGGCTCACAAACATGCGATGATTGAACCAGCTCGCAAGTTGAAAGAACTGGGCTTCCGGATTATCTCCACAGCCGGAACCGCCAAGACATTTTCCGACGCCGGGATTCCGGTGGAGACCATCAAGAAGGTGCAGGAAGGGCGTCCAAACCTGATCGATTTCATGGTCAACGGGGATGTGCAGTTCATCTTCAACACCCCGAGCGGTCGCGGCAGCCGGACGGAAGAAGGACGAATCCGGTCGACGGCGGTCAGTTACGGAGTTCCCTGCGTGACGACTCTTCCCGGGTGCCAGGCCATGGTGCAGGCAATTGAGTACATGCACAAGAACCCGGCTCCACGAGTTCAGGCCCTTCAGGAATGGCATGCCGAAGGAGCCAAAACCTGCTGAGCGGCTTACTCTCGCGGCTTTGATCCACACAGATTAGTTTTGGAGTCGCAGTCAGTCTTTTTCGGGAGGGGAAATATGAAGGAGAATGGCTCCTTGCCATTGCCTTTCATAGAGAATTTTCAATCCTGCCCGTGCGACGAGATGACGCAGATCTTGTACGGAATTTCGTGCAAGATCTGTGTCGATGGTTGAGGCGATCCAGCACCCGTTGTGTTGGACAGCTTCCGGATTTGTCAGCGTATTCAGATAGAATTGGTTGAGTTCCGGGGACGTTCCAGGAGCCGAAGACAACCCGATCCGACGAAACGGTCCGGGAACAGAGAATCGGCTGATACGCGCAGCGGTGTATTCCAGAAAGAGCGGATCATCCAGAAACGCGGGAATGAGCCGACATTCAACCAGTCCGCTCCCCACCAGTATTGCGCTCCCGGGGAGTGCATGTTCATTGAGATCAGCAGCCAGTTCATCCCATTCCCGATCAGTGCGGCTTCCCAGGCGACCGGCGATCCAGGGGGTTGAAGCTGAGCAGCACCAGGCAACGATCATCAGGATCAGTGCCCCCAGAACACCTGAGAAACGCGAAACCGATCGGGTGAGTAGTAACGAGATGAGCAGAGCCGAGGCGGGAGCAGTGGCAATCCGATAGCGAGGATTCGCCAGTGAGGAAAGATCGGTCATCGTCGCGAGAGCCAGAAATACCAGCGGGAGAATGGAACAAAACAGAAGAGGCAGAATTGGTCGAAACTTTTCAGTTGAAGTTTGAAGATGAGCCTTTCGGTTCGATTTGCGGAGAGGATTTTCCGGCTTACCCAATGCGGTGGATTCTTCCTGAGGGGAAGTGAAAATGTGAAGCCGCCATTTCATCACGATCCGTTCGCATATCCGAGAGACCACAATCCCCGCAGGCAAGGCAGCCCACCAATAAGGGCCAATCACGGACCAGACAGACTGTGATGCGGACATGTAATTCAGGAACGGCCCCCAGTCATTGAGCCGTAACACGGAGGGAATTAGCGGGGTCGCAGCCAGCGCCAGAAGCAGATTGAACACGAACCAGATGGACATGGTCCAACTGTGACGTCGGGAGCATTTGGATTGCCAATACAGTGTTCTGATCAGGATCCACAGCGAGGAACAGATCACCATCAGGACACTCGTATAATGGGTCCACGTCAAGGCGATGGAACAGAACATCCATCCCAGGCCAATGCGCAATAGCGTTCCCGGGGAAGTTCTTTCCGTGATGTGAGCGCGTCGGTCCAATTCTCGCGACCACCACAAGGTGAAGAAAATCACAAGTGATGAAAGCAGGAGCACCAGCCCGTAACTTCGTGCGATACGGATTTCATCTAGTACTTCCGGGTGCATCATCAGCAGAATGCCAGCCATTCCTCCCGCGACGGGTGACTGAAAAAGCAGCGACGTCTGAAAGATGACGACGATCGTCAGCAACGTGGCGATCGCGGACTGTGATCGTAGTGCCCATTCCCGGTGACCGATCCACTGCAGGACGACCGCATCGATCAGGCTGGAGAGAGGAGGGGTTGCGGCAATATTCAGACTCCGATCGAGCAGCGTCGAAGGGAATTCTCCCCCCTCCGCGATCCAGACGGAGACATGCTCGTCCAACACCAGCGGCCCGCCGCGCCAGGCAGGAATCATCAGGAGGAACCAGAGTCCGATTGCGCAGAACAGAAGATTTCGGCCGAATCGGAATTCGGAGGAATCGTTCGATTTCCACACCGTCCAGACATTCCATGACACGGTTTCCGACACACGGTGAGAAGCAGTTTGTGTCATGTCGAAAGAGCCCTGTACTGCCATCACCTGGTGCAAGTCATGATGATCAAAAGTTCCTGAGAAACCGGATCAGCAGTTTATCATCATACAAATCGTCAACATCACGATGCGATACGGGTTCCGGGCGTCCCCGTCGTTTTCTCTAATGGCGGTAGCGAATCGGATTGGCGAAGACGGTCCGTCAGATGATGAGAACGGCATACAACGCCGTAGTGCTGTGTCCAGCCTCTATTCGCGAGTTGCCTGAACTGTTCCGCGGCGGAGTTCTCAACTCCCACATTCAGACTGGAGGATGCCTTAGTCATTTCACGAAAACTTGAGTCAAAATCCGAATTTTTTAAAATTCATATTGACCCAATTGATCATCCGTCATATTTTCCCGCCCCGCAACGACCTGCGATTACGCATCACCTGTTGCGACCCCCAAGAGCAACTTGCATCAAGATTTACCGTCCCCGCCACGCGGCGAGCAGTTT
>DATMFC010000039.1:0-9250 GCA_035556335.1 Planctomicrobium sp. | reverse complement strand
ATTACTGAACTTTCTGCGAGAACGCCGGGGATGGACACAGTTCGAATTCGCGGCTATCGCTGGTTATAGTGAACGCCTGATTAACAAGGCCGAGTCCGGGCGACCCATTTCCACCGCTGCGATCGAGATTTTGGCAGAGACTCTTTCCACCCCGGATGCTCCGGTCTATTTTGAAGACCTGATCTGCGACAACATCGGACTCGCCAAAGAATACATCGACCAGTTCCACGTTCATCAAAAGAATGCGGCCCATGCGATCCGGCATTTTCTGGATGACGATGTCACCTTCTGGGTCTCAGGGGATCCTAAAGTCTTTCCATTTGCAGGAGAACATTATGGATTCGAGGGAGTGAATCACTTCTTTCAGGCGTTCTTTTCAGTTCTGGAGGTGCCAGAGAATTATGATTACAAGGCGGGCTATTCCTACCTGGCACAAGGACAGGATGTGATCATCTGGGGAGAGACCTGGGTCCACCCGATCGGGACACCAATGGACAAACCGGTCGTCCTTACCCATAAGCTCACCTTCCGCAAAGGGAATCTCGTTCGACTGGAAGACCTCTTCGACACGCAGAAGGCGGCCCAGGTTTTCGAAAACGCCGGGAACTGAACCTGAGACAGAAGGGATCAGAGAGGATTTCAGGCGCCAGACGCACTGCCGGCTTGCCCCCAATGCTGTTCGGCACGATGCTTGCTTGTGCCCATCAATCTGGCAGGGTGGCCTTGTCTGGTGGATGCCCAATCTTGGGTCTCATCCGATCCACGACCGGACTTCGTATTCGTCCAGTCCCGTCAACTGCTTGGCCTGTTCGAAGCATTTTTTGAACGCGGCCACATACACCGAAACTCAATCACGAACGTGGTTGTGAAAGAGGAGATACGCAGCGTCTTGCGCCTGCATCTCCACACGGCCCATCAAGGGACCAAACCGCTCTGTAACCCGATCGAGTTCTCGTTCCTACCGCCGCAGATCCCCCCGCATGATCTTCCCTGACATGGCGTCCTCTTCCTTACAAAAGAAATACACCAAATCCAAGAATTAAGGAAAGTGGAACTATAGTATTAGGGAGCGTCAACGACATATCCTTTTCGATAATCCCGAGTCAACAGCCGATTCGCATTTGAGTTCTTCATAAAGACCTCATTTAATGAATCCATTGTCAGCGAGGGGCCAACCCGTAATGCCAATGCTGAAAAATCCACACCGTTTGCCTTGAGGTGTTGAGTCATCCGTAAACAGGAATCCTTCCACAGCAGGTCATCACTAGACATCTTTTCCATGTCCCGGCCTGAAGATTCCTTTCCAATCAAATGACAGATTGATCCGGTGTGGCACAACGCACTCGAAAGATGTCCTTCAAGAATATCAGCATTCAGATCCTGGTGATTGCCGCTGCGTATTGCAGAAATAAAGTTCCCGAAATGATCTCCTCCCTCGTCCCAGTGTTGAATGATTTCTCCATCGGGTCTAAAAGCTGTCGCGCTGGTATAAGAGGGAACAAGGACATGCCCATGTTCACACTGAACGACAACACCCACTTGTGAACCGCGATACTGGTCCATCCCGGTTGAGTAATCCAGATTTCGCCGGGGAAGTCCACGGGTTTCAAAGATGATCGGGGCTGAATCGAAATGATGATAAACTATTTGCGTATTCGGAGTGTTACCTGCGTCGCGATATCCAAATCGTCCCCCTATGCTGGTAATCTGGGAAGAGAGCTTGGATTCCCCGAGGAACCAGCGGGCAATATCCATCTGGTGAATGCCCTGATTCCCCATGTCTCCATTACCGGTATTGAAATCCCAATGCCAGTCATAATGAAATTTTGTGCGAAAGATCTCTTGTACTGCCGCGGGACCGCACCAGAGACCATAGTCGAGAGTCTTCGGCAAGGAGATTGGCTGATCGACTTTCCCGATGCTCTTACGGGGATTGTAACACGTTCCTATAACGTGCTGGATCGTCCCCAGATTACCGTCACGAACCCATTGCACCGCCTGTTGGAGACCAACGCTGGATCGACATTGTGTTCCGGTCTGACAGATCCGATTGGTTCGACGAGCCCAATTAACAATCTGGCGTCCTTCCCAGACATTATGGGAGACTGGCTTCTCGACATAAACATGTTTTCCCGCCTGCATCGCGAGAATTGACATCAATGCGTGCCAGTGATTCGGTGTCGCAATGACAACGGCATCCACGCTCGAATCGTCCAGAACTCTTCGGAAATCCTGAATAATCTGTGGAGAGCGTCCCTGCTTCCCTTCCACTTCACTTTGTCGCGGACCTGCCTGTGCGGTATCAGGATCGCAAAGATAGAGCACTTCCGCATCGGAACGAGATGCAATGTCATTGGCGTGATAGGAACCCCGGTATCCGATTCCCAGCACTGCAACACCAATGCGGCCCAAGGGCGTTTTGCTGGAATCAGAACCACATACAACGCGTGCTTTGGGCGTAGCGAAAACTCCAGTCGAAGCAACAACAGACTGTATCAGGAAATCCCGGCGATTCATGACCATATATTATGTTCCTCTTCCTGCAGATTAATCAGTTTCTAATCTGTTAATGTAAAATCGTGCTGAACTTCTCTGCGGGCTTCTTCAGGAATCGATATGGTTAACCCACTGTTTTTTGAATTTCCATAACGTAACGGAATGGCCATGATACGACGAGAAGCGATATCTTCAGAATCTCCTCCATCTTTATAGGAAACGACCCTGACACGATAATTTCCCGGTACGACACCGTCTCCGTTAACATAAGTAGACATCTGGTAACGACCGTTGGAGTCGATTCTTCCGGTTGCAGGACGCACGTCAATCGCATCTGCCGATTGTTCCGGTTCGAAAGAAACATCTCCTTTTGGAAGTGGTTTGCCTTGATAGTAAACCGTCCCGGAAACGGGAATCGTTTTGGGTTTCTTCTCTGCTTTTCCGGAGCATCCCAGAAGCAGGACAAAGATTGCAGACAACTGAATCAAGAAGAATATTCCGCTTTGTTGCATGGCGTTTTTCCATCATGAGATCGCGGGATGAAGACGGAAAGATTCAAAACTCGCCGTTCACTCTGCCGTCGGCTTTGTCTCCCAGGTAATTCCAGGTGGTGTAGGCAATGTTCTCACTGATAAAATGCACGGTTCCATCCCCAAACAACATCTGAACACCGCCGACGTGTTCGCTCTTGAATCCCGCCATGTACCCTTCACAGTCCGGATCATCACTACACCGTGACGTGACCATGCAACTCCTGGTGCAGGTTTTACGTATCTTGTGGTGGTTAGGAGGAATGTTTGTCGACTGCAGGGAGAATGCATGGGAATGAAAATACATGGAGAACGAGTTGTATGCTGGCAGATTCTCTCCAATCAGAAAGGTATTACTCAATCCGTCAGTGGCATCGCGAAATCGATAGACCGTACATCCCATTGAAAACATTCCGGGACTGACAGGTGAACTGGACATGCCCCCGCTTCTACAATCTCCCCCGCATCCCTTACAAGCATAGCTATCACTGGAGTAAGGACAGTTGTTACATCCGAATTGAGCAATGGGGCCACCGGATGGACCGTAGGATTGGCCTAACGAAAAGTTTGATGGAGCACTTGTGTTGTAGGGGAGGTAGTTTTGCTCTCTGACATTATCGAACAATCCTGAGTCCGGGTCGGAAGGACACATGAGAACCGCTGGCTTCAATCCATTGAGTGCTGTTGCATTTCTCAACGAGTTATTATTCTCCGAGAAATTCAGAAGATTGTAAACTGTCGCCTGATCCATGTAAGGAAGTAACATCTCAACCCAGACATGGCAGTGGCGAATCTGGTCGTAAGCACAATGCGCTCCTCCTGGAAGCGTATTATGCGTGTCGTGATAATTATGAATTGCCAATCCAATCTGCTTAAGGTTGTTCTTGCATTGACTGCGCCGGGCCGCTTCCCGGGCCTGTTGCACTGCCGGTAACAGAAGAGCAACAAGAATGGCAATAATTGCGATCACCACCAGTAGTTCGATAAGTGTGAATCCTCGATTCACAACGCTTCTGTCTCTATTGAAATTCGGCATTGGAGCTCCATATTCTGGTAATAGGGGACAGCTAAAGAAACGAAATCGTTTATGTAAATTCGCTGACAACTACTTTTAAACAAAGAAACTTTTCATTCCGTTGACCGATCAGATCTCCTTTTATTCGTTTTCAATTTTCAGTAGACAGAGCATCAGCACGAGTTGTTTGAGGAGAACGCAGCCATGAGATAAGGTCGGCGACGTCCTGTGGGGAAAGCAACTTTACAAGGTCTTCCGGCATTAATGAGACATCTCTCGCGTGGATTTCTTCAATCTCGCGACGTAAGACGGTTTGATTTTTCCCCTCCGGTTGCTTTAGTGTAATACTGCTGGCTGTTTCGCTTCCGAGTATGCCGGTGTGCACACGGCCGTCAGTTGTCAGAATGACATAAGTGCTATATCCGGCGCTAATTGTTCCGCTTGGATTCATAATGTCCTGAAGGATTGTTTCTTCTGCCCGCTTGGCTTCTGCGGTCAAATCCGGACCGACGGAGAAGCCAGTTCCGTGCGCTTTATGACAATTCGCACAATGCTTTGCGAACAGTGCTTTTCCCTGTTCCAGATTCCGTTCATTCGAGAGTGCTGCGGTATATTGTGCAATCATTCCCTGATCTCTGACTTCCAATGACTGGAAGTAGACTCCGGCCTTTGCGCGAAATTCTTGATTGGGATGATTCAGTAATGCTGCACGTTGCACTGCTGTCAGCAGCGCCCCGGAGAGTTGTCGTTGCTCCAGGGATTGCAGTACCTCCGGCAGTCGGTCCTGACGAGAGAACAGCGCTTCGAGAATCGCCTGGCGAACCTGGGGGGTGCTCGAGGCAATTGCCGACAAGAGCTTGGCGGTCATCTCCGAATCGACTTCGTGCCCCAACTCGACGACAGCGGCCACACGGTCTTCGGAAGGAACCTGAACATCAACGACTTTTTCGAGTAGCTTATTTAGTCGCGTTGTTCGTTCTTCGACCGTTTCCACCTGGAGTCTTTGAATCAGCATTCTGGCAGCAGCGGCGTCTGGCGTGTTGTCCGCACTCGCCATCGATCGCAACACCGCCGCGGCATCTGGTGAGAGCGGAATCTTGGAGACACTGGAGATCCCTGCGGCTAATCCTTCCCAGCAGGCGCGCCGTGAGGATTCATGCCTATTCAGTCCCAGGGTGGCAAGCGTCTCTGAGATTTCCACGGGATTTCGCCGGGATGCAATTGATGTACACAGTGGCTTAAACAAGACGGCTGCTTCTCCCAGAGACTCTTCGTCGTGAAGAAGTGCTTGCAACATCTCACCGGCACGCCCTGACAGAGAACTGAGGACCGCCGCATCCATCCAATGGGTATGCCCGAATCGACGAGCAATGGCAGCCAAGGCAGGAACCACTCGTGAATCGCGACTTGCTCCCAGTGAGATGGCACATTGAAACGCAATGGATGGGTCGGTTTCGCGACTTGCCAGATGCAATACCTGATCCTGTATTGCAGAATCTCCGTCAAGCCAGGGTTCTGCCAGTTGTAATGCAAGAATCTGCAGATCAGCATTTTTCGACGCGAGCACATGCCGCACGATCTCTGGGCGAAGTGAATCGAATCTTTGCAGCGTATGAAGTGCAATGAGTACAGCCGAAGGTGAAGCGTCTCCATCCAAAATGATTCTTTCCATGTCGGAAACGGTCGATCGGTCGTCTCGCTCCAGCAGCAGTCGTTGGGCCGTTTGTCGACGCCATAACACGTCGGATTGCATTTGCTCCAGCAATTGATTCGCCGTCAGCGTGTTGAAATCAACCTGAGTGGGCAACTGGCTGTTGTCGTGAATCAGTCGCCAGACGCGGCCGTGCTGATGTCCGTTGATCAGACCATATTGCTGCTGAAGATATCTCGGGATCGCTGAGTAATCTTCGATAATCTCACGATAGAAATCGACGATGTAAATACATCCGTCCGGACCGGAGGACAACGCAATCGGGTTGAACCAGGAGTCAGTGGTCGCCAGGAATTCCTTCTGTTGTTCTTCCGGCGCACGATGAACTTCAATGGCCGTTCTATCACGGGTGACGACAGAACGGTGGATCATATTCTGAGACGGTTCGCAGACCAGAAGTTGGCCATGGAGTCCGGGAAGAACACGATCCAGATAGAGCAGCGGTGAACAGCCGGAAGTGAAATAACCATTTGGTTGCGTTTCCGCAATTCCATAGCGATCTGTGTAGAGCTTGGCGAATCCCGGATCGGCTGCACGACGTGTTCGCCAGGGATGCGGTTTCGAAATGGGATAGGTTCGATTGTCTCCGGTTCCTGATTCGAAATGCCCACCACCGTAGTCCGGATTTCGCTGCAGTGCGCTCCAGGGGATTGGCGCCACGGCGACCGCTGGCAAGCTGGTATTTCCCAGTAATCGTTCTCCCCGTTCAGTGAAGGTCGCCCCAAAAGTTCTCGTTCGACCAAGAATTGGCTCGATCGCCGAACCGTCAGGCAGGAATCGAAAATCGGAACTCGGCAGATCAACCGGCTGAGACAATCCTGGTCCGGTGATTCTTCCCCCTGACCCGGGATTGGAAATATAAACCCAACCATCCAGACCATAAACAGGAACGTTTATCGTTCGTTCCAGTTGATTTGAAGGAAATCCTTTAAAAAGTGTTTCGCGAACTTCTGCGACGCCGTCTCCATCCCGATCTGCCAGATAAAGAATTTCCGTGAAACAGATCGCGATAATTCCATCACGTGCCGCACAGATTCCATGGCACGGAGGGAGACGGTCTGCAAAAACCGTCATCTGATCCATGACGCCGTCTCCATCTCGATCACTGAGAAGTTTCACTGTGCCATACGTTCCTGATTTTGCCTTTTCTTTAGCGGCATTGTCGGCCTGGATACGGCGTGGAATCCGATCGAGCTGACCCGTTTTGTTTAACTCCTGAATGTCATAATGTCCTTCGAGATTGAATCCATGGAGTTCAGAGACATAAAGCCGCCCACTCGCATCCCAGCAGATTCCCGAAGGCTCTCGGATGAGCGGTTCACTGACCACCAGTTCGAGGCGGAACCCCTCTGGCAACTGAAAGAGTCTTTGCGATTCTGCTGGCGAGAGGGGCTGTGGAGCATCATCAGGAACGGGAATCTCTGCAAAAACTCCCCCAATACAGAATGAGAACGTTCCGATAACCCAGACGATCCGCAGTACATTGGACTGTACTATGCTTCGAACAGAAACGTCATACATCCCCTTGGACACCATGAACATAAATTCCCTCCAAATGGAGCTGACACAGAGCATTCGCCTGCCTGTTGAACTTTGCTGCAGAGTAATTGTCGCGACGCTGTAAAATCCGCCTGAATTCTTAGAGATTTTTTAGAGCAGCGAACGAAATAACGAAATCTCGTTGAATGACAGGAATTCCCTCTCAGCAATCAGGTCACGAGGAATTTCATTGGATGGATTTTAGAGCGACGAGAAAAACGTCCTATGCGACAAGAAGTTCATTCCCAGTGAGTGGATTGCGAAAAGTCTCATCAGGAAGAGCCTGTAACTTTCAAGAAAATGTCAGACTTGGCTAAGATACTGAGGCTAATTTCTTCGTATTGAGACAATCTCTTTCAGTTGTCTCTGCCCGGCTGCCAACACAGATTCGAAGTGGGAGTTCTCGCATGACACACCATCTCACCCGTCGTCATTTTCTAAAGGCTGGAGCCGTTGCTGCGGTGACGGTCGTTTCCCCGCTTTCTGCACGCGCCGCATCCGCTAACGGCAAGCTGCGCACTGCCCATGTCGGAGTTGGGGGCATGGGAATGTCCGATCTGAAATCACTCCGTTCTCATCCTCAACTGGAAGTTTTCGCGTTATGTGATGTTGATCAGTCTCGCCTCGACACCGCAGCGGGAATGCATCCTCAAGCGAAAACATTTTCTGATTTCCGGGAGATGCTGGCGGAACTGGGGGACCAAGTGGATGCGGTGGTTGTTTCTACCCCGGACCACACTCACGCTCCCGCAGCAATGACGGCGTTGAATCTGAATAAGCCGGTCTACTGCCAGAAGCCTTTGACTCATGATGTTTATGAATCGCGGAGACTTCGCGAGGTTGCGGACAGCAGGAAGGTTCCCACTCAAATGGGAATTCAGGTCCACTCATCGAAGCAATACCGACAGGCGGTGCAAATCATTCAGTCCGGGGGGATCGGCAAGGTAAGCCATGTCTATGTGTGGTGTAACAAGACGTGGGGGTATGACGGCGGGCCGTTCGACAATTTCGCCCCTCCTCCAGATTCACTGGCCTGGGATCTCTGGATTGGAACCGCTGCCGAACGGCCGTATGTTCCGAACGCCTATCATCCCGGGAACTGGCGAAAGCTGGTTGATTTTGGATGCGGAACGCTCGGGGACATGGCGGTCCATATTCTTGATACTCCTTTTACCGCATTGGAACTGACAGCGCCGAAGTGGGTGAAATCGACCTGTCGCGTCGTCGACGGCATCGGATTTCCCACGAAAACCCGAGTTGATTACGAATTCCCAGGCACCCGATACACAACAAGTGCCGTGAAGTGTACATGGCTGGACGGACACATGGCTCCTCCCAAAGCGGAAGAGATCGGGCTGTCAGCGGATATCCAACTTCCCGGGTCGGGAGCCTTTCTGACCGGAGAGGAAGGAATGATGCTGCTCCCTCATGTTGGAGACGCCGTTCTTTTTCCAGAGACGAAATTCAAGGATTATCGACGTCCTGATGTGGAAGGAGTCAGTCACTACCATCAATGGGTGGATGCCTGCCTCGGAAAAGGGGAGACGAGTGCTCCGTTCAGTTACGGCGGTCCGTTGACGGAAGCATTGCTGCTGGGAGCGGTCGGCATGCGATATCCAGGTCAGGAATTAGGGTGGGATGCGCAGGCCATGCAGATCACCAATCTGCCGGAAGCCAATCGATTGCTCAAACGGGAATACCGCGACGGTTTCAAGGTCGAAGGATTGTGATCGAGGCGGCAACGCGGATGTTCATGGGAAGTTTTGCAGACCAGGCATTCATTCTGAATGACATGAATGGAGGACGGAAATGTTCGATTCCGAGGAACTCCTGGGGGTCGCGGAGACATCATCTTCTGCGGAGCAGACGCAATTTACGAGACTGTTTCTGGAAAACCAGAGACGGGTTTATTACTTCATTGCGTCAATTGTTCCTCACTGGGTTGATGCCGAAGAAATC
>DATMFC010000038.1:0-8705 GCA_035556335.1 Planctomicrobium sp. | reverse complement strand
TGAAACGTCCGGGGCAGAGCCCAAGCGAGCCCCCGGAAGCCGACATGAAGGAGGAATGTTCTTCCTGCTGGGAGATGGCTCGGTTCGATTCCTGAATGAGAATGTCCATCAGGCGGTGGGGGGACTTTTCGAAAGTCTGGCAGCCCGTAACGATGGCCGCGTTCTTGGACAATTTTAGACCGGCTTGCAGTCCCTCAAGCAGCACGGAGATCTTGTAGAACCAGAAACAGAGCAATTTTTGCTGATATCTGGCCAGTCAGCGTCATGGGCATACAGGCGATACTTCGATCGTTTTCCTTTTCATTCCAGGGTTCATTATGAATCGCTCGCGCCGGAAGGGGTTTACTCTCATTGAGTTACTGGTGGCTATCGCGATCATCGCGATTCTGGTGGCTCTCTTATTACCGGCCGTGCAACAGGCCCGGGAAGCGGCGAGGAGAAGCCGGTGCAGGAACAACCTCAAGCAGATCGGGCTGGCGATCCACAACTATCACGACACGCACCGTTGCTTTCCAACCGTGACGGGAGGACACATCTTTACCTCCGGTGCGGACGCCGGCCTGGAGAGAAGAAACTTTTTCTATAATGGATTCATCGGCATGCTGCCGTTTCTGGATCAGGGGCCGCTGTATCAAAAGATCGGTTCCGTTCAAGGAAGCGTTCAGCCGTTTCGGGCCACTCCCGACGCTGCCAATTATGAACCGTTCACCAGGAAAAATCAGCCTTCAGTGATGCTGTGTCCCTCGGCGGACCCGGCGGGACACAATGGCGGGGATCTCGTGACGACCCACTATGTGTTCTGCTGGGGACATCTGGAAGCCTACTTTGGGGGAACCAATACAGACCTGGCTCTGTTTCCCGGCAAACATAGGGGGGTTGCCTATGAGGTGGTCCGGATGCGTGATGTGACAGACGGTGCCAGCAATACCCTCGCTCTGTCGGAGCGGCTGAACGGACGGGACCCCCAGCGGGTTGCCGGAGGAATCGCAGTGATGTCCCCGAGCGTTTACCGTTCGAATCCGCGGGCTTGCCTGCACACGGTAGGGGAGGATCCGAGGAGGTTTGCGGACGACCAGGATGTGGTGGGGGGAGCGGTCTCCCCGACCATCTCTCTTCAGCGATTGGGGTATGCCTATTACCCGACGCAGACCGCGTTCACCACCACCCTGCCGCCGAATAGCCCGGCCTGTACGCAACAACCCGGTGGACAGCACGGGATCTTTCCTCCGCAAAGTGAACACACCGGCGGGGTGAACGCCCTGTTCGCCGATGGCTCCGTCCGCTTCACCAGCAACAATATCGACACCGGAAACTCGAGTGCTTCCCTGGCGACCGGCGAGGGCCGATATGCGGCGACCCCCAGTCCGTACGGTGTCTGGGGAGCGATGGGGTCAATGAACAGAGGAGAAGTGATTGGCCAGTTTTGAGAGAACAGTCCCGTGTTGTGTGGGTCTGATGCTGTTCGTGTTCCTGGCCGGCTGCCGTTCGCAAGAGGATCGCTGGACACGTAATCGCCCCCGGACAGTGCCGGTGACGGGGGAAGTGGTCTATCAGGGAAAGCCGCTAGCCGGTGCGGTGATCACCTTTCTGAATGAGGAGGCAAACCGGTCGGCGTCCGCGAAAACGGACGCGAAAGGACGATTCTCCCTGAAGACGTTCGTCAAGAACGACGGTGCCGTGCCCGGGTCGCAACAGGTCTCGATCTACAAAGTGGAGAATGACTATCCCGGAACATCGCTCGCCGGTCTGTCTCGAGAAGAACAGCTGGCGGCGATGAAGATCATGAGCAAAGAAGAACTTCAGTCACTCCCACCGGTAAAAGCCCGTTGGCTGATCCCTGAACGGTATGGTTTGTTCAAGACGTCGGAGTTGACGGCGGAAGTCGTCGACGGCGGAAAAAACCATTTCCGATATGAACTGCAAGATTAAGAACCCCTACCCCGGATTATTCGTAGGGTGCATGAAGCACGAACATTTGTCAGAGAGATGGTGTATTCCGCAACTCCGCCTCAAAAACAGTGTGTGGTTTCCATCAGGACGAAACTTCGTGCGCAATGCACCGCCACTTCAGGAGTTGCTACATGCACCCTACCGAAGGGATGAATCATCCAGGCTACGATCCGCTCACGGAAAGGGAATTTCATGGTTCAGTAAGGTATTTATTGTTCGCGGCTCTAGCAAGGCGTCACACGAGCCCGTTTCATTTCGAAAGCTTGTTCAACACTGGTTCCCGACCGGCGATTCCCTGGGGGCCGACACGGAATTCGCGGACGTCACGGGGCCACAGACGTTCTTCACGCAGACGCTCCGGTTCGATCCAGCCGGATGCCGCCATCCGAACCGAACGCCCGCGGCGCATCCCTTCAAGCAATTCGTCAATGTGAATCCGAAGTTGAATCCCGCTGCTCCCGGGAGGCGGGTTGTCGAGACGTGTAACAGTCTCGATTCTTCCAGACTTGGAGTCCCTGATATAACTACGCAGAGTCGGCTCCGCAGTCCGGACGGAAGCCGAAATTTTCTCACGAAAAGGCTCATAGAGTTCCGGGTCCACCCCGGCATAGAGCGTGACGGTGACATATCCCCGTGCCCCGGCTCCCTCGACATGCTCCGTGAAGTCGACGCGTGCAGGAATCCCACGGCGCTGTTGATAGGCAATATGAATCTGTCGCTGTTGCTCGGTGGCGACGGCGCGGCTCTCCTCATCGATCCAGATGTCCCGGCAGACCGCGTCGTCGGCAATATCGGTCACAGCTTTCTGATAAGTCGTTCCCAACACAGTCACCCAGGAGAGATTCGCTTGCACAATCTGACCGACCGCCAGATCCTCAAGGCGGCCGATCTGTCTTCCTGTCCAGATTCGGGTGGCCCGTTCGATCCGAAATTGCTTTTGTCCGGACATCTCGGGAGGAGGACTGGCCGGAATAAGCACATCCGGCTTCCCGGTCGAGACCAGCTCGACGGCGAGCCGATGCTTCTCCACGTCCACGTCGACAATTTTCCAGGCGGTTCCGAGTCGCTGATGAAAACTGAAATCGTCCTCCAGCAGAAAGGGGCGGCAGTACTGCGATTCCATCGAAACAGCAGGACTGTTCGGGAAACCGGGAGCTTTGATTTCATAGTCTCCCTGGGGGCCTAAATAAAAAGTTCCGTGCAGATGCGTTCCAAGCGGAATATCGCGAAGCTCTGTCGGCGCTCCCCGATAACGGACGATGGCATATGGTGGCAGATCGAAGGCATGCGGCAGATCCCAGAAATCCCCGGGAATCGTCCCCTTGCGATCAGGACGAAGGATTCCCGTTCGATTGACATGGTCGACATGCGTCAGTTCCCCGGCGAGATACACCCCGGCTCCTGCCGTCGGGAACCGGTCATCCCGGGCGATGCGAGGATCTTCTTCTGCTCGGAGAACTGAACCAGCAAGGCCGTGAACCAGGCAGACCAGTAACGGCAACGAAGCAAGAACAGTACGAAAAGCATGAAGAAAGTTCATATGTAGCGGGGTCAATTTTTTCATTCTGATGCGCAGAGGATTTTAAAACAAGGAGGCACACAGAGGGTTTCGTGCCCTGCTTCCTCTGTGTTTCACACCTTTTCCGTTCTGGCGAATTTGAAAACCAATTTCAACAGTGTCAAAAGCAATTAGGAACGGGGAAACAATAGTTTCCCTGAAAGGGGTTAGGAGGTAGGAATTAGGAGTTAGGTACTGATATTTGTCTTTTCGTAACACTTTAGCCAAATGAAGTTGATTTCCCTTGTTCCCAAGCTCCGGCTTGGGAACACACTCGACGCCAAGCTCCAGCTTGGCCACAACGACGGCCGGTTCGTGGTGTTCTTCTCCAGGACAATGAGGAGAGGGTGTGGGTGAGTGTGAGGTTGCCTTTCAACACGAACTCGAAGCAGAGCTTCGGGGCGAGTGCGTTCCCAAGCAGGAGCTTGGGAACGAGGAGTGACAACTTCAAACGGCTAAACTGTTACGTCTTTTCCTAAATCCTACTTCCTAATTCCTAGCTCCTCTTTTTCCCAGATTCCAGGAAGCAAATGATTCCCAGTTCCTTAGCGGTCTATTTAAGCCTTCAACTCTGAGATCTCGCCGGTGCTGTCGGCGAAGCGTTCCGTCTCGATGTCCATCGACTGGGCAATCGTTAGCAGTAGGTTGCTGAGCCGGGCGTTGGGATTCACCGGGCGGGAACAGACTCCATAATGCGACTGCCTCAAATTCCCGTTTTCGTCGGTGTCGTAACCGTTGAAATGGCCAACGTTGAAATCGAGATGCTGCCCGTGCCGGAAACCGAGCTTGCTCCCCCCCGCCACGACGATCGGCAGGTTGGCGTTTCCGTGACTGTGGCCGTAGGCCATGCCGCTGCCGTACATCAGAACGGTGGAATCCAGTAACGGGCCGTCCGCGTCCCGAACCTGTTGCAGACGGTCCAGGAAATAGGCGAACTGCTCGATGTTGAAAGCATCGCTCTGCGTCAGTCGTTTGAGCTGTTCGGGGTCTCCATTGTGATGCGAAAGGGCATGACGGGTCTGATTGATGCTCAGTTCAGGGATCGGGAGCCCTTTTCCTTCGTCTCCGCTGCTAAAGGTGACGACCCGAGTCATGTCCGTCTCAAAGGCCAGGACGATCAAGTCATAGATGGTGCGAAAGTATTCCCCCGGAGCGCTCGTCTGCGAGACCGCTTTCGTCACACGATCCCGATCCTTGCCGCTCACTTCCGGACGAGGGATGTTGAGCCACGCATCAGCCCGCTGAGTGCGGATTTCGATCTCGCGGACGGAAGTCAGATATTGATCCAGCCGGGACCGGTCTTCGCTTCCGGCCGCCTGCTTGAGTGCCCGGGCTTCGCCGAGAACCGCGTCTAGAATGCTTCCCCGACGTTGCAGTTTCAGGCGTTCCGCATCTGTCCCGCCAGCGGGGACTTCGTAAAGCCGTTTGAAGACTTCGGCAGGATTGATTGTCGCCGGAAGTGAAATCCCGTCGCTGTTATACGAAAGGGACCGACCGGTGTCACTCAGCTCCAGCGAGGCGAAACGCGTTTCCGAGGCGGTTTTTCCGGCGATCAACTGGTCGAGCGAAATGCTGTTCCGTTCCGTTGGTCCGATCTTTGCTCCCGTCAGCCAGATGGACTGGCAGCCGTGATGATGTCCCAGTCCATGCGGATGATGCAGACCGCTGATTGGCGTGATGTGAGCGCGATGCCGTTCCAGCGGCTTCAGGCACTTGCTGAATTGATAATCACGGCCGGTCTGAAGGATCTGGTAATCGAGCGTGTTCACGCCGTTCGGCAGGTAGACGGACACGCTCCGCTTCGGCGCCGAAACCGGAGAAGCCGGATTCGCCCGTAACGGACGCATGCAGTTCAGCATCGGCAGGGCAATGGCGGCCCCGAGTCCGCGCAGGACATGGCGTCGGTTCAGCATCCAGTTTTGACGGAGGAACGGCATGATGGTT
The DNA here is from genome assembly GCA_035556335.1 of Planctomicrobium sp. Taxonomy (GTDB): domain Bacteria; phylum Planctomycetota; class Planctomycetia; order Planctomycetales; family Planctomycetaceae; genus Planctomicrobium. The sequence continues at coordinate 3,253 of DATMFC010000038.1, read as the reverse complement.
TCCTATTACTACAGTTGCAGATTATGGTTTTGCTTATTTGGGGATGTTCAGGCATGCGGGAGGGCGAAGCTCCTGCTGAGCCGCATGAAAAATCACGCTTTCCATGGTTTGCGGCTCGGCGGGAGCCTCGCCCTCCCAAGACCGTTTCCATCAGATAAAAACAGGCAAAACATTGAGATTTTTAATAAGTGCAACTGTAGTACTATGTTGAGTGATTTGTTCTTATCGTTTTTGAAACAGGTCGGAAAGAATAAAGTCTTCGACCAGATCTCTTAAACGATCATTATGCTTTTCGGTTTCCCGGGCGATGGCGGCCAGATGGTCCCGGTCGTCGATCGTCATCGCGCGGCGTAATCCATAAGTCGCTAATTTCTCCACAAATGCCAGACGGAATTGATCGAGGTCATTCCTTAATAGTTGCTTAAACTCCTCCGGCCCTGCATAGCGCCGCCCGTCCGGAAACATGCCGGATGCATCGACGGAGGGATTGGCTCCCTTTCCCGTGGAGACCTGTTCTTCGGTCTGCCAGCGGCCGATGGCGTCGTAGTTATTGAAGGCAAACCCGAGCGGATCGATCTTCTTATGGCACGCGGCACAGTGCGCGTGAACTGTATGGGCCTCGATCTTCATCCGGATCGTGGCCTTCGGCTCATTCACCGGATTCGGTTCGATCGGCTCGACGTTCGGAGGGGGCGGATTCGGCGTCTTTCCCAGAATCACTTCGGAAACCCAGACACCGCGATGGACCGGCCGGTGTCGCGTGCCATCCGACGTGAGAGACAATGCTGAGGCGTGAGTCAGCAGTCCTCCGCGATGGTCTTCCGGCCGGAACATCACCCGTGTGAAGTCCGGACTTTCCGGGGAAGGCAACCCATAATGCAACGCCAGCCGGGGATTGATGACGCTCCAGTCGGAATCCAGAAACTCGCTGAGCGAAAGATTCTGATTGAACACTTCCGTGAAATAGTGAACCGACTCCAACACCATGCTTTTTTCCAGCCAGGGATCATAATCCGGGTAGAGCTTTTCGTCGGGGGGAAACATCCCGACCTTCTTCAGTTGCAGCCACTGGCGAGGGAACGAATCGGTAAAACGCGAGATTTTCGGGTCCGCCATCATTCGACGAACCTGCGCGCGAAGCTGATCCGGCTGGCGGAGCGTTCCAGTTTGAGCCGCCTGCTGCAATTCTTCATCCGGCAGGGAACTCCACAGGAAATAAGAAAGCCGTGACGCGAGTTCCCAGTCGTTCAGTGTGTCACGGAATTCCGTCTGCGAACCTTCCGACAGGTAGTAAAAATTCTGAGAGATCAGGATTCCCAGGAGTCCGGTCTTCATCGCGGCGCGGAACGGGGTTCCGTTTTGTACTTCCCCTTCTACGATCGCCATGTAGCGGTCAATTTCAACATCGGTCACCGGCCGCCGCCAGGCGCGGGTGGCGAATCGCGTCAGGCAGTCGCGCACCTGTTCCATGTTCCCCGCTTGCGTGGGGAAGAACTGTGTCCGTTTCTGCAAATCCTCTTCCCGGGTGATGGGGCCTTCCCAGTCGATAGAGTCGAAGATGAGCAACGGGTAAAGCGGGTTGCCGTCGTCATCCGTCATCTTGCGCTGCCACGGGGCGCGGGAGATGGGATCGTTTAACGTCGTGAAGACGAAATTTCCCGCCGGCCGGCCGGAGCTTGGTGCATTCGACGGTCCGGGAACTTCATTGTTAATTTCGATCCGGACTTGCCCGGCCGGGAGGAACGTTTCAAACTCCAGCACGATCGGTTCCTTCTCCGGTGCGAGCACGTCCGCTTCGAAGATCATCCGTTCCAGGGTTTTGGAATAAATCGCGACGTGCGGAATCCGGCCCCCTTTGGGCGTGACTCCGCTGAGCTTGAGTTTCGCTCGGTAAATTCCGGGATGATCCAGCCGATAAGCCGGTTCGACATGGCTGAGTCGATGGTCTGCCCAGATCAGCGTTCTGACCTGACCGGCCAGTCCGGCCTCTTCCAACTGCTTTTTGAGCGGCCGGTTCGGCCAATCGATGTCGAGCGGTTCTTTTCGATAGGTCCGCGTTCTCACCTCCCGGTCGGGAAAGGCGGTCTCCAGGATGGCCTCGGCAGACGCGAAATACTTTTCGACATGCGACGGAGACAGGGAAAGCTGCGAGCCGACCCGTTCGAATCCCTGCCATTCCGGATCTTCCGAAAATGCTCCCGGGGCCTTGGTGTCGTAATGCACGCCGAGCAGGTCGTAGACCGTATGAGCATACTCCTCACGACTGAGCCGGTAGTATTCGACCGGTCCTCGTTGGGCCATGCGCGCCCGTTCTCCTTCCTTGATCCGCGCCGACAACCATTCGGCAACCTGTTCCAGTTCTTCCTGCTTCGGTTGCGACTCTTCCTCCGGAGGCATTTCCCCCGAGTTGATCCGGCCGACGACTTCCCCCCACAACTGGGCGTTCAATAGGGAACCGAAATCAGCGGGGATCGTGTCGACACGGAAATTCCCTTCCTGGGCCTCCTTTCCATGACATCGCACGCAATGCTCTCGCAGAAAGGGAAGCACCGCCTTGTCGAATGAAATCGGGTTCGCGCGGACGGTTCCGCTCACGACGGTCAAGAGGATTGCCGAGCCCATCGTGATCAGGCAAAGGAGATGTGTCCGTAAGGAAGGTGATTTCATCATGCCGGGGTTCGCAACAAGCGGGGGAGACGAATCTCTTCGGGATCGGAAGGCCGTTGGGAGGAGATTCTGTCTCCTCACCAGCAGATGGCGCCGGAATCGGAGAGATCAACAGGCATTTCAGGAGAAATTCGGAAAAACTCCAGTTCATCAAACTGAAGACTCCGGGCTGGCGCCCACCATTCGTGGGGAACTCCAGCACGGTCAGTATTTGGGGAAAATCGCCGGAGTCGGAAAACGGTCTTCATGGCTGAAAGACCCATCTCCCAGATATTCCTCCCGAGGCAGGTTCACCAGAGGCCAGGCTCCAGAACGAACGCGGACCACTCTCCCGGGGCGAATGCCTTCGATGATGAGATCCGTGTCAAAACGGATTTGGATGCCACTGCTTCCCAAAGGGGCTTCTTCGGGTGATTCAATGACTTCGCGGATGGTGCCTTTCGAGGCCATATGCGCGGGGCCGTATGCGCCGCCTGAATGCTTCAACGTATTCTCGGCCGCATTGATGTGCGCGGAACTCCCTTTCTGGAAATCGGCGTACAGAGAGGGGGCCATCCCTCCGAACAAGGTCGCGGTCACGGTGGCG
>DATMFC010000037.1:0-2012 GCA_035556335.1 Planctomicrobium sp. | reverse complement strand
CCACCGCAACAACGACCACCGCAGCCACAAGTGCAACCGCAGCGGGAGGATCCCAACAAGCCGCGAGTGACGATTGACGCGAGAACCAATCAGCTTCTGGTTTCCGCCACGCCAGCGATGCATGCTCTGGTGGAACAGGCGTTGAAAACGATTGATCTGGAAGGGGAAGAAAGCCAGTTCAGTCCGACCAGTACACGCCCGTTCCTGAAAGTTTATACCGTCACCTCCTCAGATACTCGTGAAGTGACCAAAACGATTGATGCCCTGATCCCGGGTGTTGTGGTCAATGAAGATGCCCGAAATCGGAAGATTCATATTCAGGCTTCCCCGGAACAGCATCGTCAGGTGGAAGCATTGATTGTTCAGATGGAAGGGGGAAGCGGAAGCCGTCAGATGGCTGTGTTCCGGCTTTCTTCCATGGACCCCAGTGCCGCGACCACCACCATTCGGGCCATGTTCCTGAATGAAACGGATGCTCCCACGATTGAAGCGGACCTGTATGGGCGACAGGTTCTCGTTCGGGGATCGACCGAGCAGATCACACAAATCCGGACACTGCTGAGCCAGTTGGGAGAAGACGGTTCCGGGGTGAGAGGAGAACGATTCGATCGGGTTCGCACGATCCCGCTCAGTGGACGCGATCCTAAAGAATTGCTGCCGATTCTGGAAAGAATGTGGAACACTCGAAACGGCTCCAGCATTCGAGTGATTGATCCTTCATCACGACCGGGAGCCGTTGTTCCTCCTGCTTCTTCCGGACGTCATCCATTGGATCCGGAAGTAAGAAGTGAGCGGACACAATCTGAATCGGCGTCACGAAATTCCGCGATGAGAGAGTCGTCCCGACGTCTCCCCGTTCGCACTGTTGCCCAGACGACTGAAACACAGGGAAACACGGACTCACAGAACGAGCGGGAAGCAGCACCACGCAGTACGGAACCACGTCGACAGCCCTCTGATATTACGGTCACCATTGTCGGTGACGAACTGGTGATTTCCTCTTCGGATCCAGCTCAGCTGAACGAACTGGAAGAGTTGCTGCAGCAGACGATGCAGGCGGTTCCTCCGCGAATCACATGGACGGTCTTTACGCTGCAGTCTTCTGACGCCACCGAAACGGCAAACATGCTGAGGCTTTTGTTCCCCGGAAGTACGGTTGCGGCTTCTGCTGCCTCCAGTGGCGGAAGTTTGCTGGGAGGCGGGGTCTCTTCTCTGGGATCGAGTCTGATGGGAATGACCGGTCTTGATTCATTGGGAACAAGCCCACAATTGAAGTTTATCCCTGATGTTCGACTGAACGCCCTGTTCGTCACGGGACCGGCGGCACTGGTTCGGGAAGTCGAAGAGATGTTGCGAGTCCTCGACGCCGACAGTCTGGGAGGAGATTCGTTACGAGATAAAGTCGCCCGTATGATTCCTGTCAATTATGCCAATGCGCAGGAAGTTCATGACATCGTGAAAGATGTCTATAAGAGTTACATCGATCCTCCCCGCGCCGCCAACAATAACAATCCACTGGCGATGCTGGCCGCGGCTCGAGGAGGCGGAGGAAGAGGGGATGCTCAGGAACCTCCCGTCAAACTGGCGATCGGGGTCGATTCGTCGACAAGCAACCTGATTGTCTGGTCGGATGAGCCGTTGTTTCGTGAAGTGGAAGCACTCGTTCAGTCCATCGACGTGGCCGCGATGGAAGCCAGACGAACGATTCACGTCATCCCGCTGCAGAACACCAGTTCCACTGTGATGCAGGGAGCTTTAAACTCGATTATTCCCCAAGTGAAAATCAGTACCACTGGTTCACGAAGCGGTTCCAGTTCCTCACCATCTTCTCCACCTGCAGCGACGACTCCGGGAGGAGGTTCATCTGATCAGATGCGTCAGATGTTCGAACAGCGCATGCGCGAACGAATGCAGGGCGGCGGCGGTTTTGGTGGTTTTGGAGGAGGAGGTCCCGGCGGAGGGGGCTTTGGTGGTGGTCGTGGCTTCGGCGGCGGCGGTGATAGCTCAGGCTC
>DATMFC010000036.1:0-5102 GCA_035556335.1 Planctomicrobium sp. | reverse complement strand
AGATTAGCGTTGGGCGCGGAAAGACTTTATGCCACAGGACTTACACGAACGAATCCAACAGAATCAGGCATTGGTCGGAGTCATCGGACTGGGTTATGTGGGACTTCCGTTAATCGATGTTTTCATTCAGGCCGGATTTCCGACGCTGGGGTTCGATGTCGATCATGTGAAAATCGAGCGACTGAATGCCGGTCAAAGCTACATCAAGCATCTCCCGTCCAGTCGAGTGGCTCAATGGCGGGAGTCAGGGCGTTTCGAGGGGACCAATGACCCGCGACGACTGGGAGAAGCGGATGTCGTCATTATCTGTGTTCCCACTCCTCTGACGGAAAGTCGCGACCCCGATCTCAGTTATATTACGGGAACCGGTGAAACGATCGCCCAATCGCTTCGGCCAGGGCAGTTAATTGTTCTGGAAAGCACGACATATCCCACCACAACCCGGGACGTTCTTCTGCCGATTCTGGAGAAAACGGGTCTCAAAGCGGGAGTCGATTTCTTTCTGGCGTACAGCCCGGAACGTGAGGATCCCGGAAATCCGGTCTACTCGGCCGCAAAGATTCCCAAAGTGGTCGGCGGCTATGATGAGCAAAGTCTGAAACTGGCTTGCACGTTGTATGGCAAGGCGGTGGTTGAGGTCATTCCGGTTCCAACAATGGAAGTCGCTGAAGCAGCGAAAATCCTGGAAAACACCTACCGGGCAGTCAACATCGCGCTGGTCAACGAGTTGAAGGTTCTGTTCGATCGAATGGGAATCGACATCTGGTCTGTAATCAACGCGGCCAAGACAAAACCGTTTGGGTTTCAGGCGTTTTACCCCGGACCGGGTCTGGGGGGGCACTGTATTCCCATTGATCCGTTTTACCTGACCTGGCTGGCCCGACGTCAGGGACTTTCGACCCGGTTTATCGAACTGGCGGGTGAGGTCAATTCACGGATGCCGGAATACGTGATTCAACGTATCGGAGAATTCCTGAATGATGACGGAAAACCGATCCGGGGGAGCAAAATCTGTATTCTGGGAGCGGCCTACAAGAAGGATGTCGACGACCCGCGAGAAAGCCCCTCGTTCCATTTGATGGAACTCTTGCTCCAGCGTGGTGCCGACCTGACTTACAACGACCCCCATATTCCCAAGCTTCCTGCCGTTCGCCATCACCACTTGCCGGAGATGGTCAGCCAGGAACTGACCGCATCTTTTCTGGAAGCCCAGGACTGTGTCCTGATTTCGACCGACCACACCGCGTACGACTACGATTTCATTGTTCAACATTCCAGACTGGTCGTCGATACCCGTAATGCAACCGCCGGGGTGACCTCCGGACGTGAGCGAATCCGGAAGGCATAGTGGTGTCAGGAATGTGGTGTCAGGAATACTGATCCGCTTCGAAATTTCCCGTCCCTGAGTCATCCCCATTTGACCGCAGGGACAAAAATATAAAAAATGATCAATATGAAGCAGATTTTCAGTAGATAATCACCGGAATCCACGTTTACGGCGCCGATGTGAAGTGAAAACGGAAGTATCAACTAAGTTTTCGATCATAAACATTCGTGTTTTCGGAAATACTTGGTCTCCGGGAAAAACTTCGGTGTTGAACAATATGGTGAGAACGATTCAGCACCGGTAGAATACGGTACTGGGAGCGGGGCTTTGGGCCATTCCTGCTCTTCATTCGTCGAAGATGGGCGAGTGAATTGATTGAGAACCTCTAACAAAACTGACCCCGATCCGCTCGCGGAAAGGAAATTCTCATCGTTTGAGAGGTTTTGTTCGCGGCTCTAAGAACCTCTAACAAAACTGACACCGATCCGCTTACGGAAAGGGAACTCTCATATTTTGAGGGGTTTTGTTCGTGGCTCTAAAAAAATGTCGTGTCGCAATAAAGAACTGGGTCGGGTCGCAGGGGAGGAGTCGACAGGTGATGCGTCAAAATATTCGCTGGTATTCGGGAATTCTGTTCGTTGTTCTGGCGTTGGTCGTCGTCCCGGATGCTGCGCATGCCCAACGGAATAAACGACCGAACCCTCCCAAGAAGCCCCCTCTGCCGGTGCGGGAAAAAGGGGGGCCGGTTGTTGAAATGGTGGGTGTCGATCCGGTCAAGCGACGTGCTGCTCTGGCCAGCGCAAAGAAAATTGATGAGCTGATCAATCAGGATCTGAAGCGACATAACATTCAACCCAACCCTCGGGCCACCGACGAGCAGTTCGTCCGTCGTGCCTATCTGACGCTGACCGGGACAATCCCGATGGCAGCTCAGGCGGAATCCTTTGTACGACGTACAGCGGAAGAACGGGACCTCGACCTGGTCGATCATCTTCTTGGACAGCCGGCGCATGCCAGTCACCAATACAATCAGTGGGCCGATACCCTCCGGTTGATGGATTCTGTGGGAGGAGACAACCATCTCGCTCCCTACCAGGAATGGGTGAAGGACAGCCTGCGCAAAAACAAACCGTACAATCAGTTCGTACGGGAAATGCTGACAGCCGAAGGAGCGATCTGGGACAACCCGGCAGTCGGTTATAAGCTGCGCGATGTCGGTATGCCGCTGGACAGCCTGAATAACACCGTGCGGATTTTTCTGGGAACCCAGATCGGCTGTGCTCAGTGCCATGACCACCCATTTGATCGGTGGAAGCAGAAGGAATTCTACGACCTCGCGGCCTTTGTTTTCGGAGGCAACTATCGGGTTCGCCCCAATCCTCAACTGGGAGCCATGCTGTCCCGATTTGAACCCAAAAACAAACCCGCCGGCGGCTGGATCTATGACGTCATCGAGTACGAGTCAACAGATGGCCGTCTGGCACAGGCGCTTCAGCGCAAGAATGGCTACAACTTCGAAGAAGACAGTAAACGACAACTGAAATTCCCGAAAGACTACGCTTATTCCAACGCAAAACCTGGGGACACTGCTCAACCGGCAGTCATCTTCGGGGACATGCCGGAGTTGAAAGGGAAAGGGCGATACGAAGCGTTTGCGGAATGGCTGACTTCCGGCAAAAACCCTCGGTTCGCCAAAACGATCGCCAATCGACAGTGGAAACACGCATTCGGTCGGGGATTGATTGAACCGGTCGACGATATGCGGGATGACACGGTTGCCTCCAATCCGGAATTGATGGCGTTTCTGGAACAGGAAATGGTCCGGCTGGACTTCAATCTCCGCGAGTTCTACCGGATTTTATGCTACACCGAAGCCTTCCGTCGGCAGGTCACTTACGACGATATCGCTTTAGACGAACCGTATCACTTCCCCGGTCCAGTGCTGCGACGCATGTCGGCAGAACAAATCTGGGATTCCCTGATCACGCTGACAATGGAACGTCCGGTCTACACTTTTGATCTTTCCAGCGAACTGGCAAATTCCATTCGACTGGATCACGCCCAGAATGTTCAGGACGTCATCGTCAAGATCAACGAGTATAAAAGCTATCAGAAGCAAGCGAATGAGGAACGCAAGAAGTATCTGTACAAAGGACAGGAATTGCTTCCCGCTTCCGAGTTACGACAGCCACTTCCCGCCGGACATTTTCTTCGTGAGTTCGGGCAAAGCAACCGCGATCAAATCGATGATAGTACAACAGAAGGGACCGTTCCCCAGTTGCTCGCCATGTTCAACGGAAACGTGACGCACATGATGCTCGAAGAAGGGTCTGTCATCTACAACCGTATTGTCGCTAAGAAAACGCCGGAATTGCAGATTGATGCCATGTTCTGGTCGATCCTTTCTCGAACTCCGACGCCGGAGGAACGACGTATGGCAATGAATGAAATGAGGCAATACGGCCGGGTTGGATACGGAAACGTCGTCTGGGCCCTCCTGAACACCCGAGAGTTCCTGTTCATCCAGTAAGAACCCCTAACAAAACTGACCCCGATCCGCTCGCGGAAAGGAAATATTCACCGTTTGAGAGGTTTTGTTCGCGGCTCTTAGAAACAATCCGGAAAGTCCGACGACGCATCTATCTTGTCTGTGAGCGATGCAATGAGCACGCGATATCGCCGTGACACCGACATCTCCGGAGAGACACTAAGCCATCATCATTTGCGTTTGAAACAATTCAGTTCGAATCTACTGAAGGGAATGTTGTCATGTTACATGCATCCATGGATTTTCTCAGCCGACGGGAATTTCTGTGTCGAACGGCTCAACAAGCCTTTGGACTGAGCCTGTTGCCAGGACTGGGATCTCTCGCCGCCGCCGCGGAACAGCAGGCAGGCTCCAAAGGGGCACCGGCCAAGCACCTGATTTATGTCCGTCTGGGCGGGGCGATGAGTCACGTCGATACGTTTGATCCAAAGCCGGGACGGGAAGTTCAGGGAGAAACCCAGACAATCCAGACCAGTATCCCCGGAGTTCTATTCGGTGAATACCTGCCCAAACTGGCAGGCATTGCCAATGATCTGGCGATCATCCGCACGATGAATACTCCAACGGCGGACCATAATGATGCCAGCTACCTGCAGCAGACCAGCTACCGGAAGATTGCGTCGATCGCTCACCCCGGACTGGGAGTCTGGGCCCAGAAGTTCTTTGGCCGCAGCCATCCAAGTCTTCCCAGCACGGTGCAGATTGGTGGAGGGGTCGGACCCGGTTACCTGGGGGCGCAATACTCCCCGATCCCCATCGGAAATCCCGACTACGGATTACAGAACACTAAATCTCCAGCGTATCTCACGGATCAGGCGTTTGATAAGCGAATGGAACTTTCCAATTCGTTCGATCACGCATTCCGAACTCTGGCCAGCAAGAATTCGCAGGTCAAAGGTTATGATGACCTCTACGCGAACGCCATCACTTTACTCAGAAGTGAAGACCTCAAGGCATTTGATCTGTCGAATGAAACCGATGCCGCAAAAGAAGCCTATGGATCGAGTCGGGTTGGTCGCGGGCTATTGCTGGCTCGCCGTTTAATCCAAAGCGGTATCCGGTGCGTTGAAGTGAACTATGGAGGTTTTGACCACCATACCGAACTCTGGACACGCCTTCCCCAGATGGCCGCCGCGCTCGATCAGGCAGTCTCTGCTCTGATGGAAGATCTCAAACAGACCGGACTGATTAACGACACCGTTGTTGCTGTGGCATCTGAATTCGGTC